>NZ_JBVHWW010000062.1:0-22625 GCF_055563995.1 Streptomyces sp. NPDC029164 | reverse complement strand
CCCCCCCCCCCCACCCCCCCCCCCCCCCCCCCCCCCCCCCCCCCCCCCCCCCCCCCCCCCCCCCCCCCCCCCCCCCCCCCCCCCCCCCCCCCCCCGCCGCCGTTTCGCGTGGTCCGCGCCCGTCCCTCGCTCGTATGTTCACCGGCCGACCGGATCTTCCCGAGTCGAAAACCGGGACAGATGCCTGCAAACTGGCCAGGCCGGGATCTTCCCGGCTCCTGCGGGGAGGAGGGTAGGAGTGCGAGCGAGGCCGAGCCGAACGGTATCGATGCTGGTCACCTCGGTGATCCTGACCGGACTCCTGGTCCCCGGAGCAGCCGCGGAACCCGTGGGAGACGAATCGGCACCCGGCCCCGAAGCGGTGGCCCCCGCCGTCGTGGAGCTCGCCGAGATCCCCGCCGAACCCCCCGCCCAGCCCTCTCGCCCCGCCGCGCGGGACCTCTTCGGAGCCGACTGCGACATCGCGATCGAGGGCTCGCAGGTGACGGCGAACTGCCACAACGCCTACCCGGAGACCGACCTGCTGCGCCTGCACGTCGAATGCGACCGCTGGTGGGACGTGGACGGAGACGGCGCCGCCGTCGCCGTCGGACCCGCCGGGCGGGTGGAGCTCACCGGGCGCTGCTGGAAAGAGGTCCGCTCGGCCTGGATCACCCACCAGAGGGCGTGAGCGGGTCCCCGTCCGTGTTCTTGCCGAGGCAGGCGAAGGGGTAGCCCGCCGCCTCCGAGGCCGCCGCGTCCCCGTCCCCCCGCCGGATCGCCTCGATCAGCCGGGCGTGGTCAAGATGGGCCGACGGGTGCAGCTCGGTGCCCACGTCCGCCCGCAGCCAGTCGGCCACCAGGTCGCCGAGGTCCGCGTACAGCTCGATCAGCACGTCGTTGTGCGAGGCCGTCACCACCGCCATGTGCAGGCTCACGTCCGCGGCCACGAAGACCTCCGCGTCCCCGCCCGCCCATGCCTCCTCGCGGCGCGCCAGCAGGGCGTCCAGCTGTACGAGGTCCCGCTCGGTGCGCCGCTCCGCCGCCAGCCGGGCCGCCGAGGACTCCAGGGTCGAACGCAGCTCGGCGATGTGCCGGGGCTCGGCGCCCGCGAACCGGCGGTGCATGACGCCGGCCAGCTCGCTCGTGGCGATCACGTACGTGCCCGAGCCCTGCCGGATGTCCAGGAGGCCGTTGTGCGCCAGCGCCCGTACGGCCTCGCGCACCGTGTTGCGCGCGACGCCGAGCAGCTCGACGAGCTCCGGCTCGGTCGGGATGCGGGCGCCGACCGGCCACTCGCCGGAGGTGATCTGGTTCCGCAGCTGCGTGATCACCTGATCGACGAGAACGGAGCGCCGTGGCGAGGTCAGCGGCATGGGTTCCTCTCAAGAGCGACTGGACAACCAATCATCCCATGATTCTATGATGGTGGGATGTCCGACGAAGAAGTGCAGACGCTCGACCGGCCCACCGGGAGCCACCAGCCCGCGCGGCGGGCCGCGGCGGACCGCGTGGCGGCCGCCACCACCCCGCAGCCGACCTGGCTCGGCCCGCTGCTCATCGTCGGAATCGTGCTGGCCGCCCTGAACCTGCGGCCCGCCATCACCAGCCTCGGCGCCCTCTTCGAGGAGACCCGCACGGGCCTCGGCATGAGCGCCACCGTCGCCGGACTGATCACCTCCGTCCCGGCCCTCTGCTTCGCCGTCTTCGGCGTCACCGCGCCCCGGCTCTCCCGCCGCTTCGGCCCGGCCGCCGTCGTCTGCGCCGGCATGGCCGCCGTCGCCACCGGCCTGCTGATCCGCCCGTTCACGAACGGCGCCGTGGCCTTCCTGGCCGCCAGCTCCCTGTCCCTGGCCGGCATAGCCCTCACCAACGTCCTGCTCCCGGTGATCGTCAAGCGCTACTTCCCGGACCGGGTCGGCACCATGACCGGCCTTTACTCCATGGCCCTGGCCGCCGGCACCTCGCTCGCCGCCGCCGCGACCGTCCCGCTGACCGCCGCCCTCGGCGGCAGCTGGCGCACCGGCCTGCTCATGTGGGCCTCCCTCGCCGTCGTCGCCGTACTGCTGTGGCTGCCCATCGCCCGCGCCATCCGGAGCGCCGACCGGGCCCGGGCCGCGGCCGCCGCCGGCACGGGCGCCGCCCTCCGGGCCGACGCGGGCCCGCGGGTCGTCCGCAGCCGCACCGCCTGGGCCCTCGCCTGCTACTTCGGCCTCCAGGCCACCGGCGCGTACATCACCATGGGCTGGCTCCCGCAGATCTTCCGCGACGCCGGGGTCTCCGCCTCCACCGCCGGCGTGCTCCTCGCCGTCACCATGGTCATGGGAGTCCCCCTCGCCTTCGTCATCCCGGGCCTCGCCGGCCGGATGAGGAACCAGGGCGCCATCGCCGTCGTCCTCGGCGTCTTCGGCCTCACCGGCTACCTCGGGCTCTACTTCGCCCCCGCCGCCGGAGCCTGGGCCTGGGCGCTCCTGCTCGGCATCTCCAACTGCGCCTTCCCCCTCGTCATCACCCTCATCGGGCTGCGCGCCAAGTCCCCGGCCGGCGTCGTCAGGCTCTCCGCCTTCGCCCAGAGCACCGGTTACCTCATCTCCATCCCCGGCCCCCTCCTCATCGGCGCCCTCTACCAGCACAGCGGCGGCTGGGACCTGCCGCTCGCCCTGATGGCGGGCCTGCTCGTCCCGCAGATCGCGCTCGGCGTCCTCGCAGGCAGGGACCGCACGATCGAGGACGAATGCGGCATGAAAGACTGACCGGCATGTCGCCCGTACTTGAACCGAACCCGCAGGACGGCCGCAAGAAGCTCGGCCTCGTGCTCGGCGCGATCCTCGCCATCACCGTGGTCATCTCGGTGATCGCGACCATCGCGTCCCCCTGAGGACCACCGCCCCGCAGTGAGGGTGGGGACAACCCCACCACCCCTAGGGGGCCAGGCTCAGGGTGAAGTGGGGTGTGCCCCGGATGGGAACGGCCGCAGCGGATCCATAGATTCGTGAACAGCGAGCCAGTCCCGTCCGCACACCCACGGAGGCGGCCATGTCGGCCCCCACGCACACCCGGTCCCTCCCGTCCGCAGCCACCCCCCGGGCCCGCGCCACCGCCGCCGCGAGCGCCCGGCTGCACTGGTGGGCGCTGGCCCTGCCCGCCCTCGCCTTCGGCCTCCTGCTGATGCTCCTCGCCGGCTCCGGCGAGGCCCACGCGGCCACCGGCGAGGTCTCCTCCCTGGTCCGGGTCGCGGAACAGCTCCTGCGCGCCGTGGAGTGACCTCCCGAGCGCCCACCTCCAGTGGGGTGAGCCCCCCCAACACCCTGCGCCCCGTGGTTCGTTTCGTGCGAAGCTGGGAGTCATGAGCGCCGACACACCCCGCAGGATCGCCCTCCTCCGGCACGCCAAGGCCGACTGGCCCGAGGTGTCCGACCACGACCGCCCCCTGGCGGAACGGGGCCGCAAGGACGCGCCGGCCGTCGGTCTGAAGCTCGCCGAGACCGGCATCGCCTTCGACCTGGCCCTCTGCTCCACCGCGGCCCGCACCAGAGAGACCTGGAAGCTCGCCGTCCAGGAGATGCCGCACCGGCCGAAGACCCACTACGAGGAGAGGCTCTACGACGCCTCGCTGGGCGAGCTCATCGCCCTGCTGAACGAGACCTCCGACGAGGTCTCCGACCTCCTCCTCGTCGGCCACAACCCCGGCATGCACGCCCTCGCCGACGCCCTCTCGGGGCGCGCGGAGGGAGACACCCTGGCGCGGATGACCCGTACGGGATTCCCGACCGCGGCCCTCGCCGTCGTCTCCTTCACCGGATCGTGGAAGTCCGTGGAGCACGGGGTGGGCACCCTGCTCGACTACTGGACCCCCAAGGGACACTGACCCGGCCCGGCCGGCCGCGTACGCGCGAACGGGCCCCGGCAGCCGCACCGGCCGCCGGGGCCCGCTCGCATCCCGTCCGTGTCCCGCGGGTCAGGCCAGGTCGGCGGCCTCGATCTCCTCACGGGTGATCCCGAGCAGGTACAGCACCGCGTCCAGGAAGGGCACGTTCACCGCCGTGTGCGCGGCCTCGCGGACCACCGGCTTGGCGTTGAAGGCCACGCCCAGCCCGGCCGCGTTCAGCATGTCCAGGTCATTGGCCCCGTCACCGATCGCCACCGTCTGCGACAGCGGTACGTCGGCCTCCGCGGCGAAACGGCGCAGCAGCCGGGCCTTGCCCGCCCGGTCCACGATCTCGCCGGTGACCTTGCCCGTCAGCTTCCCGTCGACGATCTCCAGGGTGTTGGCGGAGGCGAAGTCCAGTCCCAGCCGCTCCCGCAGATCGTCCGTGACCTGCGTGAACCCGCCGGAGACCACGCCGACCTGGTAGCCGAGCCGCTTGAGCGTACGGATCAGGGTCCGCGCGCCCGGCGTCAGCTGCACCTCGGCGCGGACCTTGTCCACGACGGACGCGTCCAGGCCCGCCAGCAGCGCCACCCGGGCGTGCAGCGACTGCTCGAAGTCCAGCTCACCGCGCATGGCCCGCTCGGTGACCTCGGCGACCTCGGCCTCGCACCCGGCGTGCGCGGCGAACAGCTCGATGACCTCGTCCTGGATCAGGGTCGAGTCCACGTCCATGACGACGAGGCGCTGGGCCCGGCGGTGCAGCCCGGCCGAGACCACGGCCACGTCCACGCCGATGTGCGCGGAGGCGGTGGCCAGGGCGGTGCGCAGCGGCTCGGTCTCGACGCCGGAGACCGCGAACTCCACCGCCGTCACCGGGTACTTGGCGAGGCGGAAGATACGGTCGATGTTGCCGCCGGTCTCGGTGATCCGGGCGGCGATGGCGGCCGTGGACTCGGCGGTGAGCGGGTGACCGAGCACGGTGACATGGGAGCGGCCGCTGCCGCGCGGCCGGTTGTCACCGGTACCGGAGAGGATCTCGGCCTGCATCTTGAGGGACTCGGCCCAGCTGTGGACGGTGGCCCGCAGGTCGCCTTCGGCGCCGCCGGCGGGCTTGGTGACGAGGGCGCACAGGACGATGCGGCCACGGGTGACGACCTGCTCGATGTCGACGACATCGACGGAGTAGGCGGCGAGGGTGTCGAACAGCCCGGCGGTGATCCCGGGACGGTCCTTGCCGAAGATCTTGACGAGGAGGGTGGGGACGTCGGAGGTCTGCGATGCGCTCATGGTGCCCTCACCGTATCTTCCCCACCCCGAGCCCAGGACCCCCGTCCCACGTCTTGAACGCTCGCGCCGGGGCTCCGCCGCAGGTCTTCCGGCCCCGCCGGCGTGTGAGGCGCGGGTCCGGGCGCCGCCCGGGGAAACGGTGAAAGGGCGGGGCGGGGAGACGGCCCCGCGCAGCGGCCCCGCGACGCCGAACCTCACCGCGGTGGCGCCGGAGGCTTGGGCGGGGGCGGGGCTCCCGGCGGGGGAGGCGGGGTGAAGGGCTCCCGGCGGGGTGGTTTCGGCGGCCTGGCCGACCACGGCGGGACGCCGGTCACCGTCACGTCCCACGAGCCGTCCGCCTCCCCGCCCGCTCCAGGGCGCGGGCCGCGCAGGGGCAGGCCGTACGGGCCGGCGGCGGTCGGCGCCTCGGGGTCGGGCCACCCCCGGACGGGCTCTGGGCCGGCCGGGTCCCTCCGCCGCCGCGGGGCGATCAGCGCACCCGCCGCCCCGGCCACCGCCCCCCACACCGCACCCAGCACCAGGGCCGGCGCGAGGGCCCCCCGCAGCTCCACCCGGGCATCCACCGCGTCCACCCCCAGCACCGCCAACGAGGCATCCGCCGACAGCCCCGTCAGCCACACCAGCCCCGCCAGTGTCACGGCCGTCACCACCGACATCCGCGCCGCACACCCGAGCACCCCGCGCCCGGGAATCCGTACGGGAGCGCGCCCGGGAGTCCGTACGGCCGCCAGCACGCCCGCGTGGAGCAGCAGCAGCGCCACCCCCGCCACCAGCAGCCAGACCCGCTCGTCGTACTCCGCGAGGCGCGCCACCGTCACCGGCTCCCGCGCGGCCCCGGCCAGCAGATCGTCCAGCGGATCGGGCAGCAGCCGGGCCGGCGCCCCCTCGGCCCGGCCGCGCACCGGTACGAAGAGCCCCAGCAGCACGCCCAGCCAGCTCCCGTTCGGCGCCCCCAGCAGCGCGGCCCCCACCACCCGCCGCGGATGGGCGTCGCCGAGCGCCGCCCACACCGCCGCGGCCAGCCCGGCCGCCACCGCGACCAGCAGCATCGTCAGCACCGCCGAGGCGGCCGGGCGGAGCCGGGCGAGCGCGGCCGGCCCGCGCCGCGAGACGAGCAGGGCCACCGCCAGTACGGCGAGCGCCCACGTTCCCGCGCCCAGCAGCGTCGGCCACGTCTCCACCGAGAACCCGATCCGGGTCCGTGTCTCGATCAGGTCCCCGATGCGGTCCGGGAGCAGCCCGCCGATGTCCCCGATCCCCGGGATCTCCACCTTCGCCGGAGACCTCGGCAGCTCCGTCCCGTCGACGGTGACCACGTCGTGCCCGGCCCAGGCCGGCCCGCCCACCGTCGCGACGAACAGCGCCGTGAGCACGAGGACGCGGGCGGTCGTCTCGCCGGGCCCGGCCCAGGCCCGGAGCGAGCGCGCGAACACGCGTCCCAGGACCAGTGCCCCGGCGAGGGACACCCCCAAGGGCATGACGTCCAGGGAGGTTTCGGCGCCCGCACCGACGACCCCGAAGGCCGACACGTCACCCGAGGGGGTCACGGTGCCGCCGACCGCGAGGACCACCACGGCGGCCGTCATGGCCCCGAGCGATCCTCCCGCGGCGTCGGCGCCCAGCAGGTGCAACCCGAGCGCGGCCACCCCCGCCATCACGATCAGGGACCAGCCCACGGCGGCGACCGCGGACACGAGCACGTCTCCCCAACGAATGCGGCGCATGCGGTGAACCCCCGATGCCTACCGAGCGGTACGCGAGGGGACCCCCGGGCGAGAAGTCCCGTATCTCACTCTCCGGGTGACTTTCGACCCCGTCAACGGGCAGTCGTAGACGCCGCGGCAAGGCCCGGATTCCCCATACGGCTGTGCGCCTGAAATAGTTCCCCCGGATGTTCGCCATCCCTAGACTCCCTGACGTCATGGGGGATTCTCGGGGGACTTAAGTGGGGCTGGAGTGCCGGAACTCGTACTGGAATTGAATGGAAGGACCTGGACGCTCGATCCGTCCAGGTCGTACTCGCTGGGGCGCGACCCCCAGGGAGACGTGGTGATCGACGACGCGCGGGTGTCGTGGCGGCATGCCACCATCGCCTGGAACGGCCAGAGTTGGGGCATCGAGGACCACGGCAGCACCAACGGCACCTACGTGCACGGGGCGCGGGTCCAGCAGACCCAGCTCGTTCCCGGCACGCCGGTCCACCTCGGCAACGCGACCGACGGCCCGCGGCTGAACCTGAGCGCCGCCGCCGCGCCGCAGCCGGCCGTGGCCCAGCAGGCCCCGGCGCAGCAGGCGCAGGCCTACGCCCAGCCGCAGGCCCCGGCCTACCAGGCCCCGCAGCAGCAGCCCCAGCAGCAGGCCTGGGGACAGCAGCAGCAGGCGCAGTACCAACAGCAGCCGCAGGCGCACGTCCCGCACCAGCAGGGCGGCGCCGCCGCGCCCCGCCCGGCGCAGGGCGGGGCCCCGGCCTACGGTGACCGCAGCCCGACGACGTTCCACCAGCTCTCGCTGGGCCACGTCATGCGGATCGGCCGTGCGCTGGAGAACGAGCTGGTGGTCTCCGACCTCCAGGTCTCGCGCCACCACGCCGAGTTCCGCTCGATGCCCGGCGGCCGGTTCGAGATCCACGACCTCGGCAGCCACAACGGCACCTACGTCAACGGCCAGCCGCTGGCGAAGTCCGGCACCGCGCTGCTCGGCCCGAACGACATCGTCGGCGTCGGCCACTCGACCTTCCGGATCGTCGGCGACCGTCTCGAGGAGTTCGTCGACACCGGCGAGGTCTCCTTCTCGGCCCGCCACCTCACGGTCACCGTCGACGGCGGCAAGCAGATCCTCAAGGACGTCACCTTCGGTGTCCCGGAGAAGTCGCTGATCGGTGTCATCGGCCCCTCCGGCTCCGGCAAGTCCACCCTGCTCAAGGCGCTGACCGGCTACCGGCCCGCCGACCAGGGCGACGTCCTCTACGACAACCGCAACCTGTACAAGCAGTTCGCGGAGCTCCGCCAGCGCATCGGCCTGGTCCCGCAGGACGACATCCTGCACAAGGAACTGAAGGTCAGCACCGCGCTCAAGTACGCGGCCAAGCTCCGCTTCCCCGGCGACACCGCCGAGTCCGAGCGCGAGGCCCGCATCAACGAGGTGCTGCGCGAGCTCAAGCTCGACATCCACAAGGACAAGAAGATCACCGCGCTCTCCGGTGGTCAGCGCAAGCGCGTGTCCGTGGCCCTGGAGCTGCTCACCAAGCCCTCGCTGATCTTCCTGGACGAGCCGACCTCCGGCCTCGACCCGGGCATGGACCGCGACGTCATGCAGCTGCTGCGCGGGCTCGCCGACGACGGCCGCACGGTCCTCGTCGTCACGCACTCGGTCGCCGAGCTGGCCATCTGCGACAAGCTGCTGGTCATGGCCCCCGGCGGTTCGGTCGCGTACTTCGGTCCGCCGGACGAGGCGCTGAACTTCTTCGGCTACACCACGTGGGCGGACGTCTTCTCGGCCTTCGAGAACTACCGCGACTACGACTGGGCCGGCCGCTGGAAGGGCTCGCAGCACTACCAGCTGTACGCCGCCGACATCGACGCGGTCGCCCCGCAGTCCGTCGCGATGCCGTCGCCGCAGCAGATGATGCCGCCCAAGCCGCAGGGCTGGGGTTCGCAGCTGTGGACGCTGATCCGCCGCTACGTCTCGGTGATCGCCTCCGACAAGGGCTTCATCGGCCTGATGCTGATCCTGCCCGCGGTCCTCGGCGTGGTCTCCACGGTCATCCCCGCGACCTTCGGCCTCGCCCCGCCGACGCCGCCGTCCCAGTTCAACGGCGACGCCGGCACGATCATGCTGATCCTCGCGGTCGGCATGTGCTTCTCGGGCGCGGCCAACTCGGTCCGTGAGCTGATCAAGGAACGCGTCATCTACGAGCGTGAGCGCGCGACGGGCCTGTCCCGGTCGGCCTACCTCATGTCGAAGGTGATCGTCCTCGGCGTCATCACGGCCATCCAGGGCGTGATCATCTGCGGGATCGGCTTCTTCCCGCGCGACCTGCCCGCCGAGGGCCTGCTGATGCCGCCGGCCGTCGAGCTCTGCCTGTCGGTCATCGCGCTCGGCTTCACCTCGATGATGTTCGGCCTCGTGATCTCCTCGCTGGTGAAGACCGCCGAGAAGACCATGCCGCTGCTGGTCATGTTC
Source organism: Streptomyces sp. NPDC029164 (assembly GCF_055563995.1). Taxonomy (NCBI): domain Bacteria; kingdom Bacillati; phylum Actinomycetota; class Actinomycetes; order Kitasatosporales; family Streptomycetaceae; genus Streptomyces; species Streptomyces sp. NPDC029164. Next base: position 13,306 of record NZ_JBVHWW010000062.1, on the reverse strand, counting down.
GCGATCGTCCAGGTCGTCTTCACCGGCATCCTCTTCCAGGTCTACGACTCCCCGGGCCTGGAGCAGTTCGCCTGGCTGATGCCGTCCCGCTGGGCCGTCGCCGCCGCCGGCACCACGCTGAACCTCGGCAAGCTCATGCCGCCGTGGGACCGCGACAACCCGACCAACACCGACCCGCTCTGGGAGGCCACGGTCGGCCAGTGGAGCCTGAACATCACCGTTCTGCTGCTCCTCGGCATCGCCTGCGGCTTCCTGGTGCAGCGCCTGCTGCGCCGCCACGAGCCCGAGGTCATGCGCGCCGGCAAGTAGTCCGCGGGACCTCACGCACGAAACGCCTCAGGGCGGCACCCGGAAGTCCGGGTGCCGCCCTGAGGCGCATGGGGGCCGTAGTTGCGCCAGTGGCCTAGTAGGCGCTGTTGACGTTGTCCATCGAGCCGTAGCGGTCGGCCGCGTAGTTGCAGGCGGCGACGATGTTGGCGACCGGGTCGTACTGGTCGAACTTGGTGCCCTTGACGTGGTACGCCTTGAAGGTCGGAAGGATGACCTGGAGCAGACCCTTGCTGGGGATGCCGTTCTGGGCGTTGATGTCCCAGTTGTTGATCGCCATCGGGTTACCGCTGGACTCGCGCATGATGTTCTTGTGGATGCCGGCGTAGGTACCCGGAATGCCCTCCTTCTTCATGATGAAGAGGGCTTCCTTGATCCAGCCGTCCAGGTTGTTCGCGAAGACGGGGGTGCGGGCGGCGGACCGGCTCGCGGCCGCCTTGTCCTCGCGGGCCTTCTTCGCGGCGGCCTCGGCCTTGGCCTTGGCGTCGGCGTCGGCCTTGGCCTTCGCCTTGGCAGCGGCGGCCTTCGCGTTGGCGTCGGCGATGACCTGCTGCGCGGAGAGGTGGCCGTGCATTGCCTTCGTCTGCGTCCCGTTGACGGCCTGGGCCCAGGCGACGGGAGCGGCGGAGACCACCGTCTCGGCCTCGGCGGTGTCGGCCGGGACGAGGGAGAAGGCGAGCGCGGCGGCACTGAACGTGGCGACGCCGGCAATGGACAGCTTGTGTGCCTTCGTCAGACGACTGTGACCGGGAGTGCTGGAAGCAGACATGGCGGGGCAACCTCTTCGAATCGCGGGAGCCGCAGGAAAGCGCCACGAGGATCCGGGGATCCGCCGCGGCGCTGTGCGACGAGGGCAATTCTTAGCGGTGGCAAAAACCTGTGGCAAAGGTGTGACGTACGATCCCGCTTAGTGGATCAGGGGCGGGCGCCGAGGCCGCAATTCGGGCCTCGGCGCTACGCACGCCCGCTCTGACAGGGCCTTTATCTGTCCACTAGGCAGCTTCGTAAGTGATGTGCGTCCTATGCGCGGGCTCACATCGGGCCCGCAACGGTTTCACTGTGCGTTGCTGAAGCAATTCAATCCGTCACGGTTCTCATCCTTGAGTAGCAGATGCACGTCCCCGAACTCGTGCCAAAGGCAGAGCCGGGCCACCGCCTCGGCATACCCGAGCCGTACGGCGGCCCTCCCCGCCACCGCCTCCAGCATCAGGAGGTGGGACGCCCGCGGCTCGTGCAGCCCGGTCAGCAGACCGTCCACCACCCGTACCCCGCGCTCCGGCGTCACCACCAGGTCAGTCCACCCGCCGGCCGGGCGCACCACCCCGCGGTCGTCCGCGGCCGACTCCAGGGCCCGTACCGCCGTGGTCCCCACCGCGATCACCCTCCCGCCCGTCACCCTCGCGGCGTTCACCAGCCACGCCGTGGCCGCCGGCACCTCGTACCGCTCCGGGTACGGCGGCTCGTGCGCCTCCTGCGAGGCCACCCCCGTGTGCAGGGTCAGCGGTGCGAACTGCACCCCCCGGCTCACCAGCCGCGCCACCAGCTCCGCGGTGAAGGGCCGTCCCGCACTCGGCATCTCCGCCGAGCCCGACCCGTCGGCCGCCGGCACGGCGAACACCGTCTGGTAGGCGGACAGCGGCTGGTCCCGCTCCGTGTACGCGTACCGGATCGGCCGCCCGTGCGCCCGCAGCAGCGCCGGTACGTCGTCCGGAGCGGGCCGCGCCCACCACAGCCGCTCCGCGCCCGCCGCGAGCGGCTCCTCCAGTACGAGGGTCCGCCCGCCCGGCAGGTCCACGACGGCCCCGGCCGGCCCCCCGGCGCGGGGCCGGGTCGTCCCCCCGGCCGCCGGGCGGCGCAGCTCCACCGCCCAGCGGCCGTCGTCGCCCCGGGTCGAGAAGTGCACCACCAGGTCCTCGCCGCCGAGCCGGGCGTCCACGGCGGCCGCCAGAGTCGACGACGTGTTCACCACCAGCACGTCCCCGGCCCGCAGCAGATCGGGCAGCTCCCGGAAGGCGCGCAGCGACACCTCTTCACCGCCCCCGGACACGAGCAGCCGCACCGCGTCCCGCCCGAGCCCCGGCCCCCGCTGCTCGGCCGGAACCCGGGCCATCAGGCCCGGCGGAATGTCCGTTATATGTAGCCACTGCTCTGGTGGTGCCGAACCCGCGCCCCCGAGCCGCCCCCTCACCGCACACCCCCCGCCGCGTCGCCGACCGCTTCGCCGGGTTCGGCCCCGCCGGCTTCCGTCCCGGCCGCGCCGCCGGGCGCCGCGTCCGGCCGGGCCCCCTCACCGCCGGCCCCGGCCGGCTCGCCGTCCGCCCGGCCCGCCGCCAGGCCATCGGCCGTGTACCGCCCGCTCGGCAGCCCCTCCGCCACCAGCCGCAGCAGCGCCGGTGCCACCTCCTGCGGCGTCGGCAGCCCCGCCAGGTCCTCGCCGGGCTCGGCCGCCGCCATCATCCGCGTGCGCATCGAGCCCGGGTCCGCCCACCACACCCGCAGCCCGGGCTCCTCCACCGCCAGCACGCCCGACAGCAGGTCCCCCGCGGCCTTGGTCGCCCCGTACGCCCCCCACGTCGCGTACGCCACCACCGCCGCGTCCGAACTGATGTTCAGCACCGCCCCGGCCTCCGCGGCCCGCAGCAGCGGCAGCCCCTCCTGGACCAGCCCCAGCGCCCCCACCACATTCACCTCGAAGGCCTCGCGCAGCCCGTCCAGCGGGTGGACCGCCAGCGGCACCAGCGGCTCCGCCCCCAGCACCCCCGCGTTGTTCACCAGCAGGTCCAGCCCGCCCAGCTCCCGCGCCGCCGCCACCAGCGCCGCCCGGTGCGCCCCCGAGGACACGTCCCCGGCCACCGGCACGACCCGCACCCCCGAGGCACGGGCCCGCGCCGCGGTGTCCTCCAGCGCCGCCGCCCCCCGCGCACTCAGCACCAGGTTCCAGCCCCTCGCAGCCAGCTCCCGGGCCAGCGCCCGGCCCAGCCCTCTGGACGCCCCCGTCACGATCGCCACCGACATGACAGCTCCCTCACCCTCACCCTCGCGTTCCGATCAGCGGATGCCCCCAACCTAGGAAGGGCCCGCCCGGCGCCGCGTCGGCCGCGGGCCCCACCCGTACAGGTCCCTTGGACCTACGTCCACCGGGGGATGCCGCGGTCCGATCCCGCAGGTCAGGCCCGCGGGTACGGTGAGGCCATGACCGCAAGCCCCCTGCAGGGCCCACCCCGCAGCGGCCTGGCCGCCGTGAGCACCGCACTGCTCGCCATGAGCCGCCGCCTGGAGGTCCGTGACGTCCTGCGCACGATCGTGGCGTCGGCCCGCGAGCTCCTGGACGCCGAGTACGCGGCCCTGGGCGTCCCGGACGACCACGGCGGCTTCGCCCAGTTCGTCGTGGACGGCATCACCGCGGAGCAGTGGCGCCGCATCGGCCCGCTGCCCCGCCAGCACGGCATCCTCGCCGCGATGCTCCACGAGGACGACCCCCAGCGGCTGGCCGACGTACGCGAGGACCCGCGCTTCGAGGGCTGGCCCGCCGCCCACCCCGACATGTCCGACTTCCTCGGCATGCCCGTCCGGGACGGCGAGGAGACCCTCGCCGCGATCTTCCTCGCCAACAAGCGGAGCGCCCCGGGGGGCCCGCGCGGATTCACCGACGAGGACCAGGAGCTCCTCTCCCTCCTCGCCCAGCACGCGGCCATCGCCCTCACCAATGCCCGCCTCTACGAGCGCAGCCGCGAGCTGACCATCGCCGAGGAGCGCTCCCGGCTCGCCCACGAGCTGCACGACGCCGTCAGCCAGAAGCTGTTCTCGCTCCGCCTCACCGCCCAGGCAGCCGCCGCCCTCGTCGACCGCGACCCGGCCCGGGCCAAGGACGAGCTCCAGCAGGTGGCCGCCCTCGCGGCGGAGGCCGCCGACGAACTGCGGGCTGCCGTGACCGAGCTCCGCCCCGCCGCACTGGACGAGGACGGGCTGGTCGCCACCCTGCGCACGCACGTCCACGTACTCGACCGCGCCCACACCGCGCACGTCACCTTCACGTGTGACGGCGTACGCGCCCTCCCCGCGACCCAGGAGGAAGCGGTCCTCCGCGTCGCCCAGGAGGCCCTCCACAACGCCCTGCGCCACTCGGGCGCCGACCGCGTCGAGGTCGCCCTCACCCGGACGCCCGCCGGCGGCGCCGTCCTCAAGGTCGTCGACTCCGGCAAGGGCTTCGACCCCCGGTTCGTCCGCCGGGCGGGCCGCCACCTGGGCCTGGTCTCCATGAGGGACCGGGCGGCCGGCGTCGGCGGCCGGCTCACCGTGCACTCGGAGCCCGGTCAGGGCACGACGATCGAGATGGAGGTACCCGGTGGCTGAGAGCCCCGGCCGCGGTGGCAGCCGCGTTCGCGTACTGCTGGTCGACGACCACCAGGTGGTCCGGCGCGGCCTGCGCACCTTCCTGGAGGTCCAGGAGGACATCGAGGTGGTCGGCGAGGCCTCCGACGGCGAGGAGGGCATCGCCCGCGCCGAGGAGCTGCGGCCCGACGTGATCCTCATGGACATCAAGATGCCCGGCACCGACGGGATCGAGGCGTTGCGCAGGCTGCGCGAGCTGGCGAACCCGGCGCGGGTGCTGATCGTCACCAGCTTCACGGAGCAGCGGACCGTGGTCCCCGCGCTGCGGGCCGGCGCCGCGGGATACGTCTACAAGGACATCGACCCCGACGCCCTGGCCGGAGCCATCCGCTCCGTCCACGCCGGCCACGTGCTGCTCCAGCCGGAGGTGGCGGTGGCGCTGCTCTCCCAGGAGGACCAGAGCCCGTCGGCGGGCCGGCCCGGCTCGCTGACCGACCGCGAGCGCGAGGTGCTGGGCCTGATCGCGGACGGCCGGTCCAACCGCGAGATCGCCCGGGCACTGGTGCTGTCCGAGAAGACGGTCAAGACCCACGTCTCGAACATCCTGATGAAGTTGGACCTTTCCGACCGTACTCAGGCCGCATTGTGGGCGGTCAGGCACGGACTCGCCGAATAAGTGACGCAAATCGGACCGTCTAGTTCCGGACTGAGATTCATACGGTCGGGTGTATGTCGCCCACATGGCGTATCCCCACCGCGGCGCGACCGTTCTCCATGACGTGCCGCGGCGGCTGGTCGCGGCAGACGCACTGGAGGACGAGAACGTGAAGAACTTCAAGAAGGCCGCAGCCGTCACCATGATCGCGGGTGGCCTCCTGGCCGCCGGCGCCGGTGTCTCCTCGGCGCACGGCGGTGCGTCGGCGGAGGGCGAGGCCCTGAACTCGCCCGGCGTGGCCTCCGGGAACCTGCTCCAGGTCCCCGTCCACGTCCCCGTGAACGTGGTCGGCAACACGGTCAACGTGATCGGCCTGCTCAACGGCGCCTTCGGCAACACCGGAGTCAACGCCTGACGCGCCCCGCGCGCACCGCGGCCCCGCTTCCCCCCCTCTCCCCGGGAAGCGGGGCCGCGGCACATCTGCTCCTGACGCGACCCGCGCACTGCTCCGCAGGCTTCGGCCCGCTGCGCCGGACTCCGTCCGCCGGACAGCTCGGGCCTGCTGGGCGCGGAGGCCGGGGAGCCCCGGCGCAGCCGGCTCGGCCTAGCCCCCCTCGACCGCCGAGTTGTACGCCGCGACGAGCGCCCGCCGGGCCACCCGCTCCACGGGCCGCAAGGCCTCGGCCCGAGCCGCCATCTCCGAGGCGGCCACCGCACCCCCGTGCCCGTTCTCGTACGCCAGCGACACCATGAGGTCCACCCGCTGCGCCAGCGCCAGCACCCGCACCGCCCGCGCCGGATACCCCGGCGCCAGCGCGTCCCGCCCCGCCTCCGCCCGCGCCCGGTACGCCGACAGCGCCGCCTCCGCCACCGGCCCCGACCCGGCCACGTCCAGCCGGGTCAGCGCCACCGTCGCCTCGCGCAGCGCCTCCGCCAGCTCCCGCTCCGCCTCGCTCAGCGACGGCACGTCCGCCGGCGGCGCCTCCCGTACCGGCAGGCAGTGCCAGGTCACCGACACGTGCACATCACCCTCGGGCCCCACCTCGGCGACCTCGGGTACGAGCCCCAGCGCGGCCCCCGCACACACCACGGCCTCCTCGGCCTCCAGCGCCCGCGCGTTGAACTCCGGCGGCCCGCTCAGCCCCAGCGGATGCCCCGGCGCCGGCAGCGCCACCCGCAGCCCCGTCACCCCCACCGCCCGCAGCCGGCCGAGCGCCAGGGTGAGCCCCACGGGGCCCGTCTCACCCGGCAGCCCCTCCACCCGGTGCACGGCGTCCTCGCCCACGATCGACAACACGGCCTCGTCGGGCGAGACCAGACCGGCCAGCAGAGCGTTCCCCCAGGCGGCCAGCCGCCCTGAACGTGGTTCGAAAAGCATCCCCCCACTTTACGGATCGGACCCGGCACCGGGCCCCGGCCCCGGACCCCTCTCCGAGTGGCGTAGGTTTTCCCCTGGGGCTGCGTCTACCGGCGCACAGAGAACCGTGACTGCAAGGGGTGACAACACGCTCATGAGCGATGTTCTGGAGCTGGTGGACGTATCCGTGGTCCGCGAGGGCCGGGCTCTGGTGGACCAGGTCTCCTGGTCGGTGAAGGAGGGCGAGCGCTGGGTGATCCTCGGCCCCAACGGCGCCGGCAAGACCACTCTGCTGAACCTCGCCTCCAGCTACCTCTTCCCCACCAAGGGCACCGCCACCATCCTCGGCGGCACCCTCGGCAAGCCCGGCACCGACGTGTTCGAGCTGCGCCCCCGCATCGGTATCGCCGGCATCGCGATGGCCGACAAGCTGCCCAAGCGGCAGACCGTCCTGCAGACCGTCCTCACCGCCGCCTACGGCATGACGGCGACCTGGCAGGAGGAGTACGAGGAGATCGACGAGCAGCGCGCCCGCGCCTTCCTCGACCGCCTAGGCATGACCGAGTACCTCGACCGGAAGTTCGGCACCCTCTCCGAGGGCGAGCGCAAGCGCACGCTGATCGCCCGCGCCCTGATGACCGACCCCGAGCTGCTGCTCCTCGACGAGCCCGCCGCCGGTCTGGACCTCGGTGGCCGCGAGGACCTCGTACGCCGCCTCGGCCGGCTCGCCCGCGACCCGCTGGCCCCCTCCATGGTGATGGTCACGCACCACGTCGAGGAGATCGCCCCCGGCTTCACCCACGTCCTGATGATCCGTCAGGGCAAGGTCGTCACCGCGGGCCCGATCGACCTCGAACTCACCTCCCGCAACCTCTCCCTCTGCTTCGGCCTCCCCCTGGTCGTCGAGCGCAACGGGAGCGACCGCTGGACCGCCCAGGGCCTTCCCCTGGGTCAGTAACGGGCCCCCGCACCCTGTCCGGACCGCGCCCGCCGGACCTACCATGACCATGTGGACATCGACGCATGGGTGTGGTGGCTCATCGGCGCGGTCGGACTGGGCATCCCCCTGGTCCTGACGGCGATGCCGGAGTTCGGCATGTTCGCCGTCGGCGCCGTGGCGGCCGCCGTCACGGCGGCCCTCGGCGGGGGAGTGGTGGCACAAGTCCTGGTCTTCGTGATCGTGTCGGTCGCGCTCATCGCCGTCGTACGGCCCATCGCCAACCGGCACCGCGACCAGCGCCCCCAACACCGCAGCGGAATCGACGCGCTGAGGGGCCGAACCGCCGTCGTCCTCGAACGGGTCGACGGCAGCGGGGGACGCATCAAGCTCGCCGGCGAGATCTGGTCGGCGCGCACCCTCGACACGGACACCAGTTTCGAACCGGGCCAGTCCGTGGACGTCGTGGAGATCGACGGGGCGACCGCCGTCGTGATGTGACAAGCAGCCTGCTCGCAGCCCGCGGGTCTGCGAGACTCCGCTCAACGGGGCAGCACAGACAGCCGGAAGGGCACGGGGAACCGCATGCAACCGATCATCATCGTCCTGATCATTCTGGTGGTTCTGGTCTTCATCGCACTGGTCAAGACGATCCAGGTGATCCCGCAGGCCAGCGCCGCCATCGTCGAGCGGTTCGGCCGCTACACCCGCACGCTCAACGCGGGCCTCAACATCGTCGTCCCCTTCATCGACTCGATCCGCAACCGCATCGACCTCCGCGAACAAGTCGTCCCCTTCCCGCCGCAGCCGGTCATCACCCAGGACAACCTGGTCGTCAACATCGATACCGTCATCTACTACCAGGTGACCGACGCCCGGGCCGCGACGTACGAAGTGGCCAGCTACATCCAGGCCATCGAGCAGCTCACCGTCACCACCCTCCGCAACATCATCGGCGGCATGGACCTGGAGCGGACCCTCACCTCCCGCGAGGAGATCAACGCGGCCCTGCGCGGTGTCCTCGACGAGGCCACCGGCAAGTGGGGCATCCGCGTCAACCGCGTCGAGCTCAAGGCCATCGAGCCGCCGACCTCCATCCAGGACTCGATGGAGAAGCAGATGCGCGCCGACCGTGACAAGCGCGCCGCGATCCTCCAGGCCGAGGGTGTCCGGCAGTCCGAGATCCTGCGCGCCGAGGGTGAGAAGCAGTCCTCCATCCTCCGCGCCGAGGGTGACGCCAAGGCCGCCGCGCTGCGCGCCGAGGGTGAGGCCCAGGCCATCCGTACGGTGTTCGAGTCCATCCACGCCGGCGACGCCGACCAGAAGCTCCTCGCCTACCAGTACCTCCAGATGCTTCCGAAGATCGCCGAAGGCGATGCCAACAAGCTCTGGATCGTGCCGAGCGAGATCGGCGACGCCCTCAAGGGCCTCTCCGGCGCCATGGGCAACTTCGGCCCCATGGGCGGAGGTTCCGGCTTCAACCCGCAGAACGCCGGCAAGGACGGCGGCGGCATCCCCGGCGCACGGGACAAGGACGCCGCGGAGCGCCGCGAACAGCCCCCGATCGACTGAACCGCCGTCCCCTCCTGCATGATCGGTGAGGCCCCTCGACCTTCATGGCGGGGAGGCGACTCACTCATGCAAAGGGGATGGCACCGTCCATGTCCATCTGGGAATCACTCGCGGTCCTCGCCGCCGGCGTCGGCGCGGGCACGATCAACACCATCGTCGGCTCCGGCACCCTGATCACCTTCCCGGTGCTACTGGCGACCGGCCTGCCGCCGGTCACGGCCAACGTGTCCAACACCCTGGGCCTGGTGCCCGGTTCGATCAGCGGAGCCATCGGCTACCGGAAGGAACTCCAGGGCCAGCGCGCCCGCGTCGTACGGCTCGGCGCCGTGTCCCTCGTCGGCGGCCTCGCGGGCGCGGTCCTGCTCCTCACCCTGCCGTCGGACTCCTTCGACACGATCGTGCCCGTCCTGATCGGACTCGCCCTCGTGCTCGTCGTCCTCCAGCCCCGGCTCGCCGCCGCCCTGCGCCGGCGTCAGGAAGCGGCCGGAGGCGACACGAGCCACCCCGACGGCGGCCCGGTCCTGCTCGGCGGAATGCTGGTCTCCAGCGCGTACGGAGGCTACTTCGGAGCCGCCCAGGGCGTGCTCTACCTCGGCCTGATGGGCCTGCTGCTCCGCGACGACCTGCAACGGATCAACGCCGTCAAGAACGTCATCGCCGCCATGGTGAACGGCGTCGCGGCCGTCGTCTTCCTCTTCGTCGCCGACTTCGACTGGACGGCCGTCCTCCTCATCGCCGTCGGCTCCACCATCGGCGGCCAGATCGGCGCCAAGGTGGGCCGCAAGCTCTCGCCGACCGTCCTGCGCGCGGTCATCGTGACGGTCGGCGTCCTCGCCATCGTCCAGTTGATGGTCCGCTGAGCGACGTAGTAAAGCTACGTCGCTCAGCGCGTGCGACTACCGGGCGAGCGGGTATCCGACTAGGCGGAGCGCTCCAGCCACTCCGGCAGCGCCTCCCGCGCACCCACCCCCAGGGCCAGCAGCATCGCGTCCGCCGGAGACGGCACGAAGGGCCTCCGGAGGAGCGGCATCCCCGCCTCCTCCGGAGTCCGGGCCGCCTTGCGGTGGTTGTCCTCGGCGCAGGACGCCACCGTGTTCAGCCAGGTGTCCCCACCCCCCTGTGCCCGCGGCAGCACGTGGTCCACGGTCGTCGCGCGTTTCCCGCAGTACGCGCAACGGTGCTGGTCCCGGACCAGCACCCCCCTCCGTGACCAGGGAGCATGTCTTCGGAAGGGCACCCGGACGTACCGGCAGAGCCTGATCACCCGGGGCATCGGGAGATCCATGGTGGCGGCGCGCACGCGCAGTTCGGGGTGCGACTGTTCGACGACGGCCTTGTCCTGAAGTACCAGGACGACAGCCCGGTTCAGGGTCACCGTCGACAGCGGCTCGAAGCTCGCATTCAGCACCAGCGTGTCCCGCATCTCGCCCACCTCCCGTGTGCAGGCCCGCGACCACACCGGCGGCAGGGCCCGTAACCACTCTGGCCGCGCGCGCCACGCGGGACAACGCAATAAAAATGCCCGGTCCTGGCCTTCTTTAGACCAGGACCGGGCAAACGCTCGGAGAACGATCAACGGGCGGGCGACTCGTACTCACCGATCAGCTGGGCCCGCCCGAGGGCGTGGAACCGCAGATGGAAACCGACGCTCGCCGGGGACGAGTCCTCGTCCGTACCGAGCTGCTCCCGGTCCACCGCGTACACGGTGAACACGTAGCGGTGCCGCTCCCCGCGCGGCGGAGCCGCCCCGCCGAAGTCACGCGTGCCGTAGTCGTTCCGCGCGTGCACGCCCCCCTCCGGCAGCCCCGTGAAGTCCCCGCTGCCCGCCCCGGCCGGCAGCTCCGTCACGGACACCGGAAGGTCGAAGAGCACCCAGTGCCAGAACCCGCTGCCCGTGGGCGCGTCCGGGTCGAAGCAGGTCACGGCGAAGCTCTTCGTGCCCTCGGGGAAGCCCTCCCACCGCAGCTGCGGCGAGATGTTCTTGCCCGTGAGGACCTGGGCCGCGTGCAGATCGGCTCCGTCGGTGACGTCCTCACTGGTCACCGTGAAGGACGGCACCTCGGGGTGGAAGTCGTGCGGAAGGGGCGCCCTGCTCTGGTCTGACACTGCTGAACCTCCGGGAGGGGGAGACGACGAACCGCGTCCGCGCACGGACGCGGTTCCGAGCCTAGAACCAGTTGCGCTGCGAACCGACGCCGGCGATCCACTGGTTCAGGTAAGCCGCCCAGTCGGTGTCCTGGTACGTGTGCAGACCCACCTGGAAACACCGGTAGGTGTCGCTGCCCTCGCTGAACAGACCCGGCTTCTTGTCCATCTCCAGGACGACGTCCATCTCCCGGCCGTCCGAGACGAAGGTCAGCTCGACCTGGTTCAGTCCGCGGTACTGCGACGGCGGCAGGAACTCGATCTCCTGGTAGAAGGGCAGCGACTGCCGCGTCCCGCGGATGTGCCCGCGCTCCATGTCCGCGCTGCGGAAGGAGAAGCCGAGCTGCCGGAAGGCGTCGAGGATCGCCTGCTGCGCCGGCACCGGGTGCACGTTGATCGGGTCGAGGTCACCCGCGTCCACCGCGCGCGCGATCTCCAGCTCGGTGCTCACGCCGATGTTCATCCCGTGCAGGTGCTGACCCCCGAAGTGGGTGATCGGCGTCTCCCAGGGGATCTCCAGCCCGAACGGCACCACGTGCAGCGCGCCGGCCTCCACCTTGAAGGCACCGCCGAGACGCTGCTTCGTGAAGACCACGTCCTGCTTGTACTCCTGGTCACCACCCTCGACCTCGACCCGCGCCTGCAGCCCGACGGACAGCCCCTCGATCTGCTGCTCCACGGATCCGCCCTGGATCCGGACCTCGCCCTGGACGATGCCGCCCGGCACGACGTTCGGCTCGGTGATGACCGTGTCCACCGAGGCACCACCGGCACCCAGGCTCGCGAACAGCTTCCTGAACCCCATGCTCAAACTCCCTGATACGGATCTAAGGACTGGCGACAACGCCGCGCCTACCCCTTACCAACGCGGAACCTTAGACCCCGGTTGCAGGAGAGCGCGTTCCACTACGCTCGACCGGATGAGCGCGCGCCCCGACCGTACGCCCCTGCCCAGGTCCTTCTTCGACCGGCCGGTCCTCACCGTGGCCCCGGACCTCCTCGGCCGCACCCTGGTGCGCCGTACCCCGGACGGCCCCATCGAACTGCGCATCACGGAGGTGGAGGCGTACGAGGGGGAGTCCGACCCCGGCTCGCACGCCTACCGCGGCCGCACCGCCCGCAACGCATCGATGTTCGGACCGCCCGGACACGCGTACGTCTACTTCATCTACGGCATGTGGTTCAGCCTCAACCTGGTGTGCGGCCCACCGGACCACGCGAGCGGAGTCCTGATCCGCGCCGGGGAGATCACGACGGGCGCCGACCTCGCCGCCAAACGTCGACTTTCAGCCAGAAGCCCGAGGGAACTGGCCAAAGGGCCGGCCCGTCTGGCCACCGCGCTGGAGGTGGACCGCTCCCTCGACGGCACCGACCTCTGCTCCGGCCCCGATTCCCCCTTGTCCCTCCTCACCGGCACCCCCACCTCACCCGATCTGGTGAGCAGCGGCCCGCGCACGGGAGTCGGCGGAGCCGGCGCCGCTCATCCGTACCGGTTCTGGATCACCCACGACCCGACGGTGAGCCCGTACCGCGCCCATGCGCCGCGCCGCCGCTCAACTTGACTCGGCCCGGCCACACGCCTAACGTAGTCCGAGCCGCTTGAACGGGTCACTGCCATCGCAGACCCCCGGGGCGGCCAACCCACTACCTACAACGTATCCCTGGCGGGGTCCTGTTCGGCATGCCCGAATTCCTTCGCCCATCACTCGATTATGAGTGGCAAGGGAAAAGCGCTAACGTGGTGGAGCGCCGAAAGGCAAAGACCCCCAACGGTCACCGAATTCAAATCCAAGCCGACTGCGACTTTCGAGAAGCAGGGCGCGGAAATGATCTGGTAGAGTTGGAAACGCAAGAACACAGCAAGAACAGAACGAAAGCCCGGAGGAAAGCCCCAGCGAATGTAGCTGCGGGTGAGTACAAAGGAAGCGTCCGTTCCTTGAGAACTCAACAGCGTGCCAAAAATCAACGCCAGAAGTTGATA
>NZ_JBVHWW010000061.1:0-22718 GCF_055563995.1 Streptomyces sp. NPDC029164 | reverse complement strand
CGGGGATGGTCCAGTGGTGCGGCCTGGGGGGGGGGGGGGGGGGGGGGGGGGGGGGGGGGGGGGGGGGGGGGGGGGCGGGGGGGGGGGGCGCGAGGGGGGGGGGGGGGGGGGGGGGGGGGGGGGGGGCCCCCCCCCCCCCCCCCGCTCCGGCCTGCCGGCGGTCGGTGGCCGGCTGTCGGCCGTCGACTGTCGGCGGCCCGTCAGCGCCCGCCCAGCGGGAACGGCGAGGCCTCGCCCTCCTCGCCGATCAACTCCCAGAAGTGGTCGACGAGTCGGCGCAGATAGGCGGCGCGCTCCGCCGCGATCTCCTTCAGCCGGGCGTCGTCGTTGCGTGCGACGAGGTGTCCCATGTACCGCTCCGAGAACCGCGAGAACTCCCCGTGCATCGTGCGCAGCGCGTCCCCCACGCTGGTCGCGTCCACCACGACGATCTCCGCCACCGGGTCCACGTACGGCTTCCACCGCCCGGCGACGGCCGATCTCAGGTGCTCCGTCAGCTCGTCCACCCGGCCCATGATCCCGATGAGCTTGCGCAAGGACAGGCCGAGGGCCTCCACGAGCGCCCTGGTCTGCCAGGCGTCTCCGTGCCAGTGCTGCGCCGCTTCGGCCGCGCGGTACTCGGTCGGGTCCATGCCTATCCGGTACGCCAGCCGCTCCACGGTGAGCCGGCGGGCCAGCCGGTGCTCGGCGAGGGTGCGCGGTTCGATGCCCATCAGCGCCGTCGCTTCACACCACAAGACGTCGGCCAGGGCGAAGAGTTGGCGGTCGGTGGGGATCTCGGAGCCCTGCTCCCAGGCCAGGACCAGCTGCGGGTGGACGGGGGCGCCGCAGGTGGCCATGAAGTGGGCCACCTGGGTCGGGGACAGGCCCATGCGGGCTCGTGCGGACCTGGCCTCGGTCGGGGAGAACGGAGTGCTGTGCACGGACGCGACACCTCGCAGCATCCTCGGACGCGAGGCGTGCGAGGGGAGGACGGATCGTTGGATGAACACCAAGCGCGGGCACAGTAACAGATGTTCAGCTGATGTTCAGCGGGGTGTAACTGTCCATTTCCCTGCGATTCAAAGGCTACCCAGGACCTCCAGGTTCGAAGTGCGCGAGCATCTGCTCCAGCGCGGCCTGGTCCGGCCCCGTGAAGGCATCGATGCCGGGCAGCGCGGCAAGGGTGTCGATGAACTGCGTGGTCTGTCCCACCGCCGGCGGCAGGTGCGTGCACAGGATGGTCTGCGGGTCCATCGCCCGCAGCGGCTCCACGGTGGCGAGGAACCGGTCCGGATCCACCACTTGGACCCACGGGCTGTCCACGCTCGCCCAGAGCCGCTGGGACGCCCGCACGTCCTCGGCCGGCACCGCCCCGACGTCGGTGCCCGTGGCGACGTCCGCGGAAGGCATCGGGCCGCCGAAGCAGTCGGAGCTGAAGCAGGTCCGCGAACGGTCCTCGTAGAACCCGACGGTGGCCGGGTTGTCGAACAGCGGCGGCCGGAACGCGTGCAGCGTCCGGTCGCCCACGTCCAGGGTCTGGCCCGGATTGAGGAAGTACACCCGGTCCAGGGGCAGCGGCCGCTCCGTGGACATGATCCCGGCGGCCAGGAACGTGGTGACCAGCCGCGCCCGAGGAGCGGCTTCGAGCAGGGCGAAGAGGCCACCCGTGTGGTCGCGGTCGGGGTGGGTCAGCCAGATCCACCGCACGTCGGCGGGATCGAGCACCGAACCGAGGGCGTCGACGAAGTCACGGTCCGGCAGTCCGAGGCCGGTGTCGACGACCACCGGCTGCTCGGAGTGCAGGACGAAGGAGTTGACGGGGAGGAAGCCGAGGCCCGGAACCTCCAGGCAGTCCGCGAGAACGGTGATGTCGGGTCCCAGCTTGTGCGTCGTCATGGCGGCCTCCACCCCCCTGCGCGGTACGGGCTCTCCCTCCATCGTGGCGCCGTCGGGTTGCGACCGCGCGCGGGGGCGGTAACCGTGCCGGGCCGGCGTCCTCAGCTCGCGCAGTCCGTGTCGCGGGCCGGACGCCTGCCGGTGGTCAGGAACTCCGTGACGGCACGGTTGCCGCACGCGTTGCCGTTGCCGAGGTACAGCCCGTGACCGCCCTGTTCGACGGTCACCAGGCGGGCCCGGTCACCCAGGGCCTCGCGCATCTTCAGGCCTCCGAAGAGCGGGGTCGCCGGATCGCGGCGGCTCTGCAGCATGAGGATGTTGGACGGCCCGTCGTCGGTGATCCGGGTCGGCCTCTGCGCCGGGGCGTCCTTCCAGAAGGAGCAGGGCAGCACGTTCACCGGCATGCCGGCCGTCAGCGGGTGGCGGGCGCGGTCCGCGTCCACCGCGCGCTGGTACGAGGCCGTGGACGCGTCCGGCCACGCCACGTCGTTGCAGATGACGGCGACCATGAGCGCGGCGTCCGGGTCCGGGATGGGCTGGGCGAGCTCGCGCGGGAGGACGGGCTGCTTCGCCGGGTCCCCGGCCTCCTTGACGAGCCGGGCGAAGGGGGCGAAGGCGGAGTCGCTGTAGAGAGCGTTCTGCAGGGCCTGGCGCAGACCGTTGCCGGTCAGGGGCACGCCCGGGGTCGTCGATTCCCTCGGCGCGCGGTCCAGCGCGGCCGCGAGGGAGACGACGAGCGGCTCGACCTCCTCCGGCCGCCCGGCGAGTCGCAGGCCGTCCCGGTCCCGGTCGGGGTGGGCCGCCCAGGCCGCGAAGTCGGGGAAGCGGTCCTCGGCGCCCTGCGACATGTTCGCCAGCCAGCCGCGGGCGACTCGCTTCGGGTCGGGGTCGCCGCTGCTGTCGAGGACCCAGCGGTCGGTGCGCTGCGGGTACTTCTGGGCGTACACGGCCCCCACGTAGGTCCCGTACGAGGTGCCCCACGCGGACAGCCTGCGCTCGCCGAGCGCCTCGCGGAAGCGGTCCATGTCGCGGACCTGGTTGGCGGTGGTGAAGCTGCGCAGCTCGGGGCCGCCGCCCAGGGCGCAGGCCTCGGCGATGCGCCGGGAGCGGGCGACGTTCTCGGTGATCTCGCCGTTCGGGCCCGGCCAGGAGCGCAGGCTGGTGAGGTACCGGTCCTCGGGGGCGAGGCCGCAGGTCGCGGTGGTGCTGGCGCCCACACCGCGCGGGTCGAAGGCGACGAGGTCGTACGCGCCGCCGAGCTCACGGCGCAGTGCGTCGCCCTTCTGCTTCAGGCGCTGCACGCCGGATCCGCCCGGGCCGCCGGGGAGTACGACGAGCGTGCCGCGGCGGGATTCGGGGCGGTCGCTGCGGATGCGGGAGACGGCGACGGTGAGCTGCCGGCCGTCGGGGTCCTCGTAGTCGAGCGGGACCGGCAGCTCGGCGCACTCCTGGCCGGCGGGCACGTCCGGATCGGCGCAGGTGTGCCACCGGAGCTGCGGGGCGGCCGTCGTGGGCCGCGCGGCCGCCGGTGCGGCGGTCGCCGCGCTCGCGGTGGTCAGGCCTGCGGCCACGGAGGCCGCGGCGAGGGTGAGGAGCAGGGCCTTCTTCGGGCAAGTCGTCATGGCGCAAGCCTTGTTGATCTCGCATCGGGGTCCCATCCAGCAGGCATGCCGGCCCCCGGTGGGGATAACCCCCGAGCCGGAGTACGGGATCAGGGCAGCGGGACCCCGCGGGCCGCGATCCAGAGCTCGTACCACTCCTCGTGCGTGAGGTCGGGCTCCCGTACGGCCGCGTCACGGCAGGCGCGGATCCGTTCGGGGCGGGCGGTGCCGATGACGGGCGCGATCCCGGCGGGGTGCCGGATCAGCCACCACAGCAGCACCGTCTCGGGCGTCGTGCCCTTGCGCCGGGCCAGCTCGGCCAGCAGCGCCGCGGTGGCCCGTTCGGCCGGCGTCTGCTCGCGGCCGGTGAACCGGCCCTGCGCCAGCGCGCCCCAGGCCTGGAGGCGGACGCCGTGGTCGCGGCAGTGCTCCAGCGTGCCGAACGGGAAGCCGTTGGCCGCGGACTCGGGCGTGTTGAGGAGCACCCCGGCCTCGACCCAGTCGCGGCTGTGCAGGCTCATCTCCAGCTGGTTGGCCACCAGCGGGACGTCGAGACGCGCCTGGAGGTGGGCGATCTGCGCGGCGCCCATGTTGGACACGCCGAAGTTCCGTACGAGACCCTGCCGGTGCAGGGACGTCAGCGCCGACGCGATCGCGTCCACGTCCGCCAGCGGGTCGGGGCGGTGCAGCAGGAGGACGTCGATCACGTCGGTGCGCAGCCGGGTCAGGCTCTCCTCCACCCGCCGCGCGATGCTCTCCCCGCGGAGGTCGTAGATCCCCGGGCGGTCCGCGTCGCCGAGCCGGATCCCGCACTTGGTCTGGAGCGTGATGCGTTCGCGCAGCCCCGGCGTGCGGGCGAGCACCTCGCCGAAGACGGCCTCGGCCTTCCCGTGCCGGTAGATGTCGGCGTGGTCGAAGGCGGTGATCCCGCTGTCGAGCGCAGCGGAGATCGCCGCCTCCGCGGCATCGATGTCGCCGGGCCCGTACGCACCGGGCTCCCAGCTCCCGCCGAGGCCCATGCACCCGTACAGCACCCGGTCACCACTCACGCCCGCACTCACACCCGCACTCCCGTCCGTCACCACGCCCCCACCCTAGGCCCTGTCGGACCCTGTCCGACGTGGGATTGGCGTCGTCCGATCGGCCGTACACTCGGGCCATGGGTCGCATGGGTTCGACGAGGCAGTGCGCGCGGCAGGCCGCCTCCGGGCTGCGCCCGGCCGTCGTCGACCGCGCCGCCGCGGCCGGCGTCGAGGCGCCCGAGACCCGCCGGGTCGCCCTGCACGGCCACGGCTAGCGCTCTCCTCCCTCCCCCCTTCTTGCTCCGCCCGGCGCGCCACCGCTCCACGCGGTGGTCGGGGTTCTCCTGCCGGGCCGAGCCACCTCGTCGTCCTGTTCTCGTCGGACGATCGCCCGCCCCGCTCCACGTCACCACCGCAGCTTCCCGGCATCCGCCGGCGCTGCCGCCCGGCTACGGCCGCACGCCCGGGCCGAGCCCCCTCGAAGGGATCATTGTGAAGCTGAGCGAGTTGCTGGCCGGGCAGGAGCACCACGTACTCCGGGGTGACCCGGAGACGACGTCGATCACCGCCGGAACCACGTTCGACGCGGATCGGGTGATGCCGGGCTCGCTGTTCATCGCCGTGCCGGGGCACCGGGAGGGCGGACCGGCCTCCGTGTCGCCCGCGCTGGCCCGCGGAGCGGCCGCGGTACTCGTCGACGGCCGTGAGCCGGCTCTTCCGGCGTCGGTGTGGCCCCCGGGTGCCTGCGCCGTGCGGGTGCCCGACACCCGGATGGCGGCCGCGGTCGTGACCTCGCGCTACTTCGGCGAGCCCGGACGGCAGATGGACATGGTGGCGATCACCGGTACCAACGGCAAGACGTCCGTGTCGTACATGGTCGAGTCCGCCCTGCGGATCTCCGAGGGCGCGAAGGTGGGGGTCATCGGGACCGCCGGCAGCCGCGTCGGCGACGAGCCGATCCCGATGCCGCGTTCGGTGCTGACCACTCCGGAGTCTCCGGACCTGCAGTACCTGCTGGGGTGCATGCGCGACCGCGGCGCCGGCAGCGTGGTGCTGGAGGCCACCTCCATGGCCCTGCTGACGCACCGGGTCGACCGGACCTTCATCGACGTCGGCGTCTTCACCAATCTGACACAGGACCATCTGGACGACCACGGCACGATGGAGAACTACCGGGACGCCAAACTCCGGCTGTTCCAGGGCCTGTGCCGGCACGCCGTGGTCAATGCCGACGATCCCGTGGGCGCCGGGATCCGCTCGATGATGCCCGGGGCGGTGACCACGTACGCGATCGACGGCCCGGCGGACTACCGGGCCACCGGGCTCGACGTGAGTGCTTCCGGTACGCGGTTCACCCTCCACCACGGCGGGCGCGCGTATCCGGCGTCGATCCCCGTTCCGGGGAAGTTCTCGGTGGCCAACGCGCTGGCCACGGTGGCCGCCTGTCACGTCCTGGGCCACGACCTGGGCGCCCTGGTCGACGCACTCGACCGGATGCCTCCCGTACCGGGCCGGTTCGAGCGCTTCCGGACCCCGCTCGGCACCTCCGTGATCGTGGACTACGCCCACTCGCCGGATTCCCTGGACAAGGTCCTGACCACCATCCGCGGCTTCGCGCGCGGCCGGGTCGTCACCGTCTTCGGCTGCGGCGGGGACCGCGACACCACCAAGCGGGCCGACATGGGGAGGATCGCCGGAACCCACTCCGACCTCTGTGTCCTCACCTCGGACAACCCCCGCAACGAAGACCCCGAGGCCATCCTGGACCAGGTCGCCCCCGGCCTCGTGGCGACCGGCACCCCCTTCGAGCGCTTCGCCGACCGCCGCCGGGCGATCGAGTTCGCCCTGTCGGCCGCGGGTCCCGAGGACGTCGTCCTGATCGCCGGGAAGGGCAGCGAGCCCTACCAGATCGTGGGCGAGGCGCTGCTTCCCTTCAGCGACATGTCCACGGTGCGCGAGCTTTCCGCGTCCCCCAGCCGTTCAAACCCGGGCCGATGCACGGTCTGACCGGCGGATACTCAATGATGTCCGCATGGAAAGACAAATGGAGACCGGGCGGAGACCGTCCGGCCGCCGGCTCGGCCGCGCGGTGGCGACTCTGAGCCTGCTGACCTCGGTGGTGGCGTGTACCTCCGCGCAGGCTCCGGCTCCGCTCTCGGGCGCCGGGAGCGGGGACGAGGTCTCCGTCGCGACCTGGAACATGTGCGGGGTGCGGCAGTGGGGCTGTGAGGAGACCGGCAGCCCGAAGGACAAGTTCCAGCAGCTGCGTGACCTGGTCGGCGACTCCGGCGTACGCGTCCTGCTCCTGCAGGAGGTGTGCTCGGAGGACCTGCTGTCCTCGGCCGTGCGCCTGGGCCCGGAGTGGCACTCCGTCTTCGAACCGTACGCCGATGTGGACGGGGCGGGCCGGCGCACCTCCGTCGACTGCACCGGGCAGGGCCGCGGCCAGGCCGGATACGGACTGCTGGCCGCCTCCCGGCTCACCGATGTGGAGGTGGTCCCGTCCGAGCAGCCGACGGTGGGCCTGCACCGCGGGATCCTGTGCGCGCGGGTCCCCGCCCAGGGGCTGCGGGTGTGCAACGCGCACCTGTCGCTGCGGGAGAGCGACGGCGAGCACCCCGACTGGGACTTCCGCGACGACCAGCTGAGCTCGCTGGCCGCCACCGCGGCGACCGACGCCCGTACGGTCTTCGGCGGGGACTTCAACGCTCCGCCGCCCGTGGGAAGCCGGAACACCTCCGCCTGGATCTGGCCGTCGGAGGCCTACGAGACCTACCGCGAGTGCGATCAGAAGGGCGACTCCCGCAAGGGCCGCGCCACGCACAAGGACGGCACGAAGATCGACTACCTCTTCACGCTGCTGCCCCGCACCGGCTGCGAGGTGGTGGACACCAAGGCCTCCGACCACCGGCCCCTGGTGATGCGGGTGACCCTCCCCGCCGCCGATCCGTCGGCCACTCCCTCCGCTCCCTCCGCCGATCCCGGCGTCAGTAACGCGAGTTGAAGTAGTTGCCCTGCTGGGCGGGCACGCTGTAGCCGTTCACCGAGGTGAAGGGGACGGCCGTCCACGGGGAGGCGTTGCCGACCGCGTCCACCGCGATGGCCTCGACGAAGTGGTCGCCCTCGTTCCAGGCCCAGCCCGACTCCCAGACCCAGCTTCCGTCGGCCCTCACCTCGCAGGTGCCCAGGGTCACGCCGCCCTCCTGGAAGTCCACGCGCACGGCGCCGGGGGCGTAGCCGGCGAAGCCGACGGCGGGGCCCTGCACCTGCTGGTGGGCGGCCGGGGCCGTCACCGTGAGCGCGAGGGACTGGGCTGGCCTCGGCGGCGGCGGAGGCGCCGGTACGTACTCGGGCAGGGGCTCGGAAGCGTGCTCGACGGCGGTGAAGACCACTTCGGCGCGCTCGGTCTGGTAGTTGTTGGCGTCCGCGGCGAAGAGCCTGACGACGTGGCGTCCCTTGGGCCACGGGGTGGTGCGCTCCCAGACCCAGGTGCCGTCGGCGGCGACGGGCGCGGAGCCCTTGTGCTTGCCGTCCTGCCAGAAGCTGACGCGGACGGCGCCCGGGGCGGTCCCGGTGAATCGGACGGTGTTCGCGGGGACCCGGTCCTCCGACGTCGGCGACAGCACCACCGGCTTGGGGAAGGCGTCGCTGCTCTGCACCAGGGAGGTCTGCGTGAGGTACGCGTCGATGGCCGACGTGTCGCGCTCCGGCTGTTCGTAGCCGTTGCGGACCATGCCGAACCGGGGGGCGATCCCCTCGACGAGGAGGTTCAGCAGCCCGATCAGGGTGGGCAGGTTGCGCAGCGTGACCTTCCCGTGGTCGGTGATGAGGGGAGAGTCGTTGTAGACGAAGTTGAAGTTCTCGCGCCCCTGGAACAACGGGATGAACGGCTCGACTTGGCGCGCGTACTGCTCGTCCTGGGGCGACGAGATCAGGTAGACGTTCGCCGAGGGGTTGGCGCCGCTGCGCACCAGCTCCGGGAGGACCGAGTCGAGGATGTGGACGTTCTGCTCCGTCGCCTCGCCCATCATCACCCGGACCGCGTCGGGGTTGCCCTCCTTGACGCGCGTTCCGATCTGGAACTGGGGCACGCTGGCCACGATGTTCCTGAAGCCGTACTTCAGCCCGAAGAAGAGGGCCGCGCTGCCGCCCTTGGAGCTGCCGAACATGGTCACTTCGTTCGGAGAGAGGGAAAGGGCGTTCATGACACGGGAGATGAGCCCCGCGACGGACTGCTCCAGGGAGAAGTCCATCCCCTTGCACAGGTAGTAGGTGTTCGCGCCGTCGAAGAGGTCGCGGACCCACAGGATGTTCGACCGGAGCAGGTCGAGCTTTCCGGTCGCCCAGCCCCATTCACCGGGCGCGTAACGGTTCGCGAAGACCACGACCAGGTGGCGGTTGCCCTTCCTCGCGTGGGAGAACTTGTACTCGACGGGCACCGCCCCGGAGGTGTCCACGCCGGTGAAGACACGGCGCGCGTTCTGGGCTGCCTTAGACATGCTCGGAATCCATTCTTCTCACCGGTTGGCGCGGCACCTGACCGAGGGTGCCTCCGTTCCAGGGACCCGGCTGACCCGGGTGGCCCGCCGGGCCCGCACCGCGGCCGCCCGCCGCGCCGACGGCCGGCGCCTGGGCCCGCGCGGGGTCGAGGTCTCCTCCGGCGATCAGGATGCGGTCGGTCAGCCTGGCCGAGGCGTAGCCGTCGTCCAGATCGCAGAACTCCTGCTGGAACCAGCGGTAGCGGGCGGCGTAGCCGTGCTGGATGCGGTCGATGTTGCGGATCGCCCCGATGAGTTCCGGGGAGTTGAACAGCAGCGGACCGGGCGCGGACTGCTCGAAGTCGAAGTAGAAGCCGCGCAGGGTGTCCCGGTAGTGGTCCAGGTCGTACGTGAAGAAGAGGATCGGCCGCCCGGTGTTGACGAAGTCGAACATCAGGGAGGAGTAGTCCGTGATCATCACGTCGGTGATGAGCGAGAGGTCCGCCATGTCCGGGTAGTCGGACACGTCGTAGACGAAGCCGTCGCCTGCTCCGGGCACCGGGTCCACCACGTTGGGGTGGCGCCGCACGAGCAGGACGTGGTCGTGGCTCAGGTGCGCCTTGGCCTCGTCGAGGTCGATGCGGAAGTCGAGCTTGTACTTACCGGGTGCGTAGAACTGGTCGTCGCGCCAGGTCGGCGCGTACATGATGACCTTCTTGCCCGGCGGGAGCCCGATGCGGCGGCGCACTTCCGCCGCCCGCCGGCCGGAGTCCGCCCGGCGCAGGATGTCGTTGCGCGGATAGCCGCTCTCGACCATCTCGCCCGGGAACTGGAAGGCGCGCTTGAGGATCGGGGTGCTGAAGCTGTTCGGGGACACCAGCATGTCCCAGTTCTGCACCTCCTTCTCCACGCGTTCCAGGTACCGCTTGTCCGCGAAGTGCACGGCCTCGATGTCGTGCCCGATGCGCTTGAGCGGAGTGCCGTGCCAGGTCTGCACCACGACCTGGCCGTCACGCTTCTGGAACCAGTCGGGCAGGTGGTTGTTGGCGACGATGTACCGCGCGCGGCCCATGGCCTCGTACCAGTCGGGGGACCACATGCGGACGGCGCGTGCGGAGGGCGGTACCGCGACCTGGTCGTCGCGGACCACCCACAGGTGCTCGAGGTCCACGCCGCGGCGGACCATCTCCTCGTGCAGGGCGCGGGGGCTGTCGGAGTACTGGGTGCCCTTGAAGGCGTCGAACAGCACCGCCTGCGTCACGGGCTTGCGACGCGCCTCCGGATACGTCTTGGTGCGCATCAGCTTCTGCCGGTACGGGCCGCGGGCCTCGTCCGGCATGGCCGAGTGGACCAGCAGCGAGAGCCTGTCGTAGGCCTCCGCCTGGAGCTCGTAGCGCCGCTCGTCGCTGGTCATCTCGCTGGGGAAGGCGGGGATCAGCTCCTGCGTCATCTTGACCATGAGGTCGTTGGAGCGGTTCTCCGCGGTGACGGCGGACGGGTCCTGGCGGCGCAGGAAGAAGTCCCAGCGGCCGGAGGCCAGCGGCACCTCTCCGGCCAGGGTGCGCATCGCCGCGGGGGTGACGAGGAAGCGGAACTCCTCGCCGTACCAGGTGATGGGGACCACGCGCTCCGCGCCGTGGGCCCGGGAGCGTACGACGATGTGCGCCGCGGCGTACTCGGACGAGTCGAGCCTGTCCTGGGCGGCGTAGCCGACGGTGACCTCGAGGGAGCCGTCGGGGCGCCAGGTGGCGGACTTGGCCAGCGGCAGGGTGTCGCGCTCGAACAGCACCACGTAGCCGGAGCCGTTGCGGTGCACGAAGACCTCCCGGTCCCCGCGTTCGGTCTGCAGTCCGGCCGGCATCCGGTAGTGGCCGTCGGTGGCGTCCTCCGCCATGACGGGGTAGATGGCCGCCTTGCGTCCCTCGACGTGCAGGGTGGTCTTCCAGCCGTTGGCGCCGGTGTTCCAGGTCTCCGGGACCCCGTCGGAGGCGTTGGTGCGGTGGCCCGGGACGAGCGCCTTGGCCGGGATGCGGGTGACGAAGGTGTACCAGCCCTCGCCGCCCGGCTGGAACTGGACCCACGCGTCGTGCCGGCCGGCGCCGCCCATGCTGGTGACCCGGAACTTCCCCCACTCGGGGAGCTTCGCGCCGAGGTAGACGCCGCCGAGTTCGAGGTTGTCGCCGACCATGCGGTGCCGGGTGATGCGGCAACGCACCGTCTCCACGCGGAGCTTGAGCTTTCCCTGCAGGAAGAGCGGGACCACGCGGATGTTCTTGTCCACGTACCGGTAGGGCGGGTTGGCCGCACTGCCCGCGCCGCCCCGGGCTATGCCCTTGTAGCGGAAGAGGCCGCGGCTGAGGACGCCGGCCGCCACGTCCCAGGTCCCCTCGGCCCATTCGCCCTTGCGCTTGAGGCGGGAGACGTCGAAGCGGACCTGGAATCCGGACCAGTCGTAGCAGTAGCGGTTCTGCTGGGAGTACTCGGTGGCCTGGGGGTAGTAGGTGCTCTTCGCCTTGGCGACGACCACCCGGCCCTGCTTCTTGTTCCGCAGCGCGATCGCCTTCATCGACATGTGCCGCTTGTGCACGTTGATGAAACGGACGTACGCGGATCCCTCAAGGGTCAGGTGGTCGGAGTCGTCCCAGCGCGCGGACGACAGCGAGCCGTGCAGCGAGAGTTCCTTGTCCAGCCGGTAGGCGCTCTTGTCGAGGCCGATCGACCGGTCCCCGAGATAGGGGTAGTTGAGGTAGCGGTGGAAGCGCCGCTGCACCGGCAGGGGGCCGCCCTTGCGCTCGAACTCGACGACGTCGAGCAGCTCTTTGAGCCGGCCCTCGCGCACCAGGAGCCACTTCACCCGGGCGTCGGCGGGCAGTTCGTGGATGATGTCCGCGTCGGCCTCGTCCAGGAACTCGTTCGCCCACTGCATGAAGGCGTCCCGGTACTCCTCGTCGGCGTCCGGCAGCACCTTCAGGTGCAGCATCAAGTCCGACTTGAGGCAGGCGAGATCGTACTTGCGCTTGTGGTCGGAGTAGGAGCGCGCACGGTGTCCGGCGAGGAAGCGGCTGACCGACCGCACCGCGGCGACCCGGTCCTGGAGGTTGCTGAACTCGGTGTGCCGCTGGGTGATGGAGGGCGCGGCGCCGCCCTCGCGCCGGCGCCAGAAGTAGACGATGTCCGTGAGGATGTCGACCTTGGCGGCCCGGAAGTGGGCGAACATGTTGACCCAGGAGTCCTCGTACATCACGCCCTCGGGGAACGCGATGTAGTGGTAGTCCCAGAAGGACCGCCGGAACACCTTGTTCCACACCGTGCGGTCATAGATGAGGTCGGGCAGCTTGGTGATGTGCGTGCCGCGCTTGTTGCTGCGCATGGGCGCCTTGTGCAGCGGGGACTGCCACCTCTTGGTGGAGTTCATCATCTGCACGTTGCCGGAGACGAAGTCGGATCCGGAGGCTTCGAGGGTCCGCACGAGCAACTCGTAGGCGTATTCGGGTATCACGTCGTCGCCGTCGACGAACGCGAGGAACTCCGCCTCGGGGTGGGCCGCGCGGATGCCGACGTTCCTGGCGTGACCCGGCCCCATCGGCTCCTGGCGCAGCATCCGGAACCGCGGGTCCCGGCGGGCGAAGTCCGCGGCGATCGCGGTCGAGGAGTCGGTCGAGCCGTCGTCGACCATGATCACTTCAAGGTCGCGGAACGTCTGCCTGGCTATCGACTCGAGGCACTCCTCGAGATAGATCTCGACGTCCTGAAAGGGCACGACGACGCTCAGGCGGGGCATACCTGCCACTCAGAAAACTCCTTGATAGACACACTTCTCACAGCGCGCCGGGAATCGCCGCGGCGCGCCGCCAGACCCGCCCCTGAATCTGGTCACCCACCGCTCCCCGCACACTCGTCCCTCCCCCACCCCTCGACCCGCACACTTATGCGACCCTCACAGGGTGTGCGCAGCGTAGGGCAACTGCGCAACGACGAGCAAGTATTCACAAGCGCGCAAGCCTCTTGAAGCTTCACGCTTGCGAAGGAGTGGCGGTACGCAAAGCGCACCGAAAGGGCCAACTGCCCTCCGGTTCGGGGCGACGTGCGAAGACACGGACCGTTACCGGCCGGAACGCCCGCGCGCCCGGTGAGCTAGGTCACCCCACGCGGCACCAGGGGTCGAAGGCGAGACCCGCGTCCATGAGGTCCTGCCGGGCGATCCGCAGGCCACCGTCCGTGTCGATCATCGCGATCGTGACCGCGCCACGGGCGTCGAGGGCGATGGCCGGCAATCCGGCGCACCGGTCCCCGACCGGAGCCCACCAAGCGCCGTACTGCTCACCCTCTGTGGGATAGGCGGCGATCTCGGGGCACCCCTCGGCGCCCCGCTGGAGGAGCACGGTGCAGTCGTAGCCGTTGATGCGCGTACGGGCGATGCCCACCGGGCCGGCGCCACCCGCCCCGCCCAGCGGCATCGGCACGCGGGTCGCCCCGGCGGGGGCCATCGGTCGGTAGGCGATCACACTGCCGTCCGCCGGGTGGCGCCAGAAGTACGTACCGGTGCCGGGGCCCGTCTCGTGGGCGCTGAACGTTCCTTCGACGGCATCGACCTGCATGCGTCCGAGCCACCGGAAACCGTTGCCGGGCCCGTCCTGGCTCCAGTACGAGGCTCCGCCCCGGAAGGGTGCGAGGAACTCGGCCCGCCCCTGGGCCGTGACCAGAGGGACGACGGCCCCTCGCGCCCATTTGCCCTGATAATCGGCCCAATTGCCCCATTTGCCGTCGACGCCCCGAGTTCGGCCGCGCACGCCGGCCCCGAACCGGGTGACGACGACATGGAGCGATCCGGCGCCGTCGGGCAGCACCATCGGGTCTCCCGGCGGGGCCGGCGTATCGCCCTCCTGTTCCCGCTCCGGGAACGGGTTGCCCAGGGCCCGCCAGTCGCTGAGCGGGCGGCCGGTCTGGTACTGGGCGGCGATGACCAGCTCGCGGCCACCCGGCGCACCGTCGCGGTAGCGGGTGCCGGCGAACCAGACGAAACCGCCCGCGTCCTGGGCCAGCGTGAACCGGCCCGCCCATCCCTCCACGGGGAACAGCTCGGGCCCGTGCCAGACGTCCGAGCCGGGGGCCGACTCGGTCCAGCGCACCACGCCCTCGGCGCAGCTCGCGTAGGCGGTCAGCCGGCCGTCCCGCCCCAGGCGGAGCCAACCCCGGGCCGCGAGGCCGCCGTCGGCCGCCTCGGCTATCTCGGAGCCCGGAACCGCGGGCGTGGCGGAGGTGACACCCCGGCCCGCTTCCGCGCGCTCGCGTCGCGCCATGTCCTGCCCACTCCTGCCGTTCTCATCCTATTTGCCCGGCCCGGCCCTGCGACCGTGCGCCCATCCATGGCAGGGCGCCGACCTGTCGCCGCCAGTGGCGGACGTCCGGGACGGCTCCCGGCCCGGTGCAATCTAGCCTGTCCGCGCCGTCGGCCCCGAGGCGGACCCGTTGATTCCGTAATCGGCCCCTCGCCCCGGACGGCGTCGCCCGCCCGTGCCCTGCCCGCGCTCGCGGGCAGGGGGCGTTGTCAGACCCCTGCGAGAGGATCATCCACATGACGATCCTTCCCGCCGATGAGGCGTTGTCCGGCGTGCCCGGCATCTCCAGCGTGCCCGGCATCTCCAGCCATGCCGACTACCGTGCCGCGCTCCGGCAGTTGCGCGAGGCGTCCCACGCCTACTACGGCGGCGAGAACACCTCGCTGGACGACGCCACTTACGACGGGCTGCGCCTGTCCGTGCTCGCCTGGGAAGCGGAGCACCCGGACGAGGTCGCCCACGACTCCCCGACCGGCCTGGTCGGTGACGGCGCCGCCCCGGTCGGCGACATAGCGCACACCACCCGGCTGCTCAGCCTCGACAACGTCTTCGACCCGGCCGGCCTGGTGGCCTGGGAGGCCTCGCTCCAGCGCCGCCTGGGCCACCCGCCCGCCGGCGGGTTCACGGTCGAGCCGAAGATGGACGGAGCGGCCGTGGCCGCCCGCTACCGCGCCGGGCGGCTGGAGCAGATCATCACCCGCGGCGACGGCACTCACGGCGAGGACGTCAGCCACGTCATCGGCACCATCGAGGGCCTGCCCGAGCTGCTGCCCGTACCGGCCACGTTCGAGGTGCGCGGCGAGGTCCTGTTCACGCGAGCGCAGTTCGAGACCGCGAACGAGGTCCGCACCGCACACGGCGCGCAGGTCTTCGCGAACCCGCGCAACGGCACGGCCGGAACCCTGCGCGCGAAGGACCGTCCGTACCGGCTCGCGATGACGTTCTGGGCGTACGGGGCGGTCGAGCTCGACGGGGTCGGCTTCGTGCCCTCCGGGGCCACGCACGCCGAGGTCCTGGCCGCCGTCGCCGAGGCCGGAGTCCGGACGACGGCCGGCACACCCGCCGGTCTGCACGTGGTCGCGACCCTCGCCGAGGCACAGGAGAAGGTCGACGGGATCGCCGCGCTGCGGCCCGCCCTGCCGTTCGGCATCGACGGGGTGGTGATCAAGGCGAACGACGCGGCCGAGCAGGCCGCGGCCGGGTTCGGCAGCAGGTTCCCGTACTGGGCGATCGCCTTCAAGCTCCCGGCGGTCGAGCGGCAGACGGTACTGAGGGAAGTGGTCTGGGACGTGGGCCGGACCGGCGTACTGGCCCCGACGGCCGTACTCGAACCGGTGGACATCGACGGATCCACGGTCACCCGGGCCACCCTGCACAACCCGGCGGACATCCGCCGCCGTGACCTCCACATCGGCGACACCGTCACGGTCTACAAGGCGGGTGACATCATCCCCCGCGTCCAGGCCGCGGTCATCGGCCGCCGGCCGGCCGGGGCGCAGGAGGTGCCGCTGCCCACGGCGTGCCCGAACTGCGGTGGGGAGATAAACAAGGAGCAGGAGCGGTGGCGCTGCGCGCAGGGCACCGGATGCGCGCTGCCCGCGCTGATCGAGTACGCCGCAGGCCGCGACATGCTCGACATCGACGGCCTGGGCAGGACGTACGTCAACGCCCTCATCGAGTCCGGAGACGTCAACGACGTCGCCGACCTGTTCACCCTGACCGAGGACCGGCTGACCGCCGCCTCCGGCAGTGCCAAGCGGGGAGCGAAGCTGGCCGAGCAGATCGCCGCCGCCAGGTCCCGCCCGCTCAGCCGCGTCTTCTGCGCCCTGGGCGTGCTCGGTACCGGGCGCAGCATGTCCCGCCGCATCGCCGCGCACTTCGGCACGATGGACGCGATCCGGCAGGCCGACGCCGCCGAGATGCAGGAAGTCGAGGGCATCGGGCCGGAGAAGGCCCCGGTCGTCGTGGAGCAGGTCGCCTCGCTGGCCCAGGTCATCGACAAACTGGCCGCGGCCGGCGTCAACATGACGGAGCCGCGGCAGCCTCAGGCTGCCGCGGAAGGCCCGCTGGCGGGACAGACCGTCGTCGTGACGGGCAAGATGAGCGGCCCGCTGGAGAACATGGGGCGCTCGGAGATGAACGCGCTGGTCGAGAAGGCCGGTGGCCGGGCGGGCAGCAGCGTCAACTCCAAGACCACCTACCTGGTCTGCGCGCCGTCCGCGAATGGGAAGCCGAGCTCCAAGGCCGTGAAGGCGGCGGAGCTGGGGGTCACGGTCCTCACGCCGGAGGCCTTTGCCGAACTCGTCTCGGACTGCCTGGACTGACCGGGGTCAGTACACGAGCTTGTAGCTCACGTCCTTGGGGACCGGGGCCGGGGCGGTGTCCGTGTAGAGGAGCCGGATCATCGTGAAACGCTGGACGCCGGGACGGTCCGGCCAGGGCTCCGGGCCGCTCAGGGTCACCGTCACCGGGTAGGACCGGAAACGGCCCGCCGCGCAGTAGGGCTTGCAGTCGTTCACCATGTCGGTGCCCGTGGCCGTCGCGGTCCGCGGGCCCCAGGTGTCCCAGCGGAGCCGTACGAGACGGTTGTTGCCGTCGCCGCAGGCCAGCAGGTACTCCTCGGGGCGTACCTGGGCCTTCGAGAAGCAGTCCACGACCACGACCGGATCCGGCGCGGGAGCCGGCAGGGCCCGGGGCTGCGCGGAGGCCGGTACGGTGCCCGCCGCAAGCGCCGCGGCCGCACAGACCAGAGTGGCGGTCCGCATCCTGGCCCAGGGGCCCCGGACGCGCCGGCCGTCTCCTGATGCGTCCACGACGTCCTCCTCGCCCGTCGGTCCCAGCGTCGGCGCTGAGATCATGCCCAGCTTCCCCCATCCGGGCGAGCCTCGCATCCGCAGGGCCCGGGAGGCGGAAGGCGGCGGGAGGGCGTGGGGTGGTACCCGTACTACCTGGGGGGTACGCCGGAAACGCTACGCCGGGGTGACGCGGGTGAGAGCGGGCGCGGTCTAGCGTGGCCGTATGGACGAGCTGCGCGAGCGCCCGGGTCCCCCGTGGCGCAGATGGGTGGAGCGGACCGGGCGGGGCCCGGCCTGGCGCTCCGCGCTGCTCGTCGCCGTCTTCGCGCAGGTCGGCGCCGGATGGGCCGCGCACGCGCAGAGCGGGCGGGTGGCCCTGGACGGCTTCGCGCGGCTCCTGCTGCTGCTCGGGCCCGCCCTGCTCGTGGCGCGGCACCGCCATCCGGTGGCCGTGGTGTACGCGGTCAGCGCGGTGACCCTGGTCTACATCGGCGCCGGGTACCCCTACGGCCCCGTCTTCCTCAGCCTGGCGGTGGCCTGCTTCGCCGCCGTCGTCGCGGGCCGCCGGCGGGCCGCCTGGGGGGCCGTCGGTCTGCTCTGGGCCGGGCGTCTGCTGATCGGTCACTGGCTGTACCGGTGGCTGCCGCCCGCCGGGGACGGGCCGGCGCCGTGGTCGCAGGAGCTGGCCGTCACCGCGTGGGTCCTCGCGATCCTCGCCGTCTCCGAGCTGGTCCGCCTGCGCCGGGAGCAGTGGGCCCGCGAGCGGGCCGAGCGGCGGGCGGCGGAGAGACGCCGGGTGGACGAGGAGCGGCTGCGGATCGCCCGTGAACTGCACGACGTGCTCGCCCACAGCATCTCGGTGATCAATGTGCAGGCGGGGGTCGGGCTGGCCCTGCTCGACTCCGACCCCGAGCAGGCCCGGACGGCGCTGACCACCATCAAGGCGGCGAGCAAGGAGGCACTGGGCGAGGTCCGGCAGGTCCTCGACACCCTGCGCGCCCCCGGAGAGGCACCGCGCACACCGGCACCGGGCCTCGACCGGCTCGTCGAGCTGGTCGAGCAGGCGGCGGCCGCCGGGCTCAGCGTGGAGGTCACGGCCGAGGGCGAGGCCCGGGCGCTGGCGCCCGGAGTGGACCTGGCCGCCTTCCGGATCCTGCAGGAGGCGCTGACCAATGTCGTACGGCACTCCGGTGCGCGCACGGCCCGCATCCGCCTCACCTGGCTCCCGCGCGCCCTGGAGCTACAGGTGGACGACGACGGCCCCGCCACGGGCAGCGCCTCGGACGGCAGCGGCAACGGTCTCGTCGGGATGCGTGAGCGGGCCTCGGCCCTGGGCGGCGGCATCGAGGCCGGACCACGTCCGGACGGCGGCTTCCGGGTGGTCGCGAGGCTCCCGCTGTCTGCCGCGACCGCCGAGGGGGATCCGTGATCCGGGTGCTGCTGGCCGACGACCAGCTGCTCGTCCGGGCCGGGTTCCGGGCACTGCTCGACGCCCAGCCCGACATCGAGGTGGCGGGCGAGGCCGCGAACGGCGAGGAGGCCGTGCGGCTGGTGCGGGAGCTGCGGCCCGACGTCGTGCTCATGGACATCCGGATGCCGGTGCTGGACGGGCTCGAGGCCACCCGCAGGATCACCGAGGACGGGGGGCTGGCCGCCGTCCGGGTGGTCATGCTCACCACCTTCGAGCTCGACGCGTACGTCTTCGAGGCGATCCGCTCCGGTGCCTCCGGCTTCCTGGTGAAGGACACCGAGCCGGAGGAGCTGCTGCGCGCGGTGCGGGCGGTGGTCGCGGGCGACGCCCTGCTGTCTCCGGGGGTCACGCGCCGCCTGATCGCGGAGTTCGCGGCGCGTTCGAAACAGCCGGCCGCGGCGGCGGATCTGGGCCGGCTCACCGAGCGGGAGCGGGAGGTGATGGCGCTGGTGGGCATGGGCCTGTCCAATGAGGAGATCGCCCGGCGGCTGGTCGTCAGTCCCCTCACCGCGAAGACACACGTGAGCCGGACCATGGTCAAGCTCGGCGCCCGGGACCGCGCGCAGCTGGTCGTCCTGGCCTACGAGTCCGGGCTGGTCCGGCCCGGCTGGCTCGGCTGGCTCGGCTGACCCGGCTGACCCGGCGCCCGCGGCCGTACTCCCGCGGAAGTACTGACGGTGCAGCCGGCCGTACGACGACCCGGCGCCCCTCCCGGAGCCAGTCTCGGAGTGAGACGAAGAGTCCACGATTCCGAGGAGCTGAACCGAGATGAACACCTTCACCACCCTCGCGTACGACGGGCCCGGCCCGTGGGTCCTGTTCTTCCCGCTGATCTGGGCGGCGGTCGTCATCGGTGTCGTCACCGTCCTGCGCCGCACCGTGTGGCGCGGCCGCCGTGCGCCGTGGCAGCACCGGCCCGCGGCGTACGGCGAGCACTCGCCGATCGCGATCCTGAGGCGGCGCTTCGCCTCGGGCGAGTTCGACGAGGACGAGTACTGGCGACGGCTGTCCGTCCTGGACGAGCAGTTCGGCCGCACCCTCAAGGACGGCCCGGCCTGACCGCGAGCGGCGGCCAGCAGTCAGCGGCCGGCGGTGGGATCGCCCGAGGGTGGTCCCACCACCGCCACGAACCACCGGACGTCAGCGGCTGAGCGCCGGCTCGTCCACGGTGCCGAAGGGGGCGAAGCCCCGGTTGTCCTTGCAGCCGAGGTTCTCGTAGGTGTTGACCTTGGTCACCGGGTCGGTGCCGACCAGGCGGATTTTGCAGGCCTGCTTGATGAACCGCCCCTCGACCCCGCCGGGGAAGTCGATCTCCTTGTTCCAGAGGTAGGGCGACTCGTAGTGGTTGGCCCAGGCGGTGGAGTTCACGTCGATGCCGCCCGGGGCCTCGATCTCGTAGACCCATCCCGTCTTGGCCGCCCCGTAGGTGGCGAATTTCTCGGCCACCCACTTCTCGCAGCTGGTGCTGAGGTGGGCACTGGTCTGGCCGCCGCCCTTGACGATGTACTCGGCCAGCGGGGTCAGTTGGTCGCCGCGCGGGGTGAAGCCCGCCTGGAAGAGCTCCTCGACGTTCTCGCGGGTGTCACCGCGCCACAGGGTGTTGTCGTCGACGCGCCAGTGCCAGTTCTCGGACTTCGCCGCGGCCTGGACGGCGTACGCGATGAACGGATTGGTGGTGGTGCTGAACCAGTCCCACGAGTCGAATGCGGACACCGGCCCACACGGGCCGGTGTCGGGAGCGGGCGCGGGGAGGGAAGGTGCGGCGGCGGCCGGGGAGATGGCGGCGGCGGAGGCGAGCGAAGCGGCGGCGAGGACCCGCAGGGCGGCCTTCAGCATGATGAGTGCCCATCAGTTGATCAACATGACGGCCTCTTTATAGCGACATGTCACCGCACGGATCGAGGGTGGCGAAAGGTGATCACCCGGACGAGTGGGGCGGGCACACCTGCGAGGACCGCTCCTCGCAGGATGCGGCGAGGACGGACTCGGCGACCGCGGTGCGGGCGTACAGCACCGAGCGGCCGGCCCGGTGGGCGCTGACCAGTCCCGCGGCGCGCAGCGCGGTGAGGTTCTGGGACACCCCGGCGGCCGAGAGGCCGGTGCGCCGGGCCAGTTCGGTGGTGGAGGCCGGGGAGTCCAGCTCGGTCAGCAGCAGGGTCCGGGAGCGGCCGAGCACGGCGGCCAGGGCCTCGCTCCGCGTGACGGGCCGCGATTCCCACAGCGCACCCGTGCCGCGCGCCGGATAGGCGAGCTGCGGCGGTTCGGGAGGCGTCACACGGGTGAACGGGACCGGCCCGGTGAAGACCGACGGGATCAGCAGCAGCCCCGCGCCCGCCGTCCTGCGGGACAGGGGCCGGTGCCGGCGCGCCAGCCGGAGCGCGTTGTCGTCCCAGCTCACCGACGGGTGCAGCTCGTTGAAGAGGCGGCCCGCGCCGTGCTCGGCGACCTGCCGGGCCCGGTGGAACACGTCGGCGTCGAGTACGGCGCGGATCCGCGCCCAGTAAGGCGCCAGTGCCAGCTCCCAATAGGTCTCGATCTCCTCCACGACCCGCTCCAGACGGGCCCGCGGTTCGGCGTACAGGCTCCGTGTCCGGGGGCCGAGGCCTCCCTGTTCGTGGCGCAGGCGGTCGAGGTCCTGGCGCACCCGGGCGGCGGGAGAGGCCCGGATTCCGGCCAGTTCCTCCGTCAGGGCGGGGGCCGGCCCGCTCGGTGCCGGATTGAGGAAGTCGGGCACGTACCCCGAGGGCGGGATCAGTTCGGCCAGCCAGCCTCGGTCGAGGCCGGCGGCCGCCAGCCGTGGCCTCACCTGCTCGGCCCACGGCCGGTGCACGGGGGACGCGGCGCCGGAGCGCAGCAGCCGGAAGCTGGGGCCCACCTCCCACATCGGCGAGACGGCGAACCGCATCTGCGCCAGATCGCTCACCGAGAACGTCAGCTCCGCCCGCACGGCCGGCCTCCCCCGAGGATTCACACATGCCTTAATCAATGGCCCGGCAGCATACACAGCGGAGAGCATCCGGGGCATGACCTCACAGACGAAGACCGCGGCCGCCGCGGGTACCTGGACACTCGGCGACGTGGAGATCAACCGGATCGGTTTCGGCGCGATGCGGCTGACGCAGAACGGCGAGGCCTTCGCGGACGATGCCGTGCCCAGCGACCGGGGCCGGGCGATCGGCGTGCTGCGCCGGGCCGTCGAACTCGGGGTGAACCACATCGACACCGCCGCGTTCTACTTCTCGCCGCTGCGCTCCGCCAACGAACTGATCAGCCGGGCGCTGGCCCCCTACCCGGAGGACCTCGTCATCACCACCAAGGTCGGGCCCGGCCGGGACCCGTCCGGGGCGTGGATCGCCCATGCCACCGCCCGGGAGCTGCGCGGCCAGGTCGAGGAGAACCTGCGCCAGCTGGGGCGCGACCACCTCGACGTGGTGAACCTGCGCGTCGTCGGACACGATTCCATCGCCGAGCGCTTCGGAGCGCTCGCCGAGCTGCGCGAGGCGGGGCTCATCCGTCACCTGGGCCTCTCCAACGTCACCCCCGAACACCTCGAGGAGGCGCGGGCCATCGCGCCGGTCGTCTGCGTGCAGAACATGTACGGCATCGGGGTGCGGCCGGAGCACGACGCGTTCCTGCGCACCTGCGGCGAGCTGGGAGTCGCCTTCGTCCCCTTCTACTCCATCGCGGGCGACGGGCGGCAGGCGGGCGCGAGCGGCGCCGAGGCCGAGGAGGTGCGCGCCGTCGCACGGGCGCACGGCGCGAGCCCGGCGCAGGTGCGGCTGGCGTGGACCTTGCAGCGGGGAGCGCACGTACTGGCCATTCCGGGCACCGGCAATCCCGATCACCTGGAGGCGAACGTGGCGGCGGGGGCGCTGCGCTTGCCCCCGGAGGACCTGGCCGCGCTGGACGCGCTCCATGGGAGGGGTGCCTGAGCCGGTCGGCTGCGCCGGTCGGCTGCGCCGCTCGGGCCGGGTGGTGCGGGGGGGGCCGGTTGTGCCGGGGCCGGGCGCGGGTTGGCTGCGCCGCTTGGGCGGGGGTCGGGGTGGGGGCCGGTTGTGCCGGGGTCGGGCGCGCGCCGGGGTGTCTCCTCGGGCGCCGAACGTGGCGAGGGGTCGGAGAGCGGAGCCTTGTTGT
>NZ_JBVHWW010000060.1:0-26350 GCF_055563995.1 Streptomyces sp. NPDC029164 | reverse complement strand
GGCGACCACCGACGCGCTAACTTTGGCCCTCACCAAGGGTCTGGGGCAGGACGGCGTCCGGTCCACCGCTGTGGCTCCCGGCCTCGTAGAGCCCAACATGCACGGGGCGGGGGGGGCCCCCGCCCCCCCCCGGCCCGGCGCCGCCACCGCACCCCGGGCGCCGCCCTGCTCGCCGCCGCCCTCACCGTCGCGGGCCTGGCCGCCGCGGGCCCCCTCGCCCCACCCGCCGCCGCGGCCCCCGCAGGGGCCACGGCCACCGCGGGCGACGTCACCGGCTTCACCCAGTCCGGGAACACCTTCACCGTCACGGCCTCCGGCGGGGCCAAGGCGCGCGTGGTCGTCGCCCGCGCCGACATCTTCCGCCTCTGGCTCTCGCCCGACGGCACCTTCACCAACGACCCGGCCGGCTCCGACCTCGCCGCCACCACCGACTTCGGCTCCGTGGCCACGTCCTGGTCCGACGCCGGCGCGTACTACCGGATCACCACCGGAGCCCTCTCCATCCGGGTCAACAAGGCACCCCTCCGGTTCTCCGTCTACCGCGCCGACCACACCACCCCCGTCTGGCAGGAGACCCAGCCCACCAGCTGGACCGGCACCCAGACCACCCAGTACCTCGCCCGCGGCGCGGACGAGCAGTTCTACGGCACCGGCCTGCGCCTGGGCGCATGGGCACTGCGCGACAAGACCGTCCCGATCGCCGTCGACAACAAGTGGCGCGAGAACGACAACGCCAGCCCCGCCCCCTTCTACATGTCCACCAACGGCTACGGCGTCATGCGCAACACCTGGGCCCCCGGCTCGTACGGCTTCAACGCGCCCACCACCCTCACCCACGACGAGAAGCGCTTCGACGCCTGGTACTTCACCGGCGACTCCCTCAAGTCCGTGCTCGACGCGTACACCGACGTCAGCGGAAAGCCGTTCATGGCACCGATGTGGGGCTTCGAACTCGGCAACGCCGACTGCTTCAACGCCTCCAATCCCGACTACCAGGGCGATCACAACCGGCTGCGCCACCAGACCACCCCCGACGTCGTCGGCTACGCGACCGACGCCCGCGCCGCCGACATGCCCTCGGGCTGGTTCCTGCCCAACGACGGCTACGGCTGCGGCTACACCAAGCCCCTCAAGTCCACGGTGGACGCCCTCAAGGCCAAGGGTTTCCAGACCGGCCTGTGGACCTCCACAGGCCTCGGCTCCATCGCCGACGAGGTGGGCACGGCCGGCAGCCGCGGGGTGAAGACGGACGTGGCGTGGATCGGCAGCGGCTACAAGTACGCCTTCGACGGCGTGCAGCAGGCCGTCGACGGCATCGAGAAGAACTCGGACGCCCGCCGCTACGTCTGGACCGTGGACGGCTGGGCGGGCACCCAGCGCAACGCCGTCGTCTGGACCGGCGACACCCACGGCACCTGGGACGACATGCGCTGGCACGTCCCCGCGATCACCGGAGCGGGCCTCTCCGGCCTCAACTACGCCGCCGGCGACGTCGACGGGATCTTCGGGGGCAGCCCCAAGACCTACACCCGCGACCTCCAGTGGAAGGCCTTCACCCCGGCCTTCATGACGATGTCCGGCTGGGGCGCGACCAACCCGTCCGCCGGCTACCAGGACAAACAGCCCTGGCGCTTCGCCGAGCCCTACCTCTCCATCAACCGCAAGTACCTCCAGCTCAAGATGCGGCTGATGCCGTACCTCTACACGATGAGCCGCGTCGCCCACGAGAGCGGCGTACCCAGCACCCGCGCCATGGTCCTGGAGTACCCCGACGACCCGGTGGCCCGGGGCAACGCCACCAGCGGCCAGTTCATGGCCGGCGACTCCCTCCTCGTCGCGCCCGTCGTCTCCGACACCGCGGTCCGCGACGGCATCTACCTCCCCGCCGGGACGTGGACCGACTACTGGACCGGGAAGACGTACGCGGGCCCGGGCCGGCTCAACGGCTACCAGGCACCGCTCGACACCCTGCCGCTCTTCGTCAAGGGCGGCGGCATCGTGCCGATGTGGCCGCAGATGAACCACACGGGGGAGAAGCCCGTCTCCACCCTCACCTACGACATCCACCCGCGCGGCAACTCCTCCTTCAGCCTCTACGAGGACGACGGCCGCACCCGCGCCCACCAGTCAGGCGCCTACGCCCGCCAGCGGGTCGACGTCGCCGCCCCGACGGCCGGCTCCGGCACGGTCACCGTCAACGTCGGGGCCCCCACCGGCAGTTACACCGGCAAGCCGGCCTCCCGTGGCTACGAGCTCACCCTCCACGTGGCCTCCGCGCCGACGGCCCTCACGGTGGACGGAACCGCGGCGGTGCGCCTGACCTCCAAGGCCGCCTACGACTCCGCCGCATCGGGCTGGTTCTTCGACCCGGCGGACCGTTCCGGGGTGCTCTGGGTCAAGACGGGCTCCAAGGCGGGCGCCTTCAGCGTCTCGGCCACCGGCACCAGCCTCCCCGCGGCCGAGGCCCTGCCCTCCGCCGCCCCCATCGACAGGTCGGCCTGGTCCCTCGCCTACGCCGACAGCCAGGAGACCGGCGCCGAGAACGGCGCGGCCGCGGGCGCCTTCGACGGGAACCCGGCCACGCTGTGGCACTCCGCCTGGTCCGGCGCGAAGCCCGCCGCGCTGCCGCACGAGATCCAGATCGACCTCGGCGCCCGCCACGTGGTCGACGGCCTCGGCTACCTGCCCCGCCAGGACGGCGGCGTCAACGGCCGGATCGGCGGCTACGAGGTCTACGTCTCCGACACCACCGCCGACTGGGGGCCACCGGTCGCGAGCGGCACCTTCCCCGACACGGCGGCCGCCAAGACCGCCGCCCTCACCCCGAAGACCGGCCGCTACCTGCGCCTCAAGGCCCTCACCGAGGCCGGCGGGCGCGGCCCCTGGACCAGCGCCGCCGAAATCACCCTCACCGGCCGCCCGGCCCCGCCGCCCGCGGACGCCACCCTCGTCAACGCGGCCTCCGCGAGCTGCCTGGACCTGCCGCACAGCGCCACCACGCCGGGCACCGAACCCACCCTCTACACCTGCCACGGCGGCCCCAACCAGCGCTGGACCCTCCAGAGCGACGGCCGCCTCACCGGCCTCACCGGCGTCTGCCTCGACGGCGCGCACGCCACCCGCGTGACCATCCGGAGCTG
Organism: Streptomyces sp. NPDC029164; assembly: GCF_055563995.1. NCBI lineage: Bacteria > Bacillati > Actinomycetota > Actinomycetes > Kitasatosporales > Streptomycetaceae > Streptomyces > Streptomyces sp. NPDC029164. The sequence goes on along the minus strand of NZ_JBVHWW010000060.1, from coordinate 23,210 downwards.
CGACGGCAGCCCCGGCCAGACCTGGCAGGCGGGACCTCAGAGCACCTTGCGCACCGCCGGCCAATGCCTCACCCCGGCCGGCTCGGGCACCGCCAACGGCACCACCCTCACCCGCGCCGCCTGCGACAACACCTCCGCCCAGCGCTGGACCTTCACCCCCTGATCCCCCTCAGCCGCCGAGCACGGCCCGGCACTCCCGCCGGGCCGGCTCGCTCAGCAGCTCCCGGAACCGGCCGAACAACTGGAGGAGTCCGGCTCCCCACGCCTCACGGAAGGCGGGATCGATGCGCGCCAGATCGAGCTCATTGGCCGCCGACAGTTCGGCGAAGTCCCTCCGCAGCTCCACCGCGGGGGAGTGGACACGGCCGGTGAACCGGTCCCGGAAGGCGGCCTCCTCGTCGGCGAGCGTCGGATACGACGTCGCCCGGTCGCAGGCGGCGTAGAGGTACACGATCGCCTCGGCCTCCTCGCCGATCACCCCGGCCAGCTCGGCCCGCCGGGCGAGCGGCAGCAGGGCCGTGGGGAACCCGTCCGTACCGTAGAAGGCGTGGCACAGGCCCGCCCGTTGCAGCGCGGGCCGCGCACCCCAGGACGCGAGCAGCTCCCGTACGCGCTCCAGGTGCGCGAGCAGGGTCCCGCCCGGGTGGGCGAGATCCTGCGCACCCAGCTCCCGCAACCACGCGACGGCGCGCTCCGGCACGGGTACTCCCCTCGGGTCGTGGTGGTGGGTCGACACCCGTCCACACCTTTCGCCGGAGGTCCGGACCCCGTGGCGAAGGCGGGGACGGATTGCCGCCCGGGCCCTGCATTGATCTTGATTCAGCCGAAACCCCAAGTCAATCCTCCGGTTTCCTCCCCACATCCAAGCGATACCTTGGGTCTCGTGACCCTCGACGATCTTCGTGTGTTCGTGGCCGTCTGCCGTGCCGGCAGCCTCAGCGCCGTCGCCCGCGACCTCGGCTGCACCCAGTCGGCCGTCAGCCAGCACGTCCGCCGCCTGGAGAAGCAGACCGGCGCGAGCCTCCTGGAGCGACACGCCCGCGGCGTCGTGCCCACCGAGGCGGGCCGCATCCTCCAGGCCGCCGCGGCGGACGGCATCGCCGGTCTCGACGGAGCCCTGCGCCGGGTGGACGACCTCGTACGGGGCGGCGGCGGCTCGGTGCGCGTCACCACCGGCGCGACGACCGTACGGCACTTCATGTCCGAGGCCGTCGTCACCTTCCGCCGCCTCCACCCCGGCGTGAGCCTTGAGTTCCAGACCGAGAACTCCAGCCGCAGCTGCTTCGACGCCCTGGCCGCCGACGACCTCGACCTCGCCTGGATCACCATCGGCAGACCCGTCCGCGGCATCGAACAGCGCCCGGTCATGGAACTGCCCTGGGTGCTCGCCGTCGGCGCCGCCGACCCCCTCGCCGCCCGCCCGTACATCGATCCCGCCGACCTCGCCGGCATCCGGCACATCCGGCTCCCGGAGAACTCCGCCTCCCGCGCCCACCTCGACGCCGCCTTCGCCGAGTCCGGCATCCACGTACGCTCCGACACCAGCGTGGCCGACTGGGACACCGCCCTGCTCCTCGCCGAACTGGGCCTGGGCCACGCCGTCGTGCCCGCCCTGCCCGGCTGGCGGGTCCCGGGCGCCGACGGCCCGCTGCGCCTCGTGCCCGTTCCCGCCCTGCCGCCGCTCGCGGTGGGCTGGGCGGTCCGCCGCTGGGCCGCCCTCGCGCCGCCGGCCCTCGTCTTCGCCGACGAGGTCGCCCGCAGCTGCCGGGCGCGCGCCGCCGGCCGGCGGTGACGCCCCGGTGCACCCGGCCGCCACGGGGGTTCGGCGGCTGACGAGGACGCGGGGCGCGGGGCGGAGGATGATGGAGTGGCCGGGGACGAAGGCCAGGCGTGATGCCGTGGCCCGGCGGAGGAGGTGCACGTGCCATGACGGAGCACGACGGCGGTCCGGCGGCGCGGAATCTGGAGGAGGGCAGGCTCCTCAAGGAGCTGGAGGCCATTCACCGCACGCGTCACGAGACCCTGCTGCACGGGTCCGACGACGCGCTGGTCACCCACACGAAGCGGATGAACGAGCTGGAGCACGAGTACGTACGACGTCACCCGCAGCGAGCCCAGACCCCGGGCCGCACCCGCTCAGGGGCCCGCGCCCGCGGCGCCGAGTAGTCACCGCGGCCCCATCCCGTACCCGGCGGCCGGCCAGGGAGACATCCCCGATGACCCGACCGCCGGAGGCACCCGCGCAGGTTCGGCCTTTCCCGCGTCCGCATGCGCGAACAGGCGCACGCGAGATTCCTGCCGGGGCCACCAAGCCCTCCTGGTGACCTTGCGCGGCGAGTGCTCCGGCGCGGCGCGGGGGCCTTCTGGGCCTTCTTTGCCTCGAATGAGACAATCTTGTATCGTTCGAGGCGAAGGAGGCTCATCGTCATGGTGCACGAAGAAGAACTGCTGGACAGCGCCGCACGCGTCCTCGCCGGCGATCACAGCGCCTCGATGGTGCAGATCGCCGTCGGGATCGGGACCAGCCGCGCCACGCTCAGCCGCCGCTACGCGACCCGCGAGGCCCTGCTGAAGGCCGTCGCGGTCCGCGCGATCGAGGTGGTCGACGGGTGCCTGGCCCCGCTCGACCTGGCCGAGGACGCCGACGGGGCCGCCTTCGACGCCGCCCTGGAGGACCTGGTCCTCGCCCTGATGCCCGCCGCGCACCTCTACGGCTTCACCTCCCGCGACGCCACCGTGCTCGCGGACCCGGAGTTCCGCGCCGGCGTGGACCGGCAGGACCAGCGGGCCCTGGCCTTCCTCGCCCTCGGCCAGCGGCTGGGGCGGCTGCGCGCCGACCTGCCGCCGTACTGGATCTGGTACTCGCTCTGGGGCCTGCTCGACGCGGCCGCCGAGGGCGTACGCGACGGCCACCTGGCCCGCCGCCAGATCGGCCACCTCGTCCTGACCTCCTTCCTCAGCGGGACGCGGCCCGCCGCGCGGCCCCCCGCCGGCGACCCCGCACCCTGACCCGCGCGCCACCGTGCGCACACCCTGAACCACTCCGAACGGAACCCGATGCACACCCCCGCGCCGGACCCCCGCCGGTGGATCGTCCTGGCGATCCTCTCCGGCAGCCTCCTGCTCATCTCCATGGACACCACGATCCTCAACGTGGCCTTCCCCTCGCTCGTCGGCGACCTCCGGCCCGGCGCCGTGCAGCAGCTGTGGATCATCGACGTCTACGCGCTCGCCCTGTCCGGCCTGCTGGTCACCGCGGGCGCGCTCGGGGACCGCTGGGGGCGCAAGCGGCTGCTCATGGCGGGCTTCGGCATCTTCTCGCTGGCCTCGCTCATCGCCGTGTTCTCCACCGAGGCCTGGCACGTGATCGCCGCCCGCGCCCTGCTCGGCATCGGCGGCGCGGCCATCATGCCGTCCACCGTGTCGATCCTGCGCACCGTCTTCACCGACGCCAGGGAACGCGCCTTCGCACTCGCCGTCTGGGCGGCCGTCTTCGGCGGCGGCATGGCCTTCGGGCCGGTGGTCGGCGGGCTCCTCGTCCAGGACTACGGCTGGCACTCGGCCTTCCTCCTGAACCTCCCGGTCGCCGCCGTCATCGTCGCGGCCGGCCTGCGCTACCTGCCCGAATCGCGCTCCCCGCGCAGCACCGGCCGCTGGGACTGGTGGGGCGTCGGCCAGTCCGTCGTCGGCATGCTCGCCCTGGCCGGGGGCATCAAGCAGCTCGGCAAGAGCGGGGTCGCCGACCCGCTGCCCTGGGCCCTGCTCCTCGTCGCCGCCGTCGCGCTGACCGTCTTCGTACGCCGCCAGCTGACCCTGGACAACCCGCTGTTGCAGGTCCGGCTGTTCGCCAAGCCCGCCTTCAGCGTCGCCGCGACCGCGATCTTCCTGCCCATGGTGGGCATGGGCGCGATCCTGTTCCTGGTCACCCAGTGGTTCCAGTACGGCGAGGGCTACACCCCGCTCCAGGCCGGCGTGCGCCTGCTGCCCGCCCCGCTCGCCCTGATCGCCGCCTCGATGGTGGCCCCCTCGCTGATGCAGCGCTTCGCGATCCGCCACGTGCTCGGCGCCGGACTGGTCGTCCTGGCCGCCGGCATGGCCCTGCCCTGGACCCTCCAGCAGTTCACCGACCTGGGCTACCCGGCCTTCGCTGCCGTCCTGACCGTCATGGGCGCCGGCGCCGGCATCGCGACCACCGTGGCCTCGGTGACCCTGGTCTCCGCCGCGCCCGCGGCGGAGGTCTCCAGCGCCGCCGCCATAGAGGAGACCTGCTACGAGCTCGGCTCGGCCATGGGCGTCGCCGTCCTCGGCTCCACCGCGGCCGTGCTCTACCGGGGCAATCTGCCCGCCCTCGACCTGGACGGCCCCACCGCCGCCGCCGTACGGGACTCCGTCGGCGAGGCCGCGCACACCGCGGAGCGGCTGGGCGGCTCCGTCGGCCAGGCCCTGCTCGACACCGCCTCGCACGCCTACACCCTGGCGATCACCCCGGCGTTCCTCCTGGCCGGCGGCCTCGCGGTCGTCGCGGCGGCCACCACCTGGTCGCTCATTCCGCGGGACCTGCGGCCCACCGAGAACCACTGAGCCGCGCCGGCCGGAACGCGGGCGCGGCGGGCGCCGGGCCCAGGGTGGTGGTGCCCGGCGCCGCCCGGTGGCCCAGGCCCGTGCGGTAGGCGTCCATCGCCGCCTCCACCCGGCCCGTACGCCGCATCAGGTCGCCCAGCAGCCGGCACAGATCGGCGAGGTCCCCCGTCGCCCCGCTCCGCTCCAGCAGCGCCAGCGCCTGCACGTAGTGCTCCTCGGCGGCCTCGGTGTCACCGCGCTCCTCGGCCATCAGGCCGAGGAGCCGGTGCGCGCCTCCCGCGTGGACGGCGCCGTGGCGGTCCCCCAGGTCCAGCAGCGCGGAGAGCAGCCGGGCGGCCTCCTCGTACCGGCCCAGCTGCCGCAGTACGTCGGCCAGTTCGACCTCCACCTGGGCCGTGTAGAGGCCCGCGCGCCGGGCCGACAGCATGTCCCGGGCGGTGCGAAGCTCCCGTTCCGCCGAGGCGAGCTCGCCGTTCTGGGCCTGTACGTAGCCGCGCATCCAGTGGCAGTGCGCCAGGTCCGTCCGCAGCCGCAACTGTCCGTAGATCGCCTGGGCCTTGGCGAGCGAGGCGTCGGCGTCGGCCACCCGCCCCTCGGCGAGGAAGGTCCGGGCCACCTGCCGGTGCATCCCCGCCACCAGCGCCGGATCGTTGACCTGCGGGGCCAGCGCGAGCGCGAGCTCGGCGGCGTGGGCGGCGCGGGCATGGGCGCCCATGTCGATGTACGGCCCGATCACCGCGGCGTGGAGCAGCACCAGCGCGTCCGGATCGGCCAGCCCGCTCGCGCCCAGTTCGTCGATGGTGGATTCGAGGAGGTAGCAGGCGTAGCGCAGTTCGCCGGCGAGCAGGTGGGCCACGGCGCGCCCGCGGATCGGCCGTGCGCGGCGGGGCAGCGGCTGGTCGGCCAGCAGACGCTCGGCCGTCTCGAAGTGGGCGATCGCGTCCGGTAGTTCACCGGCCTCCAGGGCGCATTCGCCGAGCCCGAGCCGGGCCTCGGCCTGCTCGGGGACGAGCCCGAGCTCCTCCGCCTCGGTGAGCAGGCGCCGGTAGCGTACGGCGGCCTCCGCGGCCTCGCCCGTGGCGAGCGTCTGCTGGGCGTCGGTGAGGGCGAGCCGCAGCTCGGTGGCCAGGTGGGCGGGTCGGCCGGTGGTCAGCTCCTCGTACGAGGTGCCCAGGCGCGCCGCGAGGAAGCGCAGCGCGGTCTCGGAGGGGCGGACCTTGCCCGACTCCAGGGTGGAGACATAGGCCGAGGTGTACGCCGGTTCCGCCAACTGCCGCTGGGTCAGGCCGAGTTCACCGCGCATGCGCTGAACCCTGCGGCCGATCAGGGCCGGTTCGTCCATGAAGTCCCCCTGGTTGCTCGAACTCCCCAGTATTCAGGGGGAGCAGGCATTGCGCACCACTCGCGCGCCACCTAGTTTAAGCAACCACTTCAGCAGGTTTATCAAACTGCTTAACTTCCGTTTCCGGGGGAGGACTTCATGGTTCGAGTCAGACGTCAGGCCGTCCGCACGGCGCTGCGCGCGGCCGTCGCGACGGTCTGCGCGACCGCCGCGCTGGTGGCCGCCGGGCCCGCGGACGCGGCCGACCCGCCGGCCGCCAAGAGCCGGGTGGAGGTGGAGATACCGGGGCCGGAACAGGGCGGCGACGCCGGGTCCGGCCACGCCCGGGTGCCGGCCGCGGGCGGCCCCGCGAAGAGCGCGGGCCGGCTCTCCCCGGCGCAGCGGGAGGCCGACGGCGCGGTCACCAAACTGATCGACAACGGCTCCACCGCCGACCGCCTCGACGTCGTCGTCATCGGCGACGGCTACACCGCCGCCGAGCTGCCGCGCTTCCGCGCCGACGCCGAACAGAAGTGGGCCGAGGTGACGGCCGTCGAGCCGTACACCACGTACCGGAACCTCTTCAACGTCTGGACCGTCGACGCGGTCTCCCACGACTCCGGCGTCTCCGGCGACCCCGATCCCGCCACCGTCCGCGACACCGCCCTCGGCTCCTACTTCTGGTGCGAGGACATCGAGCGGCTGCTCTGCATCGACCAGCCCAAGGTCGACGCGTACGTGGCGAAGGCGCCCGCGGCCGACCTGGTCATCGTCCTCGCCAACAGCGCCAAGTACGGTGGGGCCGGCTACAACGAGCGCAGCGCCACCCTCGGCTACGAGGGGATCTCCACGGCCTCGGCGGGTCACCCGAAGTCCGGCCAGGTCGCCATCCACGAGACCGGCCACTCGCTGGGCAAGCTCGCCGACGAGTACTTCTACCCGGGCGTCCCGGACTACGAGAAGTACACGGGCCCCGAGCCCGCCGATTCCAACAGCACCGCCCTGACCGCCGACCGGATGGCCGCGCAGCGGGCCAAGTGGTACCGCTGGCTCGGCGAGGAGTCACCCGACGGCGGCACCGTCGGGGCGTACGAGGGCGGCAACTACTTCGTGACCGGGCTGTACCGGCCCACCGACAACTCCCTCATGCGGGTCCTCGGCAAGCCCTTCAACCTGCCGGGCGTCGAGTCCATGATCGCCGGCTTCTACCAGCACGCGCGGATCGTCACCCCGCTCACCCCGACCGACCGCACCCTGCGGCTGCGCCACACGGCGAAGGCATCCGTACCGAGGCTGTTCGGGGCGGACGGCAGGCAGCCGGTGGTCCGCTGGTACCTCGACGGCAGGGAGCTGAAGCGCTTCGAGGGCCGTACCGAGGTTCCGGTGGCGGAGCTGTGGCTGTTCGACCTCCGGACGCACCGGCTGTCGGTCACGGCCGAGGACCGTACGCCGTCGGTACGCGACCCGAAGACCATCCGTACGCTGCGGTCCGCGGCCACCTGGACGGTCCGGCTCTGACCAGCGGCCCCACCGGTCGCTCCCCTCACACGCGGCGCCAGACGGCCAGCGCCCAGGAGAACAGCCCGAACAGCACGAGCCCGGCGGCGATCAGCACGAGGAGCCAGGGTCCCGCCGGGGTCTGGGCGAAGGCCCTGAGGGTGTCGTCGACGCCCTTCGCCTGCGAGGGGTCGTAGTTGACGGCCGCGTAGACGATGAAGGCCCCGGCCGCGGTGAAGAGCGCGCCGCGGGCCAGGCCGCCGGCGACCCCGAGGAACTCGACCGCCTTGCGGACCCCCTCGGGCATCCGGTCCATCTCCAGCTGCTTGCGGAACGAGCGCCAAACCGCCTGTACGGCGATCACGATGCCGCCCACGGCGATGGCCGTCCCGGCGGCGCCCACCCACCACGGGCCGCCCGGCGCCTCCATCACCTTCGACGTCACGTCGCGCGACTGCTCGTCGCTGGAGCGCCCGCCGCCGGATCCGGCCGCGAAGGACAGCACCGAGAACGCGACGACCCCGTAGAACACGGTCCGGGCCGCCGACGCCAGCCGCTTGGAGGCCTTGTCGCCGTCGGGGCCGGCGGCGCCGAACACCGCCTCCGACAGCCGCCACAGCATCATGCACACCAGGCCGATTCCGACGGCCCACACCAGGAAGCCACCGAGGGGCTTCTGCACCAGCTCCTGCAGCGCGCCCGTGCGGTCCGCCTCCTGGCCGCCGTCGCCGGACGCCACCCGCACCGCGAGCACGCCGACGAGTACGTACAGCAGACCGCGCGCCACCAGCCCGCACCGCGCGACCACCTCGCGGCCCGTGCCGCCCCGGGATCCGGTCCGTGCGCCTTCACGTGCCACTCGGCCGACCATGAGACCGGCCCCCCTTCCGTTCGGTCCGGCGTGGCGGGCGGACGCGTACGCGGACGCGCCGGACCCGCCTGCCGGACGGCTCCCCGTGCGGCTACCCGGGCGCCGCCCCTCCATGCGGGCCGCGCCGGGCCGCCGCTCGGCGGCAGCGCACCGGCCGGCGGCAGCGCACCGGCCGGCGGCCCCGCGACGGATCGCGGCGGCCACCGGCCGGGGTACGCGGGAGAGCCGCGGGGCATGGGCTCCGGGACTACATGGGGTCCATGCCGCGGTCGTCCATCCGGCCCTCCTGCTCGCTCTGCTCCTGGAGGCGACGGGCCTTCTCCTTCAGCCGACGGCGCTCCTCCGGGTCGGTCGAACGCTCAGCCGCGTCGTTCAGTTCCTGGGCCTTGGCGCGCATCTGCTGGGACCGGCCGCGGGATTCGCCTGAAACGCTCATGATCGCTCCTTGGATCAGTGGGGAGAGCGGGCGGAATCAGCGAACCAGCACTGCCGGGCGCCCGCATCTCGAAGCGTCACCGAGCGTGATCCGCACCCCCTGGCCGGCCTAGGGGCCGGGGGCCGGGCCGGTCAGTCCAGGTCCGTGTCCGCGCCGAGCAAGGTGGTGAGGGTGAACAGGGCCCCGTCCGGATCGCGGAGCGTCACCCAGCGCTCCACGGCGTTCGAGGTGATGTCCGAGACCGTGCGTCCGCCCAGCGCGACGGCCGCCTCGATCGCCGGCCGGAGCTTCGGCACCCGGAAGTGCACGTGCCAGCGGGGCCTGGTGTGGGGAGAGTAGGCGGCGAGCTCGACGGGGCCGCTGTTCAGGCGGGCCACGGGCTCGCCGTTCTGCCGCAGGACGACCTGGTCCTCCTCGTAGGAGACCTCGCAGCAGCCGGGGCGTTCGGTGGCCCATTCGAGTACCGCGCCGTAGAAGATCGCCGCGTCGAGGGCGTTGCGGGTACGCAGTTCCAGCCAGGCCGGCAGCGGGCCCTTGCCCGCCCGCCAGTCCGCGGCCACGGCGCCCTCCCAGATCCCGAAGACCGCGCCGTCGGGGTCGGCGACGAGCGCGGCACGGCCGCCGGACTCGAAGGACACCGGGCCGACGGCGATGGTGCCCGTCCGCTCCCGGATGCGGTCCACCGCCACATCGGCGTCGTCGACGGCGAAGTACGGGGTCCAGGCCGCCGCGACCCCCAGGTCCCCGGCCAGCGCTCCGATGCCCGCCACCGGGACCCGGTCCAGGTACGCCACCGAAAAGGCCTCGCCGAGGCGGGCGGGCCGGAACCTCCAGCCGGCGACCGCACCGTAGAAACGCTGGGCCGTCTCGAGGTCGCGGGTCATCAGGCTCACCCAGCACGGCGCCCCGAAGACCTCCCTCGTCGAAATCTCCACCGCTCGCTCCGTCCCTGAGGAGTCCCCCGGTTCATTCTGGTCCTTTTCCTGCCGTTCCTCGCGGTCGGCTGCCGCGCACGCACACGGAAGGTGTCCGAGAATCACGCTCCGTGGCGATCCCGGCCGGCGGCGTCCGGCGCTAGCCTCGGTTCCGGACGCCACCCCGCAGCCCCTGAAGGCAGGTCTCCCATGGTCGGTTCCCAGGTTCCCGTCATCGATCTCGGGCCGTGGCGGTCCGGAGGGCCACAGGACCGTGCCCGTACCGCCGCCCGTGTCGACGAGGCCCTGCGCACCGCCGGCTTCCTGCTCGTGACCGGCCACGGCGTCGACCCCTCGCTGCCCGCCCGGATCAGGGAGGCGGCGCGCACGTTCTTCCGGCTGCCCGCCGCCGTCAAGGAGCCGTACGCCGTCACCGTCGGCGGCCGGGGCTGGCTCGGTCCCGGGGCGGAGGCCAACAGCTACGCCGAGGGCACGGCCTCACCGCCCGACCTCAAGGAGTCCTGGTCCTTCGCGGCGGACGACCCCACCGGCGACCCCTCCGTCGACGCCGAGTGGTTCCGGCCCAACGCCTGGCCCGCCGAGGTGCCGGCGCTGCGGCCGCTGGTGACGGAGTACCTGGACCTGATGCGGACCCTCTCCGACGAACTGCTGGAACTGCTCGCGACCGCCCTCGGACTCGACGAGGACCACTTCACGCGCCACACCGGACACCCCACCTGGGGGTTCAACCTCAACTGGTACCCCGGCACCGAGACCGTCGGCCCGCCGCTTCCCGGCCAGTTCCGCATCGGCGCGCACACCGACTTCGGTACGGTCACGGTCCTCGACCGGCAGCTCGGCGCGGGCGGGCTCCAGATCCACACCGACGCCGACGGGTGGCAGGACGCCCCCTACGACCCGGCCGCACTGACCGTCAACCTCGGCGACCTGATGGCCCGCTGGACGGGCGACCGCTGGCGCGCGGGCCGCCACCGCGTCCTGCCCCCGCCCGCCGACACCCCGGCCGAGGAACTGATCTCGCTCGTCTACTTCTACGAATGCGACGCGCACACCCGGGTGGAATCCCTCCCCACCCCCGTCGGCCGGGTGGTGCACGACCCCGTCGACTCGCACACGTACCTGCGCGGCAAGCTCGACGCGATCAGCGTCACGGAGGGATGAGACCTGAGGCGGAGGGGGGACCTTCTCGGGAGGGACGGGGTGATCCTCCTGCGAGGTGACGATCCGTCCACTGCCGCTGCTTAGCCTCGGGTTCATGAACCGACGCAGAGCTGTCGCCTCAGCCGCCTTGCTCGCCCTCCTCCTGCCGCTCCCGCTCGCCGGCGCGGGTACCGCCGCCGCGGCGGACTCCCCGTCCGCCGCCGCGCAGCTGCGCACCACGGTGGAACTCCCGCGCCCCACCGGCCGTTTCGCGGTCGGCCGGGAGGACCTGCACCTGGTGGACCGCAGCCGTACCGATCCCTGGGCCGGATCCGGGCCGCGCGAGCTGATGGTCACCATGCGCTACCCGGCGCGGCGCGACACCGGCGGGCCCGCGCGCTACCTCACCGACGAGGAGGCCCGGCTGCTGCTGGTCGACCGCGGACTCGACCAGGTCATCCCGGTCGCGACCCTGACCGGCACGGTGAGCGCTTCCCGGACCCACGCCCGTCCCCTCGCCGGACGGTACCCGCTGGTCGTGCTCTCCCCGGGCTTCACCGTCCACCGCGCCACCCTCACCGCGCTCGCCGAGGACCTGGCCTCCCGCGGCTACGTCGTCGCCTCGGTGGACCACGCGTACGAGAGCGTCGGCACCGCCTTCCCCGGCGGGCGCGTGCTGAAGTGCCTGGCCTGCGACAAGACCGAGGCGGGCACCCCCATGCGGACGGTCAGCGACACCCGCGGCCGCGACGTGTCCTTCCTGCTGGACCGCCTCACCGGACGCCACCCCGCCTGGCGTCACGCCGGCCTCATCGACCCGAGCCGCATCGCCATGGCGGGCCACTCCATCGGCGGCGCCTCCGCGGTCGCGGCGATGGCCGTCGACCCCAGGATCCGCGCCGGGGTGAACATGGACGGCGGACTCCACACCCCGGTCCCCGGCACCGGACTCGGCGGGCGCCCCTTCATGCTGCTCGGCGAGCAGAAGAGCGCCCCCGGCGGCATCACGTCATGGGACGGCGACTGGCCCAAGCTCGACGGCTGGAAGCGCTGGATCACCTTCGCGGACTCGGGCCACTTCACCTTCAGCGACTTCCCGGCGATCGGCGAACAGCTCGGCCTCCCCGACCAGGACGCCCCGCTGCCCGGAGCCCGCTCCGTCGAGCTGACCCGGCGCTACGTCGCCGCCTTCTTCGACCAGCACCTCAAGGGCATTCCGCGGCCCCTCCTCGACGGTCCGTCCCCCGACGCGCCGGAGGTCCGCTTCCACACCCCCTGAACCGCGGCTCAGACCACGGTCACCGGGTGCCGCACGACCGCGTCGAAGAGGTAGCCCTGCGCGTTGTGGACCGAGGTCTCGGGCTGCGTGCGCCCGCTCGCGTCGGTCGCCCGGGCCAGCAGCGCCGTCGCACCCGTCGTCCGCGGGGTCCACGGCAGCGACCAGCGCACCCAGCCGCTCCGGCGCGGGGCGTCGTGCATCCGGGCCCGCCACCAGTGGCCGCCCCCGTCCGTGCTGACCTCGATGCGGGTGACGGGGGCCGCCGCCGACCAGGAACGGCCGGTCAGCAGCCGGGTCCGGTGCACGGGAACGGTGGCCCCCAGCTCCAGCTCGAAGGCGCTCTTGAGGGTCTGCCGGGTCAGCGGGGCGCTGCCCTGCGCCGGGTGCTCGGGCCCGAACAGCCGGTACATGTCGGTGTTCCACGGCGAGTACAGCGGCTCGTCGCTCACCTCGATGTCACCCACCCACTTGATCGAGGAGATCCCGACCCAGTCCGGTACGACGAGGCGCACGGGACCGCCGTGGTCGGGCGGCAGCGGCTGCCCGTTCATCTCGTACGCGAGCAGTACGTCGTCGAGCGCCTTCGCCACCGGCAGCGGGCGGCGCACCCGGCCCAGGTTCACCCCGTTCGCGATCACCTCGTCGTCCAGCCCCCTCGGCAGCACGTCGACGGCGCCGCGGGTGACCCCGGCCAGCCGCAGCACGTCCGACAGGCGCGCCCCGCGCCAGCGCGCGACCCCGATGGCGCCCAGGGTCCAGGCGGTGCCGGTCACCGGCTGCCCCTGCTGCGTGGTGTAGAAGCTCCGGCCGTTGCCCGCGCACTCGATGAACAGCGTCCGCTCGACCGCACGCAGGGCCCGCAGCCGCTCGTACGAGAACTCCACCGGGCCGCCCGCCAGCCCGTCGCCCCACACCTTCAGCCGCCACCCGCCCGCGTCGACGCGCGGGGTGGAGGTGTGGTTGCGCACGAAGAACCGGTCGATCGGGGTGAGCGGGCCGGTGCCGCGCAGCGCCGCGAAGTTCGTCTCCGCGTTGGTGCCGCGGAGCGTGAACAGCTCGGGCGGCAGCGGTTTGACGGTGACGGGGCCCCCGGCCGCCGCGACGGGCGGGTTCGGCGTGGCCGCGGCCGGTGAGCCCGCGGCGGCCGGGCCCGCGGCCGCGGCCGGCGCGCCCGCGGCCATGCCCAGGGATCCGGCGGCCGTCCCGACCGCGAACAGCTTCAGCAGATCGCGGCGGTCCACTCCGGCGGAGCGGGCCCGGCCGCGTGTCCACTGCCGCAGGCGCGTGCGGTCGTACCGGCTCTCGTCCGACAGGTCGAAGGGCATGGCGGGATTCTCCTCGGTCGCGGTTCCCGACGGACCGTAGAGGTCCGGGGCGAGCCGCGGGAACCTTCCCAGGGCGATGGCCACGCACTCGAAACACTGCCGCAACGGCCGATTACCGCTGGTCGGCGGAATTTCGGCAGGATGTGGGGCATGACCGAGATCCGCACCCCCCGCCTCCTCCTGCGCCGATGGACCGACGACGACCTCGTCCCCCTGTCGGAGATCAACGCCGACCCGGAGGTGATGCGCTGGATCGGTGACGGGTCCACCCTCGACCTGGACGAGACGGCCGAGGAGATCGAGCGCTGGGAGGAGGAGTGGGACGACGAGGGCTTCGGGCTCTTCGCCGTCGAGCTCCTGGGCTCCGGCGAACTCATCGGTGCGGTCGGCCTCTCGGTCCTCGAGAACCTGCCGGACGCCCGCGCGGACGTGCAGATCAGCTGGCGGCTCGGCCGCCAGTACTGGGGCCAGGGCTATGCCTCCGAGGCCGCCCACGCCACCTTGGAGTTCGCCCTCCAGGACCGCGGCCTCGACCGGGTCGTCGCGATCAACCGGATGAGCAACGCCGATTCCGAGAACGTGATCCGCAAGCTGGGCATGGTGATGGAACGCGACACCACGGACCCCCGGTACGAGACCTCCGTGCGGGTCCACGGCATCGACCTGACGGAGTACGAAGCCTGATCCGGCCGTCCCGCATCAGCCGATCGGCTGACCCCGGGGTCGGCCGGACCGCTCCCGGGCTCCGTCCGGCGGGCGGACCGGCCGCGGGCCCCGGCGCGGCGAGCATGGACCGGGGGAGCGGGAGGGCGTACGCGGCCCTCCCCGCCCCGGAGCCGAGAGGGACACCATGAACGCGCACGACCGACTGCTCCTCGACGGCGCCCGCCGCGGTGACGCGGCGGCGGTGAGCGCCGCGCTCGCCGCGGGCGCCGCCGTGGAGGCCCGCGACGAGCAGCTGCGCACACCACTGCTGCTCGCCGCGCTCGGCGACCACCTGGCCGCGGCCGGGGTACTGCTCGCCGCCGGAGCCGACCCGAACGCCCCGGACTCCCGGGAGGACAGCCCCTGGCTGGTCACCGGCGTCACCGGCAGCGTCCGGATGATGCGCCTGCTGCTGCCCGCCGGGCCTGACCTGAAGCAGCTCAACCGCTTCGGCGGGATCTCCCTCATCCCGGCCGCCGAGCGCGGGCACACCGCGTACGTGCGGGCGGTGCTCGACGAGACGGACATCGACGTCGACCACGTCAACCGGCTCGGCTGGACCGCCCTGCTGGAGGCGGTGATCCTCGGCGACGGCGGCCCCCGCCACGAGGAGGTCGTCGCCCTCCTGCTCGCCGCCGGAGCCGCTCCCGCGCTGGCCGACCACGACGGGGTGACCCCGTACGAGCACGCCGTGCGCCGGGGCTTCGAGGGCATGGCACGGATCCTGCGGGCGGCCGGGGCCGGGGCCGGGGCCGGCAGGGCCGCCGGGAACGAGCCGGGGACCGGGCGGTGAACCGGCCGGTGAACCGCCGCGCACGGGGCACCCGTACCGTCCTCGCGGCGCTGGCAGCGGCCCTGCTGCTCTCCGCCTGCACGCAGGCCGGGAGCTCGGCGACGTCCACGACCTCCTCGACCTCCTCGACCTCCGCGACCTCGCCGGCCGCCGCGACGCCGACCCCGGCACCGTCCGCGGCCTCCCCGCTGCCGGCCACCGCGCCCACCCCGCAAGGCCTGCTCCTGACCGCCGACTTCGGGGCCGACACCGTCACCTTCGTGGACCCGGAGCGCGGAGCGGTCGCCTCCGTCGCCGTGGGCCGGGCCCCGTACGGCCTCGCCGTCGGCGCGGACGGCCGCGCGTGGGTGGCCACGGCCGAGGGTCTCGCCGTCGTCGACACCCGCACCCGCGCCCTGCCGGCCCGCGTGCCGTACCGCACCCACACAGGCCCGGTCACCGACGGCGAGTACCGCGGCGGCGGCATGGGCATCGCGCTCTCGCCCGACGGCGCGCACGCCTACGTCGGGGTCAACGTCCCCGGCACCACCGGCGTCCTGGAGGTCGTGGACACGGCGACGCGCCAGGTCACCGCCGTCGTACCGGTGGGCCGGCGCCCCTTCGACGTGGACGTGTCGGCCGATGGCGCCGAGGTGTACGTCACCGGCCACGACTCCTTCGACGTCACCGTCGTGGCGGCCGCCTCGCTGCGGCCCCGGCGGATCGAGGTGGCCCCGTACGGCACCGAGGGCGGGCTCGGCTCCTGGCTGAAGCCGCACTACGCGGCCGTCCGCCCGGCCGACGGGAAGCTCCTGCTCCCCTTCGAGGGCGAGCGGCTCGCCGTCGTCGACCCGCTGAGCGGACGCACCACCGTCGAGCCGATGACCGCCGACACCCACCAGCACGGCGCCACCGTCACCGCCGACGGCCGGCTCCTGGTGGTCGGTACGGGAGCGGTGGAGCCCGGCACCGGCAAGGGCCCGTCGCTGACGGTCCGCTCCCCGGACGGCACCGAGCGGGTGTACCCGCTGGAGGGTCCGCACGAGGACGTGGCCGCGTCCCGGGACGGCCGGACCGCGTACATCACGGGCGGCTACACACGCGACGGCCATTGGAACGGCATCACGGTCGTCGACCTGGAGACGGGCGCCGCCCGCCGCCTCCCGGCGGGCGCCAGGCCGCTCGGCATCGCCGTCCTCTGAGACCCGCTCAGGCGGGCGGCGCGGTCCCCGGAGCCCGCGCCGCGCCGCCCCGGCGGACCGAGGCGAGCGCGGCGGCGTGCAGGGCGGCCGGATCGCCGTGGTGGGGGAGCGGGCTGCCGGAGAGCGTGTACCACTCGTCGGCGCCCTCGTACTGGATGTCGAAGCGGACCAGGTCCCCGGCCACGGCGGTGGTGCACAGGACGAGCGGGCCGGTGATCACACCGACCTCGTCGGTCATGGCGCCGCCGGGCCCGGGAGTCACCCGGTCCTGCCACCGCCGGTGGTGTGCCCCGGTCATGAGGCGCAGGTGTCGAGCATCGTGGTGAGCATCTTCTTCTCCGGTTCGGTGACGGTCAGCCCGTACGTGGACTTCACGGTGGTCCAGGCCCGTCCGTACTGGCACCAGCTCGACTTGTCCGGCGGCTGCCACAGGTCCGGGCTCTGGTCACCCTTGGAACGGTTCGAGGCCGCCGTCACGGCGAGCAGCTGAGGGTTGGTCAGGTCGTTGGCGAAGGCCTTGCGCCGGGCCGGGTCCCAGCCGGCCGCGCCGGAGCGCCACCCCTCAGCGAGCGGGACCATGTGGTCGATGTCCATCTTCGCGGCGTCGGTGAGGGCCACCCCGTCGTACAGGCTCTTCCAGCTGCCGGACACCGCCCGGCACTCCCCGTCCCGCGTGACGCCGGAGCCGTCGCGCTCCAGGACCACCTCACGGGTGTCGCACTTGTTCCCCTGCTGGGCCCAGTGCGTGAACCTGTCCCGGCTGTAGCCGGCCATCGTGCCCACCGGCGCCACCTTCAGCGCCGCCAGCCGGGTCCGCGCCACAGCGGCGGTGACCATCCCCGGCAGCACGTCCCCGCCGGCCGGCTTCGAGTCCGGCTTCGCCTCCGGGGGCTGCGCGGTCCGCGTGGCCGACGGCTTCGCGTCCCCGCCGCCCGGCGCGGCCGCACCGGAACAACCGGCGGCGCCCGCCGCGAGCAGCACGGCCGCCAGGACCGCACCGGGCACACCTATCTGACGTCCCATAACCCCACCCCTGGCCGGCCCCGCGTCGCAACTGTCCCCGGAAGACTACCCAGAACCGGACATAAAACCGGATGCGGACCCTCCGGCGGGCGTTGTCAGTGCGGCTCGCTAGTCTCCCGGCATACCGCAGCTCAGGGGGGTCAGTTCCCCCCTGTCCGGGCTGCGCGGAACCGGATGCGACAGGCGGAGGGGGCACGGGCTGATGGCATGGCTGGCGGCGGGCGAGGGGTACGAGATCGCCCTGGTGGAGGGGCGGGTGGTGGCGAGGTCCGCCTCCGGCCGGGCGGCGGGACGGCAGTTGAAGACGCTGCCGAAGGCGCTGAAGGACCATCCCGAGGTGGACCGGCTGCGCCGGCTCACCGAATGGCTCGACCGGCACGAGGCCGCGTGCGTCGCACAGGTCGACGCCTGGATGGTGTCCTCGCTGCCCGTACCGACCGGACTGCTCGCGCGGGTCTGGCCGGACGAGGCCTGGCAGCACGCCCTGCGCGACATGGCCGTCGTCGGCGACGACCCGGACGAGGTGGGCTTCCTGCGCGACGCCACCGCCTGCGGTGAACTGAAGGTGGTCAACCTCGACGGCGAGACCGTACGGCTCTCCCCGCGCACGGTGACCCTGCCGCACCCGGTGCTGCTGCCGGACCTGGACGACGTACGGGAGTTCGCGGCCGAGCTCGGCATCGTGCAGCGGGTCGAGCAGATCCACCGCGCGACCTGGCAGAAGCCGGACGGGCTGATCGCCACCGCCACCGAGGTGCGCGACTACGCGGGCGGGGTCTTCCCCACCCGCTTCAGCCTCGCGGCCCGCGCGACCGCCCTCGGCTACCGCGTGTCCGGAGGCTACGCCACCTGCAAGGTCCGGGATTCGGGGGCCGGAGCGGAGGCCGCCGTGTGGATCGGCGAGCCCTACTACGAGGACGAGATGACCACGGGCGCCCTCAGCTGGCACAACGAGGCCGGCCGGACCGTACCCCTGACCGCCGTCGGACCGGTGGCCTGGTCCGAGGGCATGCGGATGGCCGCGGCACTGTACGCCGGGCGGAAGATCGAGGAGGGCGGGGACGCATGAGCACCAACCTGGGGGACACCGAGATGAACACGGCCGAACTGCTGCTCAAGGCGGGCGCCGTACTGCCGCACGACACCACGGGCGCCGGTCCCACCGCCGTCGAACTGACCGCCCGTTCCTACCGCCACCCCGGACTCGGCGACGACCGCGTCGTCGTCCGGCTCTCGCCCGCGGAACTCGGCCCGGCCGAGGACCTCGCCGCCGGCTTCCTGGGACTCGTACGCGAGGAGGGCGAGCCTCCCGTCGTCGGCCTGAGCCGGCGCCAGGCGCTCGGCTTCCCCGAATGGGTCCTCGTGCACCACCCCGAGGACGGCCACCACGCCCTCGCCGTCGTCCCCGAACTGGACCGCATCGCCCGGCAGGCCAAGACCAAGCCCAAGGCCGCCCTCGACGCCTGCCAGGAACTGGCCGACCGCCTCGCCGCCTCCGTCCCGCACTTCCTGCCCGTCTTCCACGAGCAGGCGGCCCGCGTCTTCCTCGCCGTCGAGAACACCACCTACGCCGCCCAGCTGTTCGGCCGAGCCCGCGCCGCCGAGGCCCAGTACGGCCTGGCCATCGACGAGGACCGCCTCGACTCCGTCTTCCTCGAATTCGCCCTGGCCGGCGCCCTGCCGGTGAAGGTGCTCACCGGCTACGGCAAGGCCCTGGCCGGCCGCGTCACCCCCGCCGAGGCCCACGAGCGCTTCCGCCGCCTGTGCGTACGGCGTACCGCCGGCGGGCTGCCGCCCTCCGCCCAGGCCGTCGTCGAGCTGCGCCGCCTCGCCCGCGCCGCGGGCCTGACCGGAACCGAGGCCGAGCAGGACTACCTCGCCGAACTGCTGCCCCTGCCCGCCACCCTGCGCGCCGCGCCCGGCTGGTGGAAGGCCCACCGCGCCGCCCTCGTCGCACTCGCCCAGCGCCGTCCCGACGTACGCGGCACGCTCCTCGGCCTGACCCCGCCCGCCGGCGAAGAGCTCACCACCCTGTGGCTGGACATCCTCGAGGAGTCCGGCGCCACCGCCGGACTGACCGGCGAGGAACTGCCCGCCGGGCAGCGGTCCCCCGACGGCGCCGCCGGCTGGCTGGAGCGCTTCCACGCCGCCCGCCACAGCGGCTGGGGCGTGCGCCCCGCCCTCACCGTCCTCCTCGACGTCGTCGAGCGCTGCGCGGAGCAGCTGCGCACCGAACTCGCCCGGCCCGGCCGGGAAACGGGCCTGCGCATCGGGGTCGAGGACGCCGACCTCCTCGACCTGCTGCTCGCCCTGGAGGTCCCGGTCGCCGACCCCGACCCCGACACCGAGAACAACCGGCACCGGCACGACCAGCTGAACCTGGCCGGCTGGGCCGCCGCCGACCAGCGCCGCAACCTGCTCGCCCTCGGCGCCGACCAGCGCTTCCACCCCGCCTTCCGCCGGGCGCTGAACGCCCTCGGCGGCGGCGAAGGCCCCGACGTCATCCGGCGCGTCGCCGAGTCGCCCGGCGGCCGCCCGCTGCTGACCGAGTGGATGCGCGAAGTCGCCCGCGCCTCGATCGCCGCCGGCCTGCCCGGAGTCCCCGACGCCATCCAGCGCCTGACCTGGCTGCCCACCGAAGCCCTCGAACTCGCCCCCGAGGAAGTGGCCGCCGCGGCCGCCGCCGACCTCGCCGAAACCCTCGCCCGCACCCTGCGCGGCGGCCTCTTCGAGGAGCTGGCCTGGCCCTCCTGGGAGCGCGCCCTCGCCGAACTGAGCCCCGGCAAGAGCCACCGGGGCCTCACGGTGACCGAAGCCTGGCCCTACCTGATCGTCGCCAACGAGAGCGAGGTCCGCGTCCTCGACGCCGACTCCACCGTCCTCACCCACGACCTGCGCGTCCCCGCCGGGTCCAACTACCGGCACGCGTTCCACTACGTCGACGGCGACCTGCTGGTCTTCTGGTCCGCCTGGAGCGCCAACAGCACGGAGGGCTACTGGCACTCCGATCCCCAGACCGTCTTCACCCTGGACACCGACCGCAACCACTGGTCGCTGCGCAGCGACCACATCTCCCTGCCGCTCCCCGGCGGCGGCCGCGCCACCGGCGGCGGCGTCCTGCACCGCGGCGACACGAAGCTCCCCGACGAGCGGCCGCTGCTGTCCGACGGCACCTCGTACTGGGTGTGGCAGCGGCGCGACGAGAAGAACGAAGCCGGCTGGCTCGAGTACGACCCCGCCGGCGCGGCCTACGGCCGGACCTCCCTGCCCGCGTTCTTCGCCGACGCGCTGCGCACCCACCCGGAGAACGCCCGCCGCAGCGGCCACTCCAACTGGCTGCGCCCCGCGCCCACCGTGGCCGGCTCCGTGCTCGGCGCCCCCGCCGGCGGCCTGCTCGGCTGGCGCACCGTCCGCGTCCCCGGCCACGGCTGGGAGGGGACCGACACCGGCGGCCGCAGCGTCACCGTGCCCGAGGGCCGCGACATGCCCCTCGCGGCGCTCGCCTTCCCCGGCGACGACCGGCCCCGCGCGCTGACGCAGCACTGGCAGGAACTGAGCATCAGCGACCCCGACGGGGTGGTCACCGCCCGCTCGCGCGGCGACCGCCGCCGCTCCGACTTCGGCACCGGCAGCGTGGACCTCCCGCCGCTGTCGCACTGGTACGCCCTGCGCCCCCGCGACACCGAAGGCTCGGCCGCGCTGCGCGCCGCCGACCGGGAGACCGTCGCCGCGCTGCTCAAGGCGGCCGCCGCGGCCGAGAAGGTCACCGACCTGCCCGGCCTGGTGAGCGCGGCCCTGCCGCAGGTCACCGCCCCCGAGCTGATCGGCGGCATCGTCGAGGTGCTGCGCTTCACCCTCACCCAGCAGAAGGCCCTGGACGAGGTCGCCGCCCGGCTCCACCCGGACGACACCCCCGCCGAGGGGCGCGAACACGGCCCGGCCGACGGGCTGCTCGGCGACGCGCTGAGCGGACTCATCGGCTACGGGTACCGCCGCTGGGGCAGCGACGAGGACGGCGCCCACCACATCCTGAGCCAGCTCCGTGCCGCCTGCGCGCGCACCGACGAGGCCGAGGTGCCCGGCCGGCTCCACTTCGACGTGCCCCCGCTGCCGCACTACACCTTCTCCTGGACGCCGTTGCTCGACGAGCCCGCCGCCATCGCCTACCGCGCCTCCACCGTGTCGGCCACCGACGAACAGCGGGCCGCCCTCGTCAGCCTGCTCGGCTCGGTCGACGCCCTCGGCCTGGCCTCGGCGGAGGGTTCCGCCGACCGCTGGCGCCGGGTCCTGATCCACCTCGACCGCCCCCACCTGACCGGCCCCGACGGCCTGGCCCGCGACCTCTACCACCGCGGCCTGCTGCCGCTCGGCGGCGGAGCCGTCCTCGCCCTGACCGAGCACGCCGAATCCGTGCCCTACGGCCACGAGTTCGGCGCCCTGCTGCACGACCCCACCGGCCGCTTCACGGTCCCCGGCCCCTACACCGTGCGAGGCCACGCCCCCCTCGGCGACCGCGCACGGGGCGCCGGCTGGCTGGCCGGGTTCCTCACGGCGGTCACCGAACACGGCCCGGTGCCCTTCCACCAGGAAGCCGCGGAGGAGTTCTCCCGGCTGACCGGGGTCTCCGGCGCCCTCGCCCGCCTGGTCATCGCCGGACTGCCGCACGTCGACACCTACCAGCGCAACTTCCTGCCCGCGGAACTGCGCACCGCCCTCGGGGTCAAGGCCCCCGACGCGGCCCACGCCCGCGACGAGCTCAAGAACCTCGACGTCGAGGTGCGCCGCGCCGTGGTCGCCGCCCTGCTGCCCGCCGATCCGGCGAAGCTGTGGAGCGAGGGGCCCGACGCGGCCGCCGCCGCGGAGGTGTGGAACCGGCGCGTGGGCCGGCGTACCCGCGTACCCGACTGGCTGGCCACCGAGCTCGCTCGCGCCGTCGGCCGGGGCTGGGCCGCGAACCGGGCCCTGGGCGCACTGCTCGATCCGGCGGCCTCGCCCGAACTCTCCGTCGACGTGGCCTGGAAGGTGACCGGCGACCACGTGGAGCCCCGCGAGCCGGCCACCGGCGCGTTCACCGCGAGCGTCCTGACCGGGACGGTGGCCACGGCCGCCTGGCTGGCGCACCGGCTGCCCGCGGGAGACCCCGTACGAGCGGCCCTGCCGCCCGCGCTGACCGCCGTACGACAGCGGCTCGCCGGCCCCGGACTGCTCCTGGAGCTCGGGCACTACACCAGCCTGCCCGACTTCCGGAAGGCGGCCGGCACGCCGACCGAGACCGGCGAGGGCTACGAGCGCTACGGCGCGGTCGTCATGGCCACCCACGACGACCAGCCCAAGCCCGCGCTGTGCCCGGCCCTGCTGGACTCCACCGGCTCCGACCCGTACCTGCCGGCGCTGCGGGGCGCCGACCAGCGGCCCTCCGCGGTCGAGACGGCGCTGCGGGCCGTCCACGACCCGCGCTTCGCCGCGCTGCTCGCCGACCCGGGCGCCCCGGCGGCGGGCGGGGTGGACGCCGACGGCACCTGGTGGCCGCAGGACCCGAGCCGCTCCGTCCCCGAGGTGGTCGAGGAGGTGTCCGCCGCGTACGGTCTGGGCGCCGACGCGGCCACCCTGTATCTCGCGCTGCTCGCCATGCCCGACCCCACCGACCGCAACACCGCGCGGTGGACGGGCTGGAAGCCGGCCCGCCTCAAGGCCGCCCGCGCCGAACTGGCCGCCACCGAGCTCGTGGTGTCGGCCGGCCGCACCCGCGCCGGGCGCTCGCTGTTCCTGCCGGGCGGCTGGGCCGAGATGGCCTCGCCGACGCTGCCGGTGGAGCAGTGGAAGCTGCCGATGTACGGCCTCGGCGCCGGCGACCGGCCGCTGCTGGGCGTGCTGGCCCCGGCCGAACCGGCCGCGGACCTCTACCGGCGGGCCTGGCAGCGGGTCCGGGAGGGCGACGTCCCGCGCTTCGAGGAGCTCAAGGTGAAGCGCACCCGCGGCCGCCGCCGCTGAACCACGGGCGTCCCGGCCGTCCCGGCCCTCTCGGCGGGGGGGGGGCCCCCCCCCCCCCGGGGGGGGGGGCCCCCCCCCCCCCCCCCCCCCCCCCCCCCCCCCCCCCTCCCCCCCCCCCCCCCCCCCCCCCCA
>NZ_JBVHWW010000059.1:0-26419 GCF_055563995.1 Streptomyces sp. NPDC029164 | reverse complement strand
CCCCCCCCCCCCCTCCCCCCCCCCCCCCCCCCCCCCCCCCCCCCCCCCCCCCCCCCCCCCCCCCCCCCCCCCCCCCCCCCCCCCCCCCCCCCCCCGGGGTCGATCGGTGTCAGCCCGTCGGTGTCAGCCCAGGCGGTGTCAGCCCAGGCGGGTGACGTCGCGGACCGCGCCCTTGTCGGCGCTGGTGGCCATGGCGGCGTAGGCGCGCAGGGCCGCGGAGACCTTGCGCTCGCGGTTCTTCGGCGCGTAGATGCCGCCGAGGGCCTGGTGGCGGGCCGCCAGCTCCGCCTCGGGGACGAGGAGCTCGATCGAGCGGTTCGGGATGTCGATGCGGATCCGGTCGCCGTCCTCGACGACCGCGATGTCGCCACCCGAGGCCGCCTCCGGGGAGGCGTGGCCGATGGACAGGCCCGAGGTGCCGCCGGAGAAGCGGCCGTCGGTCACGAGGGCGCAGACCTTGCCGAGGCCGCGGCCCTTGAGGAAGGAGGTCGGGTAGAGCATCTCCTGCATGCCGGGGCCGCCGCGCGGGCCCTCGTAGCGGATGACGACGACGTCGCCGGCCTTGATCTCCTTGCGCAGGATCTTGTCGACGGCCTCGTCCTGGGACTCGCAGACGACCGCCGGGCCCTCGAAGGTCCAGATCGACTCGTCGACGCCGGCCGTCTTGACGACACAGCCGTCGACGGCGATGTTGCCGCGCAGGACGGCGAGGCCGCCGTCCTTGGAGTACGCGTGCTGCACCGAGCGGATGCAGCCGCCCTCGGCGTCGAGGTCGAGGGTGTCCCAGCGCTCGGACTGGGAGAAGGCGGTGGCGGAGCGCTTGCAGCCGGGGGCCGCGTGCCACAGCTCCATGGCCTCGTCCGTGGCCGTGCCGGAGCGGGGGTCCCACTTGGCCAGCCATTCCTCCAGGCTGGCGGAGTGGACGGAGTTGACGTCCTTGTTCAGGAGTCCGCCGCGGTGCAGCTCACCGAGGATGGCGGGCATTCCGCCGGCCCGGTGGACGTCCTCCATGTAGTACGTGCCGCCGGGCGCCACGTTCGGCGCGACCTTGGACAGGCACGGGACGCGGCGCGAGACGGCGTCGATGTCGGTGAGGTCGTACTCCAGCCCCGCCTCCTGGGCGGCGGCGAGGAGGTGCAGGATCGTGTTGGTGGAGCCGCCCATGGCGATGTCGAGGGCCATGGCGTTCTCGAAGGCCTCGCGGCTGGCGATGTTGCGCGGCAGGACCGACTCGTCGCCGTCCTCGTAGTACCGCTTGGTGATCTCGACGACCGTGCGGCCGGCGTCCTCGTACAGGGCACGGCGGGCGGTGTGCGTCGCCAGGACCGAGCCGTTGCCGGGGAGGGCGAGGCCGATGGCCTCGGCGAGGCAGTTCATCGAGTTGGCGGTGAACATGCCGGAACAACTGCCGCACGTGGGACAGGCGTTCTCCTCGATGCGGAGCACGTCCTCGTCGGAGACGTTCTCGTTGGAGGCGTCGACCATGGCGTCGATCAGGTCGAGCTTGCGGACTGTGCCGTCGACGAGGGTGGCCTGGCCGGCCTCCATCGGGCCGCCGGAGACGAAGACGACCGGGATGTTGAGGCGCAGGGCGGCCATCAGCATGCCGGGGGTGATCTTGTCGCAGTTGGAGATGCAGATCAGGGCGTCGGCGCAGTGCGCCTCCACCATGTACTCGACGCTGTCCGCGATCAGGTCGCGGGAGGGCAGGGAGTACAGCATCCCGGCGTGGCCCATGGCGATGCCGTCGTCGACCGCGATGGTGTTGAACTCGCGGGGGACGGCGCCGGCGGCGAGGATCGCGTCGGAGACGATGCGGCCGACCGGGGCCAGGTGGGTGTGGCCCGGGACGAACTCGGTGAAGGAGTTCGCCACGGCGATGATCGGCTTCCCGATGTCCGAGCTCGCTACGCCCGACGCGCGCATCAGCGCACGAGCGCCTGCCATGTTGCGGCCGTGGGTGACGGTGCGGGACCTCAGCTCGGGCATGCGGTTCACTCCCCATGAGTGCGGCTGTACGGTCAGCCGCGACTGCGGATATGGCTCAGATACGAGGCTACGCCCACCGCCCGCGATCCGGACGCCGCGTCCGCATGACGGGACGACAGGCTCACTCTTCGGTCAGGTACCGCTGCAGTGTGGGGGCGACGAGCGCCACGATGTCCTCCACGTCCGCGGAGGCGAGGGGCTCGACCCGGACGACGTAGCGCAGGATCGCGATGCCGACCATGTGGGAGGCCGCGAGCTCGGCGCGGAAGGTCGGGTCGGGCACGTCAAGGTCGGCGGCGACCCGCTCCAGGACCCTCCGCAGCACCAGCCCGCGGAGCACCTTCGCGGCCGCCTCGTGGGTGAGGGCGGACCGGATCACCGCGAGCAGCGGGGCCCGGGTGACGGGGTTCTCCCAGACGCCGAGGAAGTACCGGGCCAGCCGCTCGCCGATGCCGTCCGGCCCGCTGCCGACGATCGCGGGGACCACGAGGGCCGGCTCCAGGCTCATCTCGATGGCGGCGGCGAAGAGGTCGTCCTTGCTGCCGAAGTAGTGGTGGACCAGCGCCGGGTCCACCCCCGCCACCTTCGCGACGCCTCGGACGGACGTCTTGTCGTACCCGCGCTCCGCGAACACCTCGCGGGCGGCCAGCCGGATCCGCTCCTGGGTGCCGGGCCCGTCGTCGGCCTCGTCCTGCCGCGGCCGGCCGGGCCCGCGGCGGCGCGGTTTCTCCGCTCCCGTGCTCATGCCCGCCGCGCCCCGTCCCGGGTGGCGGTGGCGAGGTGCAGCCGCGTGAAGGCCAGCGCCTCGGCGAGGTCGGCCTCGCGCTCGGCGGAGGACATCGCCCGCCGCGTGTTCACCTCGATCACCACATGGCCGTCGAACGAGGTCCGGGCGAGCCGCTCCAGCAGCTCGGCGCAGGGCTGCGTACCCCGCCCCGGGACCAGGTGCTCGTCCTTCGCCGAACCGTTTCCGTCGGCGAGGTGGACGTGCGCGAGCCGCTCGCCCATCCGGTCGATCATCGCGGTGGCGTCCGTACGGGCGGTGGCGGTGTGCGACAGGTCGACGGTGAAGTGCCGGTAGTCGTCCTTCGTCACGTCCCACTCGGGTGCGTACGCGAGCATCTCGCGGTCGCGGTAGCGCCAGGGGTACATGTTCTCCACGGCGAACCGGACGTCCGTCTCGTCGGCCATCCGCCAGATGCCGGTGACGAAGTCCCGCGCGTACTGGCGCTGCCAGCGGAACGGCGGGTGCACGACGACGGTGGACGCGCCGAGCCGCTCGGCCGCGGCCTGCGCCCGCCGCAGCTTGGTCCACGGGTCGGTGGACCACACGCGCTGGGTGATCAGCAGACACGGCGCGTGCACGGCGAGGATCGGCACCTGGTGGTCGTCCGACAGCCGGCGCAGCGCGTCGACGTCCTGGCTGACCGGGTCCGTCCAGACCATGACCTCCACGCCGTCGTACCCGAGGCGCGCGGCGATCTCGAAGGCGGTCGCCGTCGACTCCGGATACACGGAGGCGGTGGAGAGGGCGATTTTCGCGGTCGGGACGCGGACTGGTTCTGCCACGGGGACAGGGTACGGGGCCGACGCCCGCCCGGTACGTGACGGCCGCCACCCGGGGCCGGCCCGGGCCCGGCCGGTGGCCGGTCTCGGCCCTCGGCACGCGTCCCCGGCGGAACGGGACGGTCGTGGGCCGCGCCCGGGTGGCGGCCGGGCCCGGGTGCCGGGCCTAGGCCGCCCGGCCCACAGCTGGATCGCGACGCCCCGTCAACCGTCTTAGGTTTCGGCCAAGATGCGGGCGTTCGCCCGCTTTTCACCGAGAGGGCTGCCCGCATGACTCGCCGTTGGCTCACATCCACCCTGTGCGTGCTCGCGCTGCTCGCACCCGGATCGCTCGGCACGGCCTCGGCCTCCGAGGGGGGCCGGACGCCCTTGCGGGTCACGACCCGCAACCTCTACCTGGGCGCCGACCTCTCGCCGGTCCTCGCCGCCACCACCCCGCAGGGGCTCGTCGCCGCGGTGACCGCGGTGTGGTCGAGCGTCCGGGCGACGGACTTCACGGAGCGCGCCGAGGCGCTGGCCGACGAGATCGCCGAGAGCGAGCCCCACCTCGTGGGCCTCCAGGAAGCGGTGCTGTGGCGCAGCCAGACCCCGGCCGGGCCGGGCAGCGCCACCCACGTCGAGTACGACTTCCTGCGGATCCTCCTCGACGAGCTCACCGCCCGCGGCAAGCACTACGCCCCCGTGGCGAGCGTCACCGTCGGCAGCGACTTCGAGGCCCCGCGCTCCACCCCGGGCGGCCTCCAGGACATCCGCCTCACCGACCGCGACGTGCTCCTGGCCCGCACCGACCTGCCCGCACGCGCCTTCTCCGTGGCCCACGCGCAGGCCGCCCGGTTCGGCGACCACGTGACCGTCTGCCGGCCCGCGCTGGGCTGCCCGCCCGGTCCGGCCCTCAAGATCGAGCGCGGCTGGGTCTCGGCCGACGTCACGCTCCGCGGCCGCGCCGCCCGGGTGGTGACCACCCATCTCGAACCCGCCGCCCCCGCCGTCCAGGAGGCCCAGGCCGCCGAACTGCTCGCGGGCCCGCTGAACACCAAGCTCCCCACCGTGCTGCTCGGCGACCTCAACTCGGCGGCC
Source organism: Streptomyces sp. NPDC029164 (assembly GCF_055563995.1). Classification (NCBI taxonomy): domain Bacteria; kingdom Bacillati; phylum Actinomycetota; class Actinomycetes; order Kitasatosporales; family Streptomycetaceae; genus Streptomyces; species Streptomyces sp. NPDC029164. Next base: position 21,787 of record NZ_JBVHWW010000059.1, on the reverse strand, counting down.
GGCGGGGTCGGCGCGACGCCGGCGACCACCACCCGCAGCTACGACCGCCTCCTGGCCGCCGGCTTCCAGGACGTCTGGACCGCCAACCGGCGCCGCCCCCGCAGCCCCGGCTTCACCTGCTGCCAGGCCCCCGACCTGCGCAATGCCGCCTCCGGCCTCACGCAGCGCATCGACTACGTCCTCTTCCGCGGCAAGATCCACGCGCTGACGGCCGACCTGGTGGGCGCGAGCCCGGCCGACCGCACCCCCTCGGGTCTGTGGCCGTCCGACCACGCCGGCGTCACGAGCACGCTCCGGCTGCGCTGACCTCCCCCGGGCCACCCGCGCCAGGGCCGTCCCTAGGATCCCGTCGGCATGTGGTCCAGCCTGCGGAGGATCACGCCCTCGCGCAGGGCCCAGGGGCAGATCTCCAGCTCGTCGACGCCGAAGAGGTCCATCACGCCCTCCGCGACGAGCGCCCCCGCCAGGAGCTGGTTCGCCCGGCCCTCCGAGACACCCGGGAGGGCCGAGCGCTGGGTCGTGGTCATCGCCGCCAGGCGGGGGACCCACTCCTCCAGGGACTTGCGGCTCAGGTCCCGCTGCACGTACAGACCGTCCGCCGAGCGGGCCGCGCCCGCGATGCGGGCCAGCTGCTTGAAGGTCTTCGACGTCGCCACCACGTGGTCCGGGACCCCGAAGCGCCTGAACTCGCCGACCGTGCGGGCGATCTCCGCCCGCACGTGCCGCCGCAGCGCCCGGACGTCCAGCGCGTCCGGCGGGTCGCCCGGGAGCCAGCCCGAGGTGAGGCGGCCCGCGCCCAGCGGCAGCGAGACGGCCGCGTCCGGGTCCTCGTCGATGCCGTACGCGATCTCCAGCGAGCCGCCGCCGATGTCCAGGACGAGCAGCTTCCCGGCGGACCAGCCGAACCACCGGCGGGCCGCGAGGAACGTCAGCCGGGCCTCGTCCTCGCCGCTCAGCACCGGCAGGTCGACGCCGGTCTCGGCCTTGATCCGCGCGAGGACCTCGTCCGCGTTCGTGGCCTCGCGCACGGCACTGGTCGCGAAGGGGAGGACGTCCTCGCACCCCTTGTCCTCGGCGGCCTGCACCGCGTCGGAGATCACCGAGACGACGCGTTCCACGCCGTCGGGAGTGACGGCGCCGCCCTCGTCGAGGAGCTCCGCCAGCCGTATTTCCACCTTGTGCGAGTGCGCCGGCTGCGGGCGCGCGCCGGGGTGCGCGTCCACCACCAGGAGATGGACCGTGTTCGAACCCACATCAAGGACACCGAGTCTCATAGGGGGAAACGCTACTGCGAGGAACGCTCGGGGGTTGCGTAAGGGGCGCTTAGGCTTGGGTTTGTGCCAAATACGAAGAAGGCCAACAAGACCCGGTCGCAGAAGGACCCCGCCAAGGACCCCGCCAAGGGCAAGAACGCCGGCGCCAAGAACGCCGGGGGCAAGAGCGGCGGCGGCAGGAACGGCAAGGGCAAGCCCCCCGCCGTCTCCGACGAGAAGGGCCTCGACTTCCCCCGGGCCTGGGTGGAGTTCCCCGACCCCGCCGACGACGAGCAGATCTTCCGCTGCGACCTGACCTGGCTGACCTCCCGCTGGACCTGCATCTTCGGCAGCGGCTGCCAGGGCATCCAGGCGGGCCGGGCGGACGACGGCTGCTGCACGCTCGGCGCGCACTTCTCCGACGAGGACGACGAGAAGCGCGTCGCGCAGCACGTGGCCCGGCTGACGCCCGAGCTGTGGCAGTTCCACGACGTCGGCAGCGAGAGCGGCTGGACCCAGCACGACGACGACGGGGAGAAGCAGACCCGCCGCTGGGACGGCGCGTGCATCTTCCTCAACCGGCCGGGGTTCCCCGCCGGGGCCGGGTGCTCGCTGCACATCCTGGCGCTGAAGAGCGGCCAGGAACCGCTGGAGACCAAGCCCGACGTCTGCTGGCAGCTGCCGATCCGCCGGACGTACGACTGGATCGAACGGCCCGACGACACCCGCGTGCTCCAGGTGTCGATCGGTGAGTACGACCGCCGCGGCTGGGGTCCCGGCGGCCACGACCTGCACTGGTGGTGTACGTCGGCCACCTCCGCGCACGGCGCCGGGGACCCGGTGTACGTGTCGTACCGCGCCGAGCTGACGGAGCTGATGGGCAAGGAGGGGTACGAGGCGCTGGTGAAGCTGTGCGAGGCGCGGCTGGCCTCCCTGCTGCCGATGGCCCCGCACCCGGCGGACCCGGTCTGACCGGCGGTGTGCCGCCGGCCCGGCCAACCCGGCTAGCCCGACGGGCCCGGGTCCGGCCCGGGAGAAACCGTTCCGCCTGAGCCGTCCGGCGGCGTCGCGGTCGGCGTGGGCGTCGGGGACGGCGGCGGGATCGTCGGCTCCGTGGGCGTCGGGGTCGGCGTGGGCGGCTGCGTCGGGTCCGGATTCGGCGACGGGGGCGAGGGCTGCGTCGGGTCCGGCGTGGGCGTCGGGGTCGCCGCGGGGCGGCCGCGGCCCTGGATGGAGACCACCGCGCCGCTCGGATCGACCCCGACCCGGGCCGTCCAGGCCCCCACGGGCTGGGCGTCGGGGTCCACGGCGATCCGCAGGGTGACCGATTCTCCGGGGGCCAGCGTGCCCGCGGTGCGGCTCGCGCGCAGCCACGGCGCGTCGGACCAGAGCCGCCAGTCCACCGGGGCGCCGCCGGAGGCGGTGAGGATGAGCAGCGTGAGGGAACCGCGGGAGGACGCGGCGACGGAGAGGTGGCCGGCGTGGGCTCCGGCGTGGTCGGCTCCGGCCGGCGGGCCGGTGCTGATCACCTCGACGGAGACGTCGGAGTCGTCACTGCTCTGGGCGAAGCCGGGGCCGCCGGTGGTGCTGGCGGCGTTGCCGGTGTTCTCGTACGCCGACAGCGGGCGGCCGTCGGTCCGTGCCGTCGGGAGTTCGGACTCGCCGGCGGAGATGCGGGTGGAGTCGCCGCCGACGGGCTCACCGGTGCTGGGGGCGCCGCGGTACGCCGCCCACAGCGCCAGCACCGGGGCGGCGACCACGGTGGCGACGACGGTCGTGGTCACCGCCCGGGCGCGCAGCCGGTCGCGGCGGGCCGCGCGGTCCCTGGGGTCCATCGGGAAGCCGGTGCGGTCGAAGCGCGGGCCCGGCCTGCGGCCGCGGCCCCGGCCGGAGCGGAGCATCGCCGCGTGGACGGCGGTGCGGGGGGCGGGTACGAGCGGGAGGGCGGCGGTGTTGATGCCGCCGGAGCCGGGCCAGGGGGCGGCGACGCCCACGCGTTCGGCGACGCGGCGGCACCGGGGGCAGTCGTCGACGTGGCGGACGAGTTCGGCGCGCAGGGTGCTGGACAGCAGCACGTTGCCGTCACCGTCTCCGTCGCCGTCGTCGCCCGTGAGGAGGGAGACGGCGGAGCAGTTCCCGGTCTCCACGACGGCGAGGGCGGCGCGGGTGCGCTCCACCTCGCAGGCGGCGCCGGACAGGAGCTCGCGGGCGGTGGCCGGGGGCGTGCCGAGGACGGCGGCGAGCTCGGGGACGCCGAGGCGGTGGCGGACGGCGAGTTCGAGGGCCTCGCGCTGCGCGGGCGTGGTGCCGGCGGCCTCGGGCCAGGCGAGCCGGGCCAGTTCGGTACGGCGGTAGGCGTGCACGTCAACGAGCCGGTGGCCGTCCGGGGCGCGGCCGGCTCCCGGGGCAGTGCCCGGGTTTGTGTCACCACCCGGCGCACGGTTGCGCTCGATGTGCTCCGGCGCACGCCGGGCGGAATGCGCTCCCTGCCGGGTGCGCCGTTGCTCTGCCAGCCGGCGCAGACAGCCCCAGCGGGCGAGCGCGTAGAGCCAGGCCCGCCGGTCCCCCTCGTCGGGGCAGCGGCCGGGGTGCCGCTCGGCCACGGCGAGGACGTCGCCCAGCACGTCGGTGGCGGTGTCGTGGTCGCACAGGACCGACAGGCAGTACGTGAACAGACCGTCCAGGTAAGGCTCGTGCCGGAAGGGGGGCGGCTGCTCCCCCTCGCTGTGCGTGCGCCCGTGCGCCCGGTGTGCGCCGGTGTGCGCTGAGGGGTGTGCCTGGTTGCTGCTGTTCACCTGGCGACCGTAGGCGGCGTGCCGGTGGTGCCCTGGAAGCCTTCCCCACTTTTAGCCCTTACGGGTGAACAGATCGGTGGTCCGCTGACGCGGCGCCCTGACGTGGGAGGATTCCGGCGGCCGCCGGAGCCCTCCCACCGCATTGTCGGTGCGGGCGGCTACCGTGAGCGGCATGGCTGCCCGCACCGCTCGTTCATCCGCCAAGGACCGGCCGTCCTACCGCTGTACCGACTGCGGCTGGACGACCGCGAAATGGCTCGGGCGGTGTCCCGAGTGCCAGGCCTGGGGCACCGTCGAGGAGATGGGCGCGCCCGCCGTGCGGACCACCGCCGCCGGCCGGGTCTCCACCGCCGCCCTCCCGATCGGCCAGGTCGACGGCCGGACGGCGACCGCGCGCAGCACCGGCGTGGACGAGCTGGACCGCGTCCTCGGCGGCGGGCTCGTCCCCGGCGCCGTGGTGCTGCTCGCCGGCGAGCCCGGCGTCGGGAAGTCGACGCTGCTGCTGGACGTCGCGGCGAAGGCGGCCAGCGACGAGCACCGCACGCTGTACGTGACGGGCGAGGAGTCGGCGAGCCAGGTGCGGCTGCGCGCCGACCGGATCAACGCCCTCAACGATCACCTCTACCTGGCCGCCGAGACCGACCTGTCCGCCGTCCTCGGGCACCTCGACGCCGTGAAGCCCTCCCTGCTGATCCTGGACTCCGTGCAGACCGTCGCCTCCCCCGAGATCGACGGCGCGCCCGGCGGCATGGCCCAGGTGCGCGAGGTGGCCGGGGCACTGATCCGGGCCTCCAAGGAACGCGGGATGTCCACCCTCCTCGTCGGCCACGTGACCAAGGACGGGGCCATCGCCGGCCCCCGTCTGCTGGAGCACCTCGTCGACGTCGTACTGAGCTTCGAGGGCGACCGGCACGCCCGGCTGCGGCTGGTGCGCGGCATCAAGAACCGGTACGGCGCCACCGACGAGGTCGGCTGCTTCGAACTGCACGACGAGGGGATCACCGGACTCGCCGACCCGAGCGGGCTGTTCCTGACCCGGCGCGCCGAGGCCGTCCCGGGCACGTGCCTGACCGTGACGCTGGAGGGCAAGCGTCCGCTGGTCGCCGAGGTGCAGGCGCTCACCGTCGACTCGCAGATCCCCTCCCCGCGCCGCACCACCTCCGGTCTGGAGACCTCGCGCGTCTCGATGATGCTGGCGGTGCTGGAGCAGCGCGGCCGGATCACGGCGCTCGGCAAGCGCGACATCTACAGCGCGACCGTGGGCGGAGTGAAGCTGACCGAGCCGGCCGCCGACCTGGCGATCGCGCTCGCCCTGGCCTCCGCCGCCAGCGACGTACCGCTCCCGAAGAACCTCGTGGCGATCGGCGAGGTCGGTCTGGCCGGCGAGGTGCGGCGGGTGACCGGCGTCCAGCGGCGCCTCGCCGAGGCGCACCGGCTCGGCTTCACGCACGCGCTGGTCCCGGCGGATCCGGGGAAGGTTCCGGCCGGGATGAAGGTGATCGAGGTGGCCGACATGGGCGATGCGCTCCGGGTGCTGCCGCGCGGGCGCTCCCGTACGCCGGCCAAGGAGCGGGCCACCGACTGACGGGGCAGCGGCCCTGGTCAGGGGGTCCGTACGGGGCCCCCGCAAGCCCTACCTGGCCAAGCCACGGCGGGGCCGTAGCGCGCGCCGGTAGACTTTGGGCTGGTCCGCCCGGCCGTACGCACGTCCTCGTGCCCGCGGCGCGGGGCGGCGCAACCCGCGACCGGAGGAGTGCAGTGGCAGCCAAGGACGGGGCAGCAGCATCCGGGAAGTCGGGCGCGAGCTCCAAGCAGGAGGCCATGATGCGCGCCTCGCTGAGCGCGGTCGCACCTGGTCAGCCGCTGCGTGACGGCTTGGAACGGATCGTTCGCGGCAACACCGGCGGGCTCATCGTCCTCGGCATGGACAAGTCCGTCGAGGCCATGTGCACCGGTGGTTTCGTCCTCGACGTGGAGTTCACCGCGACCCGGCTGCGGGAGCTGTGCAAGCTCGACGGCGCGCTCATCCTCGACAAGGACATCACCAAGATCCTGCGGGCCGGTGTGCAGCTGGTGCCGGACGCGTCGATCCCGACGGAGGAGACCGGTACGCGCCACCGCACGGCGGACCGCGTCTCCAAGCAGTGCGGCTTCCCCGTGGTCTCCGTCTCGCAGTCGATGCGGCTGATCGCGCTGTACGTGGACGGCGAGCGACGGGTCCTGGAGGAGTCCGGGGCGATCCTGTCGCGGGCGAACCAGGCGCTGGCCACGCTGGAGCGGTACAAGCTGCGCCTCGACGAGGTCGCGGGCACGCTGTCGGCGCTGGAGATCGAGGACCTGGTCACGGTCCGCGACGTGACGGCGGTCGCGCAGCGGCTGGAAATGGTCCGCCGGATCGCGACCGAGATCGCCGAGTACGTGGTCGAACTGGGCACGGACGGGCGACTGCTGTCGCTGCAGCTCGACGAGCTGACGGTGGGCATCGAGCAGGAGCGGGAGCTGGTCATCCGGGACTACGTGCCGGAGCCGACGGCGAAGCGTTCCCGCACGGTGGACGAGGCACTGGCGGAACTGGACGCGCTGACGCACCCGGAGCTGCTGGAGCTGGCGATCGTGGCGAAGGCGCTGGGGTACACGGGCTCGCCCGAGACCCTCGACTCGGCGGTGTCGCCCCGCGGGTACCGGCTGCTGGCGAAGGTGCCGAGGCTGCCGGGCGCGATCATCGAGCGGCTCGTGGAGCACTTCGGCGGACTGCAGAAGCTGCTCGCCGCGAGCGTCGACGACCTGCAGACGGTGGACGGCGTCGGCGAGGCGCGTGCGCGCAGCGTCCGCGAGGGCCTGTCCCGCCTGGCGGAATCCTCGATCCTCGAACGCTACGTCTAGAACCCCGGGGCTCCGCCCCCGTATCAGTCCTGCTTGAGGACGAACGAGGTTCGGGCGACCGGCATGCCGGGGGACTTGACCTCGACCACGTACGTGTCAGGGGCCGCAGACCCCGCCGGAGGCGCCTGGCACTGGTCGGCCGCGCTGAACCTGCGGTCCCATTCCAGCGACTGCTTCGTCTCCCCCTGCGCCGGCAGGCGGAAGAAGGCGTTGCCCGCGCCGGCCGGGCAGTCCGCCGAGGACCACACCGCCTTGCTGCTGCTCGCCTGAAGGATGGTCAGGACGGCCTGACGCGGGCCGAGGTCCATCTTGCAGGTGGTGCCGGAGGTGTTGCGGGCGACCAGTTCGAGCCTGGGCTTCTCGTTCGCCTCGTACTCGTTCTTCACGCTCTTGACCTCCCACTGCAGCGCACCCGGCGCGCACGTGGGAAGCGGGGAGTCCGCCGGGACCTGCGCCGGCCCGGCCGCCGCGCCGCCACCGCCCGAGCCGGACCCGCCGCTCGCGGCCGTGCCGCTGCCCGGCTCGCCGTTCTTGCCCGCGCCGCCGCTCCCACCGCCTTCGGAGCCGGTGGTTCCGCCGCCCGACTCGGTGCGCCCTCCGGGGGCCGCGCTGATCGCGGGGCCCGTACCGGCCGGGCCGGGGGTGATCGAGGCGACGGGGTCGGGGCCGCCCTGGCCCTTTCCGTTCGTACTCGTCTTCCCCCCACCGGAACTGACGGTCCATACGGCGAGGAGCGCGAGGAGCGCGACGACGGACGCCAGCACAGCCCTCCGTCGCCAGTAGATGGAGGAGGGGAGCGGCCCGACCGGATTGCGCAGAGATCCCACGGAGGGAACTTTACGAGAGATCGCGGCCCGATCAGTGCCCCCCATGCCGCGCGGCAGGCTCGATTTGCCGATGATCATCCTGCGGGAGTACGCGGACCCGCCGGGAACCAGCCAGAGGCCTGATGCGGCGACGGGGCCGCTCTGCCTACCTTCGGTAGCCATGCACAGCTCAGACCTCTCCCTACGGGCTCCTGTTCTTCGGTGTGCTCTTCGCCGCCGTCTGCCGCCATGCGGGCGAGCGGGGTCCGCGCGGCCGTCTGGTTCACCGGTCCGGGCCCGGCGGGGCGGGCCCGAAACGTGCCAGGATGCCGTCTGTCATGACTGCATCCCCCGCTTCCGCCACGGCCGTATCCCCCGACTCCTCCCACGCGCTGCACTCCCCCGTCATCGCGTGGTTCGACGAGCACGCCCGCGACCTGCCCTGGCGCCGCCCCGAGGCCGGCCCCTGGGGGGTCATGGTCAGCGAGTTCATGCTCCAGCAGACCCCGGTCAGCCGGGTCCTCCCGGTGTACGAGCAGTGGCTCGCCCGGTGGCCCCGCCCCGCCGACCTGGCCGTCGAGGCCCCCGGCGAGGCCGTACGGGCCTGGGGGCGGCTCGGCTACCCGCGCCGCGCCCTGCGGCTGCACGGCGCGGCCGTCGCCATAACCGAGCGGCACGGGGGCGACGTACCGCGGGAGCACGCGCAGCTCCTCTCGCTGCCCGGGATCGGCGAGTACACGGCGGCCGCCGTGGCCTCCTTCGCGTACGGCCAGCGACACGCCGTCCTCGACACGAACGTCCGGCGGGTCTTCGCGCGCACCGCCACCGGGGTCGAGTACCCGCCGAACGCCACCACCGCCGCCGAGCGGCGCCTGGCCCGGGCCCTGCTGCCCGAGGACGAGGCGACGGCGGCGCGCTGGGCGGCGGCCTCGATGGAGCTCGGCGCGCTGGTGTGCACGGCGAAGAGCCCCGATTGCGCGCGCTGCCCGGTGGCCGGGCTGTGCGCGTGGCGCCTCGCCGGGAAGCCGGCGCACGAGGGGCCGCCGCGGCGCGGGCAGACGTACGCCGGGACCGACCGGCAGGTGCGCGGCAAGCTCCTCGCGGTTCTCCGGGAGGCGGTGGGCGCCGTTCCGCAGGCCGTGCTCGACACGGTGTGGGACGAGCCGGTGCAGCGGGCCCGGGCACTGGACGGGCTGGTCTCCGACGGGCTGGTGGAACCGCTCGACGGGGGCTTCTACCGGCTTCCGCAGACCTGACCGGAACCGCCGCCGGGCGCGGGTCCGGATGGGCCCGAAGGGGGTCCGGATGGGGTCCGGGTGACCTGCGGACGACCGCCCGGCGAGCGCTCGGCGACGGCTCCGCGACCACCCGTAGTCGACCTTGAAACTGAGTCGACAATTCCGCTTCTCGCCGGGAAACCGCAGCTCACGGCACTGTTACACAACCTATGGGTGTCCGTGCGCCCACCGAAGGCTGGCTCGCACAGGCCCGTGACAAGCCCTCCGTACCTTCGAATCCGTAAGACAGCGGATGAGCGGTGGACGGCAGCGGAGGCGGTCTCAGATGGCGCACGGTGAGGTACTCGAATTCGAAGAGTACGTACGCACCCGGCAGGACGCGCTGCTGCGCAGCGCCCGGCGCCTGGTCCCGGACCCCACCGACGCCCAGGACCTCCTGCAGACCGCCCTCGTGCGCACCTACGGCCGCTGGGACGGCATCGCCGACAAGTCCCTGGCCGACGCCTACCTCCGGCGCGTCATGATCAACACCCGTACCGAGTGGTGGCGCGCCCGCAAGCTCGAAGAGGTCCCCACCGAGCAGCTCCCCGACGCCTCCGTCGAGGACGGCTCCGACCAGCGCGCCGACCGCGCCCTGCTGATGGACATCCTCAAGGTGCTCGCGCCCAAGCAGCGCAGCGTGGTCGTGCTGCGACACTGGGAGCAGATGAGCACCGAGGAGACCGCCGCGGCGCTCGGAATGTCTGCGGGTACCGTGAAGAGCACTCTGCACCGCGCGCTGGCCCGTCTCCGGCAGGAGCTCGAGAGCCGGGACCTGGACATGCGGGCGCTGGAGCGCGGTGACCACACCATGCGGTACGAGGGGCGTGAGCGGTGCGCGGCCTGAACGGCCAAGTTCTGACCAGCGGGAAATCGCTGGTACTGGTGTCGGCGGGGACGGTCGTCCTCGTCGGCACTGCCGTGTTCGCGGTCGGTTGCGCGACCGGCGGCACCGGCCTGCGCGACGGCGGCCCCGCCCGCTCCGACGCGGTCGCGAAGGCCAGCCCGGTCGCCCCGTCCACCCCCGCCGACCCCTCCTCGGGCGCGGCCTCCGCGTCCGGCCGGCCCTTCAAGAAGGTCGACCCCGTCGCACTGCTCAAGGCGGACCCGAAGGTCAGCGCCGAGATCAAGCGGGACCTCAAGCCCTGCGCGGGCAAGGAGTACCCGGTGGACGTGAGCTACGGGAAGGTCACCGGCAGCCCCGTCGTCGACATCGTCGTCAACGTCCTGTCCTGCGCCGACGCCCTGGGCCGCGGCTCGTACGTGTACCGGGCGGACGGCGGCTCGTACGAGAATGTGTTCTCGGACGAACAGCCACCCGTCTACGCGGAGATCGACCGGGGCGACCTGGTGCTCACGAAGCAGGTCTACGGAAAGAGCGACGCGCTCGCCTATCCGTCGGGCGAGGACGTGATCACGTACCGCTGGAACGGGGAGGCGTTCACCGAGCAGGACCGAGTGCACTCGGAGTACAGCAACGTGGTCGACGGCGGTCTCCAGTCCTCCCCGGCCACGAGTCAGAAGAACTGAGCACAGAGGAACCGAGGCGAGGCTTCCGCATGGCCGAGACCCATGTCCTGTTCGTGGAGGACGACGACGTCATCCGTGAGGCCACGACCCTGGCGCTCGAACGCGACGGGTTCGTGGTCACGGCCATGCCCGACGGCCTGTCCGGCCTGGAGTCCTTCCGCGCCGACCGGCCGGACATCGCGCTGCTCGACGTGATGGTCCCCGGCATGGACGGCGTGAGCCTGTGCCGCCGCATCCGCGACGAGTCCACCGTCCCCGTGATCATGCTGTCGGCGCGCGCCGACTCCATCGACGTGGTGCTGGGCCTGGAGGCGGGCGCCGACGACTACGTCACCAAGCCCTTCGACGGCTCCGTGCTCGTGGCCCGGATCCGCGCCGTGCTGCGCCGCTTCGACCACTCCGGCGGCCCGCAGAACGGCGGACCGGGCTCCTCCCACGACGCCTCGGACCCCGAGCGCGGCGTGCTCTCCTTCGGCGACCTGGAGGTGGACACCGAGGGCATGGAGGTCCGCAGGGCGGGCGCCGCCGTGGCGCTGACGCCGACCGAGATGCGGCTGCTGCTGGAGTTCTCCTCGGCGCCCGGCACCGTACTGTCGCGCGACCGCCTGCTGGAGCGGGTCTGGGACTACGACTGGGGCGGCGACACCCGCGTCGTCGACGTCCACGTACAGCGGCTGCGCACCAAGATCGGCCAGGACCGGATCGAGACGGTCCGGGGCTTCGGATACAAGCTCAAGGCATGAGACGGTTCACCCTCCGTACCGGGATCCGCTGGAAGATCACGCTCGCCATCGCCGCCGTGGGCGCCCTCGTCACGATCGCCCTGAGCCTGGTCGTGCACAGCGCTGCCCGCGTGTCCATGCTGGAGAGCGCGCGCGAGGTGCAGCTGGACCGCGTGCAGTTCATCTCCCGCAACGCCGAGGCCGGGCGCAAGCCGCCGATGGGGGCCAAGCTCAACGACCCCGAACTCCCCGCCGAGCTCCGGCACAAGGCGCAGTCGGGGCGGCGCGGGACCTACATCCAGGAGCGGCCGCACGGGCTGCCCGAGGTGTGGGCCGCCGTGCCGCTCGGCAACGGGCAGGTGCTGTCGCTGCACACGCAGTTCCGGGAGAGCGCCAATCTGATCCCCGACCTGGACCGGGCGCTGGTCGTCGGCGGGCTCGCCGCCGTGATCGGCGGATCGGCGCTCGGCGTGCTCATCGGCGGGCAGATCTCGCGCAGGCTGCGCAAGGCCGCGGCCGCCGCGCAGCGGGTGGCGCACGGTGATCCCGACGTACGGGTGCGGGACGCGGTCGGCGGCGTCGTCCGGGACGAGACGGACGACCTGGCACGGGCCGTGGACGCCATGGCCGACGCCCTGCAGCAGCGGCTGGAGGCCGAGCGGCGGGTGACGGCGGATATCGCGCACGAGTTGCGGACGCCGGTGACGGGCCTGCTCACGGCGGCGGAGCTGCTGCCGCCGGGGCGGCCGACCGAGCTGGTCCGGGACCGGGCGCAGGCGCTGCGCGCGCTGGTCGAGGACGTGCTGGAGGTGGCCCGGCTGGACAGTGCCTCGGAGCGGGCGGAGCTCCAGGACGTGGCGCTGGGCGAGTTCGTGAGCCGGCGGGTGACGGCGCTGATGCCGGAGGCGACCGTACGGGTCGTCGCGGACGAGATCGTCAGCACCGACCCGCGGCGGCTGGAGCGGATCCTGGGGAACCTGCTGGCCAACGCGGCGCGGTACGGGCAGCCGCCGATCCAGGTCGACGTCGAGGGCCGGGTCGTACGGGTGCGGGACCACGGGCCGGGCTTCCCCGACGCTCTGCTGCGCGAGGGGCCGAGCCGCTTCCGCACCGGGTCGACGGACCGCGCGGGCGTGGGGCACGGCCTGGGCCTGACCATCGCGGAGGGCCAGGCGCGGGTGCTGGGGGCCCGGCTGACCTTCCGCAACGTGGCGGCCCCCGGCGGCTTCGACCGCGAGGGCACCGCGGCGGGCGCGGTGGCGGTCCTGTGGCTGCCGGAACACGCGCCGACGGCGACGGGCAGCTTCCCGGTGATCAAGCTGCCGCAGGGCTGACGGCCACGGGGCCGTACCGGTGCGGCGGGCCGGACCGTACCGGTGCGGCCGGCCGGCGGCTCCCGGAGCGGTACCGGGCGGTACGGCGCGGGGGGCCGTGTTTTAGCATCCCTGGCATGACCGACGCCGTGAATCCCCCGAGCAACCCGCAGCCCGAGCCCGCCCCCGGAAGCGGCGGATACGGGTTCCCGCCGGGTCCGCCCGCGCAGGGCGGCGGCCACGGCTTCCCGCCCGGCCCGCCCCGCCAGGGCGACGACCAGGGCGGCTACGGATACCCGGCCGGTGGCGAAGGGTACGGCTACGGCTACCCGCAGCAGGGGCAGCAGCCGAACCCGTACCAACAGCAGGACGCCTCAGCGGGGTGGGCACCGGCCCAGCCCGCGCAGCCGCTCATATCCTCGTCGTCGCAGCCCGACTGGGAGGCCATGGCCGACCGGTCGGCCGCCGAGCGGCGCAAGAAGCGGCTGTGGATGCTGGGCGGCGGGGTGACCGTACTGGCGCTGCTCGCCGGCGGCGGAACGTTCTTCCTGCTGGGCGACGGCGGCGACGGGCCGGAGGGCGCCGACGCCCAGCCCTCGACGTCCGCCGCGCCGGAGCCCGGTGATTCGAAGTCCCCCGCGGGCTACACCGCGACCGTCGAGGGCGACGCGACCCTGCTGCGCGACAGCTACGGCAAGACCGGCATCCGGCTCGGCCCCGACTTCCAGGTCGGCCCGCTGGGCAAGCGGTTCCAGATCGTCGGGAAGGGCAACGCGAACTCCTACGCCCAGTCCGCCGAGCCCGTCGTGGACGTGACCAAGAGCTTCACCGTCACGGCCCGCGTCTACAGCTCCGGCGCCAAGGGTTCGCGGATCGCCATCAGCCAGGGCGACGGGGAGTCGTTCTCCTTCGAGCTGGGGGTGAACGAGGTGGGCGGCAAGCAGGCCTGGATCTTCCGCGTGCAGACCGGCGACAAGGGCGCCGCGGCCACGACGCGGACCGTCACCGCCGAGGGGCCCACCGTGCTCAAGACCCCCACGATGCTGATGGCGACCTACGACGCCGAGAAGAAGACCATCGCGCTCTACGTCGAGGGCAAGAAGGCCGGCGAGACCACCCAGGTGCCGCCGATCTGGCAGGCCCCCGGTCCGCTCCAGCTGGGCCGCTCCAAGCACCACAACATCTGGACCGGCCCCTGGCAGGGCGCCCTGCACAACATCAAGTTCTATGACACGGCGTTCACGCCGGAGCAGGCCGCCGCGTACAAGGAGGGCAAGCTCGGTCCGGAAACGAAGCCGGCCCACGCGTGGCTGCTCACCTGAGCAGCCGGCGGGGCCGGGTCGTGGGGCCGGTCACGGGGACCGGCCGGGTCATACGATGATCAGATGCTGACGCCGACGGTGCGCAGGAAGGCCACCGGGTTGACGGCCGAGCCGTAGTTCGGGGTGGTGCGGATCTCGAAGTGCAGGTGCGGGCCGCTAGAGTTGCCGGTGTTGCCCGACAGCGCGATGCGCTGGGAGGCGGCGACCTTCTGGCCGATCTTGACCTGGATCTTCGAGAGGTGCGCGTACTGCGAGTACGTGTTGTTCGCGTGCTTGATCACGACGGCGTTGCCGTACGCGGGGCCGTCGCCGCCGCCGTTCGGGCCGGCCTTCACGACGGTACCGGCGGCCGCGGACTTGACCGAGGTGCCGACCGGGACGGCGAAGTCCTGGCCGGAGTGCTTGTGCGACCACATGCTGCCGCCCTTGCCGAAGGTCGCGGACAGCGTGTACTTCTCCAGCGGCTTGTCCCACAGACCGGTCTTCGAGGCGGTCTTCGCGGCGGGCTTCGCGGCGGGCTTCGCGGCGGGCTTCGCGGCGGGCTTCGCGGCGGCCTTGGCGGCCGCGCCGGCCTGGGCGGAGGCCTGCTGGGCGACCAGCTCGGCGGTACCGGCGAGGGCCGTCTGCGCGGTGTCGGCGAACGCGGCGGTCGTCCCGGCCCCCAGGGCCAGCACCGCACCGAGAGCGGTGGTGCCGACGGCGATACGGGTACGACGGGTGCTGACGCGCTTCGCGGACATGTGCAGACCTCCGGGGCCGGGGACAAGGGCGGTTCACGCCCGTCACGGGCATGAAGTGACCCGGCACGCTGGAACGTGTGCCGGGTTGGCTCACCTTTGGTAACCCGCGGCCGGGGACTTCCCCAAATGTCCCGGTTACTACCTGGGCTCGTAGCGGGGTGGGTGTGATGCGCTCGATTGACGGCCTTCCTCCTGGGCCGAAGGTCCCTTCCGGAGGGCCTTTGGATCTACGAATCCACCTAGTACGTCCGTTTTGTTCTGTGCGGCTTGTCACCGGCCGGGGACCTTCGACCCGCCCGTTCGGGACCATCGGCGGGCAACCGGCACCGCGCTCCGGCGAAGCGGACCCCGCCCCCCGCACGAGGGCGCGAGACGGCGAGGGGGCGGGCGCGGGCCTCGCTGGACGCCCGCCGGCCCTTCCAGGGCCTCCAGAGCCCCCTGGGGGGCGCGCGGAGTCCGCCCACGGAAAAAGGGGCGGGGGGGGGGGGGGGCCCCGGTCAGGGTGCTCCCTCTTCTTTTTCTTTCTGTTCTCTTCCCCCTTCCCCCGCCCCGACCCCCCTTAGGACACGCGACCCCACCCCCCCAAAAACACCCCCCCCCCCCCCCCCCCCCCCCCCCCCCCCCCCCGCCCCTTTGGTGCTCGGTCGCGCTTACGCGCCCTTCGACAGGTCCGGGCCGGAGCCCGTGGCCTCGATCGGGGGGAGGTCCGGCAGAGCCGACTTCTCCTCGCCGCGGAAGGTGAACTTGGCTTCCTCGCCCTCACCCTCCTTGCCGACGACCACGATGTGACCGGGACGCAGCTCGCCGAAGAGGATCTTCTCCGACAGGATGTCCTCGATCTCGCGCTGGATGGTCCGGCGCAGGGGCCGGGCACCCAGGATCGGGTCGTAGCCGCGCTTGGCGAGCAGGAGCTTCGCGTCACCGCTCAGCTCGATGCCCATGTCGCGGTCCTTCAGGCGCTCGTCGACCTTCGCGATCATCAGGTCGACGATCTGGATGATGTCTTCCTCGGTGAGCTGGTGGAAGACGACCGTGTCGTCGACACGGTTGAGGAACTCGGGCCGGAAGTGCTGCTTGAGCTCTTCGTTGACCTTCGCCTTCATCCGCTCGTAGCCGGTCTTCGTGTCACCCTGCGCCGCGAAGCCCAGGTTGAAGCCCTTCGAGATGTCCCGGGTACCCAGGTTGGTCGTCATGATGATGACCGTGTTCTTGAAGTCCACGACCCGGCCCTGGGAGTCGGTCAGACGACCGTCCTCCAGGATCTGGAGAAGGGAATTGAAGATATCCGGGTGGGCCTTCTCGACCTCGTCGAAGAGGACGACGGAGAACGGCTTCCGGCGCACCTTCTCGGTGAGCTGGCCGCCCTCTTCGTAGCCCACGTAGCCGGGGGGCGAACCGAAGAGACGGGAAACCGTGTGCTTCTCGCTGAACTCCGACATGTCGAGGGAGATCAGCGCGTCCTCGTCACCGAACAGGAATTCGGCGAGCGTCTTCGAGAGCTCGGTCTTACCGACACCGGACGGGCCGGCGAAGATGAACGAGCCACCCGGGCGCTTCGGGTCCTTCAGACCCGCACGGGTACGACGGATCGCCTGGGAGAGCGCCTTGATGGCGTCCTTCTGGCCGATGACCCGACGGTGGAGCTCGTCCTCCATGCGGAGCAGTCGCGACGACTCCTCCTCGGTGAGCTTGAAGACGGGAATGCCGGTCGCGGTCGCGAGGACTTCGGCGATGAGCTCGCCGTCGACCTCGGCGACGACGTCCATGTCGCCGGCCTTCCATTCCTTCTCGCGCTTGGTCTTCCCCGCGAGCAGCTGCTTCTCCTTGTCGCGGAGAGAAGCCGCCTTCTCGAAGTCCTGGGAGTCGATGGCCGACTCCTTGTCGCGGCGCACGGCCGCGATCTTCTCGTCGAACTCGCGGAGGTCCGGCGGTGCGGTCATCCGGCGGATGCGCATCCGGGAGCCGGCCTCGTCGATCAGGTCGATCGCCTTGTCCGGGAGGAAGCGGTCCGAGATGTACCGGTCCGCCAGCGTCGCCGCCTGGACCAGGGCCTCGTCCGTGATGGAGACGCGGTGGTGGGCCTCGTAGCGGTCGCGCAGGCCCTTGAGGATCTCGATCGTGTGGGGGAGGGAAGGCTCCGCCACCTGGATCGGCTGGAAGCGGCGCTCGAGGGCCGCGTCCTTCTCGAGGTGCTTGCGGTACTCGTCCAGCGTCGTGGCACCGATGGTCTGGAGCTCACCACGGGCCAGCATGGGCTTGAGGATGCTGGCGGCGTCGATCGCGCCCTCGGCGGCGCCCGCACCCACGAGGGTGTGGAGCTCGTCGATGAACAGGATGATGTCGCCGCGGGTGCGGATCTCCTTGAGCACCTTCTTCAGGCGCTCCTCGAAGTCACCGCGGTAGCGGGAACCGGCGACCAGGGCGCCGAGGTCAAGCGTGTAGAGGTGCTTGTCCTTGAGGGTCTCGGGAACCTCGCCCTTGACGATCGCCTGCGCCAGGCCCTCGACGACGGCGGTCTTGCCGACGCCGGGCTCGCCGATGAGGACCGGGTTGTTCTTCGTACGGCGGGACAGCACCTGCATGACCCGCTCGATCTCCTTCTCGCGCCCGATGACCGGGTCGAGCTTGGATTCGCGGGCCGCCTGGGTGAGGTTGCGGCCGAACTGGTCCAGGACGAGCGAGGTCGAGGGCGTGCCCTCGGCCGGGCCGCCGGCCGTGGCCGACTCCTTGCCCCCGCCGGTGTAGCCGGAGAGCAGCTGGATGACCTGCTGCCGGACTCGGTTGAGATCGGCGCCCAGCTTCACGAGGACCTGGGCGGCGACGCCCTCGCCCTCGCGGATCAGGCCGAGCAGGATGTGCTCGGTGCCGATGTAGTTGTGGCCGAGCTGGAGGGCCTCTCGGAGCGAAAGCTCCAGGACCTTCTTCGCCCGCGGGGTGAAGGGGATGTGGCCGGAAGGGGCCTGCTGCCCCTGTCCGATGATCTCCTCAACCTGCTGGCGAACAGCCTCGAGCGAAATCCCGAGGCTCTCCAGGGCCTTAGCGGCGACACCCTCACCCTCGTGGATCAAGCCCAGGAGGATGTGCTCGGTGCCGATGTAGTTGTGGTTGAGCATCCGGGCTTCTTCCTGAGCCAGGACGACAACCCGCCGCGCGCGGTCGGTGAACCTCTCGAACATCGTTTATCGCTCCTCAGAGCGGTCGGGCAGTTCGGGGTCGGTCCCCGCCCTGTCCTTCCGCATGCTAGTCCCGCGGGGCGGGACAGCTCATTCCAACTGCCGACATCCGTCCTCGGCTCACCCCTGCATCAGCGGGGAAAACCGGCTTGAAGAGCCGACAACTGCTCCAACTCGATGGTGCGAGACGATGTTCCCGCAGGCCAGGCAGATACCCGTCATGCGTGTACGCCGACGGCGAACGGAAGCCCGTCAAATCAGCGTGTCGCCCCGATCCACTAGGAATGTCTTACCCGTAAGGACTGACACTCCATGCCCGTGGCACCGGTCCCCTCAGCTAAGGGCGAACACAGTTCCGTCCCGAATGTGGGACTCCGCCGCCACGGATGTTTACGTTCCGCATATGAGTGAGTGCGGTGTGTCACGGCAACCGTAACCCCGGGGCGTTTCGCGAGTTGCTCCGGGCATGGCCCTCACCGTTGTGCCGACCGTCCCGCCGCCCCGCGTCGCGCCGGAGGAGCGTGCGTACGCCTCCTGGTACGAACAGGTGCTCGGCTGGGCCGTCACGGGCGGTCCGCCCGGGCTGCTCCCGACCGGGATCCGGTTCGACGTGCTGGAGCTGCCGTCCGACGCGGGAGCGGCCCTGCTGCGCAGGCCGGTCGCCACGGGCCCGGTGGCGCTCATGGGGCGCCGGATGCGGTTCCTGGTGGCCGCGGGGAGCGCAGACGAGCTGGAGGGGCTGCTCGACTGGCTGGAATGGGGCGGGGTCGCCCTGGACCTGACCGCCCTGGGTGCGGGTGGCCGGATCACCGCCCCGGCTCCCCCGGGGCGGCCCCTGGGAGAAAGCCCTCGGGGAGCCGCTGTGTGGCTGCGACCCCCCGAGCAGGGGTGTGAAGCACTGCTGCCGGCCCTGCCCGGTCCCGGGCGGGCCGCCGGACCCGGCCCCGGAAAGGGCACCGCCGGGCCCGATCTCGTACGCCTGGTGGCGGCGGCGGCGACGGAATGCCACCGGGCCCGCCTGGGGCGGCGTACGGCGGGGGTCCGTCAGCCCTTGGCCTTTTCGTAGGCCTCGCGGATCTCGGCCGGGACGCGGCCGCGGTCGTTCACGTTGTAACCGTTCTCCTTGGCCCACGCGCGGATCTCCGCGGTGTCCGGGTTGCCGGTCGTCGCGGAGGCGCGGCCACCCTTCGCACGTGCCGCGGTGGCACGGCCACCGGTGCGGCGGCCGCCCTTGGTGTACGGGTCGAGCAGACCGCGGAGCTTTTCAGCGTTGGCGGTGGTGAGGTCGATCTCGTAGGTCTTGCCATCCAGAGCGAACGTCACCGTCTCGTCCGCCTCGCCACCGTCGAGGTCGTCGACAAGAAGGACCTGAACCTTCTGTGCCACCGGGATTTCCTTTCATCGAAAAGCAGTACGTGGAAAGGAAACCGCTTTTGCCTGGAAAACACAAACCCCCGGGGAGAGGTTCAGGACCACAACAGGGCGGGAAACATACGCGATTCGGACATAGGCCACAGGTTGCTGATCGACGGAAAAGCGTAGGCCATCGATCAGAGGTGCAGAAGCATCCGACTGTTGCCCAAGGTGTTCGGCTTCACTCGTTCGAGACCGAGGAACTCGGCGACACCCTCGTCATAGGAACGCAGGAGCTCCATGTAGACATCGGTCTCGACCGGGGTCTCGCCGATCTCGACGAAGCCGTGCTTCGCGAAGAACTCGACTTCGAAGGTCAGGCAGAAAACCCGGCTCACCCCGAGCGTGCGGGCGGTCCGCAACAACTGCTGCAGCACCTTGTGGCCGACGCCGGCGCCCTTCAAGCCGCGGTCCACGGCGAGAGTACGCACTTCCGCAAGGTCTTCCCACATCACGTGGAGAGCGCCACAGCCGACCACCTGACTGTCGGAGTCGCGTTCCGCGACCCAGAACTCCTGGATGTCCTCGTAAAGGACGACCGGGGCTTTGTCCAGCAGGATCCGCTGCTGCACGTACTGGTCGAGGAGGCGGCGCAGCGCGGGAACATCACCGGTGCGGGCACGGCGGATCGTCACTGTTTCTGCGTGTGCAGAGGAAAACTCTCCCATGGCTGCGGACGCTATCGCCCCGGCTCCTGCGGGCGCTCGGCGGAGTCCCCTTCGGCTTCCTGCGGAGCGGGGAGTTCGGCGGGGGCTTCGGCGGCGGGTTCGGCGAGGGGTTCGGCAGGAGGTTCCGCCGCGGCCTCGGCACCGGACTCGCCGTCGTGCTGGACGACCCGTACGGCGTCCCGGAGTGCCTCCCGCTGTTCCGCGGACATCATGCCGAAGAACGCGACGAGGGCGGCCGCGGGGTTGTCGCTCGTCGACCAGGCTTCGTTCATCAGTGCGGCCGAGTAGGCGGCGCGGGTGGAGACCGCCGTATATCGATAGGCGCGGCCTTCGGCTTCCCGGCGGACCCAGCCCTTCTGATGAAGATTGTCCATAACGGTCATGACCGTGGTGTACGCGATGGACCGTTCCTGCTGGAGGTCTTCCAGAACTTCACGAACGGTGACCGGGCGGTTCCACTGCCACACCCGCGTCATGACGGCGTCTTCGAGTTCTCCCAAGGGGCGAGGCACAACAGCACGATAGTGCTGCTTGTGCGGAATTGCCCGACTATTCGCTCGGCAACGCGCGACAAAATCGGGAGTGCGGCCGATGCGGCCGCACTCCCGTCGCCCGGAGGGCTACTGCTGCTGGCGCGCGGCCTCGGCCCGGGCGATCACGGCGTCGACCGCGGCGTCTTCCTTGGCCTTGTTGGCGCCGCCCTGGCTCTTCACGATCGTCACCACGAGAGCGATGAAGAACGCGGCCATCACGACGGGGGGCACGAGCGCGGAGACGTAGTCCATGCCCCACAGCGTAGCTACCCGGCGGCCCGCCCGGCCGCCGGGGGCGGGCCGGGCTTGCGGCGCGGCGGGAACACCTCGCCGGGGGTGGGAACCGGCCGCTCGGGACGCGGCGACTCGGGACTCGGCGGCTCCTTGGGCCGCGGAGCCGGCTTCGGCTGCTCCTCCCGCCCGCCGGCCAGCGCCAGCAGCCGGGTCCGGGGCGCGGGGGTCGTCGACAGCCGCCGGCGTACGGAGCGCTCCGCGACGACCTGGGCCCGCTCCAGCAGCGCCGCCGCGACCGGATTGGCGCGGAGCGCGCGCAGGGCGGCGAGGTCGTCGGGGGCCGGTTCGTAGCCGGCGGCCAGGGCGTCCTGCAGCAGCTCCAGGTAGCCGGAGAGGCTGCCGGGCAGGGCGCCCCGGTAGCGGGCGAGGTCGTCGAGGAGGAACGCTCTGAGCCGGCCCGCCTCCTGGACCGCGTCGTCCACCGACTGCGCGAGGTGCAGGCAGTCCTGGACCTCCGCGGCCGCCAGGGGGGCCGGAGAGGACTGAAGGGCGTGGGCGAGGAGACGCCTGAGCACGTGCAGCTCAGCAGCGCTGAACGCCATGCCGCCGCGGGATCCGTAGGGCGTGGGCATGGGCCGAAGATACGCGCTAATCGGACAAAATCCCCTGAGGGTGAGCCATTACGGCGCGGCGGTTTCCTTGACGGCACGAATGAAATCCGCCCAGGCCGCCTGCGTCGTGGCGAGCACGAGGTGCGCGGGGTCGACGCGGTCGGCGACCTTGACGAGGGCTCCGGGGGCGGTGGCGACGTACACGCAGGCGTCGCCCTCACTACAGAACGAGGACTTCCGCCACGTGGGCTGAGCGGTCATGGTGTCTCCTCCGGGCAACGGGGGCCGGTAATTGCCGTCGAGGGACGGTAACTCCGACACCGGCCCGGACCGATGAGTTTCCCGGAATTCGGTGATTCGTGGCGAAGCCGCGCGTAAGCCGTTCCGCCCGGCTGAAAGACCTAGGGGGTGGGTTGGGGGGGGGGGGGGGGGGGGGGGGGGGGGGGGGGGGGGGGGGGGGGGGGGAGGAGGGGCGGAGAAGAAGAGAGGGGGAGAGAAAGCGAACCCGAAACCA
>NZ_JBVHWW010000058.1:0-33702 GCF_055563995.1 Streptomyces sp. NPDC029164 | reverse complement strand
CCCCCCCCCCCCCCCCCCCCCCCCCCCCCCCCCCCCCCCCCCCCCCCCCCCCCCCCCCCCCCCCCCCCCCCCCCCCCCCCCCCCCCCCCCCCACCACGCCGGTCTAGAGGGTCCCGGTGAGGGCTTCCGGACGGATCGGCGTCTTGTTGATCTCCAGACCCGTCGCCTGCCGGATCGCCGCGATGACGGCCGGGGTGGACGAGAGGGTCGGGGCCTCGCCCATACCGCGGAGGCCGTACGGCGCCTTCGGGTCGGCGAGCTCCAGGACGTCGACCGGGATGGTCGGGGTGTCGAGGATGGTCGGGATCAGGTAGTCCGTGAAGGAGGGGTTGCGCACCTTCGCGGTCTTCGGGTCCACGATGATCTCTTCCATGATCGCCACGCCGAGACCCTGGGTGGTTCCACCCTGGATCTGGCCCACCACGGAAAGCATGTTGAGCGCCTTGCCGACGTCCTGCGCGGTCGCCAGCTCGACGACCTTGACGAGGCCGAGCTCGGTGTCCACCTCGACGACCGCGCGGTGCGCGGCGAAGGTGTACTGGACGTGGCCGTTGCCCTGGCCGGTGACCAGGTCGAAGGGCTCGGTCGGCGCGTGACGGAACTCGAGCTCGAGGTCGATGGCCTCGTCCTCGAGGATGTCGGCGATGTCCGCGAGGACCTCGCCGCCGTCGGTGACGACCTTGCCGCCTTCGAGCAGCAGCTCGGCGGTGGCCCACGCCGGGTGGTACGAGCCGTTCTTGCGCCGGCCGATCTCCAGCAGGGCCTCGCGGACCGCCTCACAGGTGTTCTTCACGGCGCCACCGGTCATGTACGTCTGCCGGGAGGCGGACGTCGAACCGGCGGAGCCGACCTGCGTGTCGGCCGGGTGGATGGTCACCTGCGTGACACCCAGCTCCGTACGGGCGATCTGCGTGTGGACGGTGATGCCGCCCTGGCCGACCTCCGCCATGGCCGTGTGGACCATCGCGACGGGCTCGCCGTTGATGACCTCCAGGCGCACGCGGGCGGTGGAGTAGTCGTCGAAGCCCTCGGAGAAGCCGACGTTCTTGATGCCGACCGCGTAGCCGACGCCGCGGACGACGCCCTCACCGTGGGTGGTGTTGGAGAGGCCACCGGGCAGCGCGCGGACGTCCGCGCCCTCGCCGGCCGACTCCCACTGGCGCTCCGGCGGCAGCGGGCGGGCCTTGACCCGGCGCAGCAGCTCGGCGACGGGCGCCGGGGCGTCCACGACCTGGCCGGTGGGCATGATCGTGCCCTGCTCCATGGCGTTGAGCTGGCGGAACTCGACCGGGTCCATGCCCAGCTTCGCCGCGAGCTTGTCCATCTGGGCCTCGTACGCGAAGCAGGCCTGGACGGCGCCGAAGCCGCGCATCGCGCCACAGGGCGGGTTGTTCGTGTAGAGCGCGATCGCCTCGATGTCCACGTCCTCCAGGACGTAGGGACCCACCGAGAGGGAGGAGGCGTTGCCGACGACCGCCGGGGAGGCGGACGCGTAGGCGCCGCCGTCCAGGACGATCTTGCACTTCATGTGCGTGAGCTTGCCGTCCTTGGTGGCGCCGTGCTCGTAGTAGAGCTTCGCCGGGTGGCGGTGCACGTGGCCGAAGAAGGACTCGAAGCGGTTGTAGACGATCTTGACCGGCTTGTTCGTGGCCAGGGCCAGGAGGCAGGCGTGGATCTGCATCGAGATGTCCTCGCGGCCACCGAAGGCACCGCCGACGCCCGAGAGCGTCATGCGGACCTTCTCCGGCGGCAGGCCGAGGACCGGGGCGATCTGCTGGAGATCCGAGTGCAGCCACTGGGTGGCGACGTACAGCTCGACGCCGCCGTCCTCGGACGGCACGGCCAGACCGGACTCCGGGCCGAGGAAGGCCTGGTCCTGCATGCCGAAGGTGTACTCGCCCTCGACGATGACGTCGGCGCGCTTGCGGGCCTCCTCCACGTTGCCGCGGATGATCGGCTGGCGGTGCACGATGTTCGGGTGCGGGACGTGACCGATGTGGTGGTCGTCGCGGCCCTCGTGGATCAGCGGCGCGTCGGGGGCGAGGGCGGAGGCCTCGTCGGTGACGAGCGGCAGCTCGCGGTAGTCGATCTTGATCTTGGCGGCCGCGCGGCGGGCGGTCTCCGGGTGGTCGGCGGCCACGAGGGCGACCGGCTCACCGTGGTGACGTACCCGGCCGTTGGCGAGAACCGGGGTGTCCTGGATCTCGAGGCCGTAGTTCTTCATCTCGGCCGGCAGGTCGTCGTAGGTCAGCACCGAGTAGACGCCGGGCATGGCGAGCGCCTCGGAGATGTCGATGGAGACGATCTCGGCGTGGGCGACGGTGCTGCGCAGGGTCTGGCCCCAGAGCATGTCCTCGTGCCACATGTCCGAGGAGTACGCGAACTCACCGGTGACCTTGAGGGTGCCGTCCGGGCGGAGAATCGATTCACCGATGCCGCCCTTGTTGTGCTTCTGGGTGACGTTCGTCGGCGTACCGGCGGGCACGGTGCGGGTGTTCTGAGCCATGGTCAGACCGCCTCTCCCTGACGGGCGGCCGCGAGGCGGACCGCGTCGAGGATCTTCTCGTAGCCCGTGCAACGGCAGAGGTTGCCGGACAGGGCCTCACGGATGTCCTGGTCGGACGGGGAGGAGTTCTCCTCCAGGAGCGCGTCCGCCTGGATGAGCAGACCCGGGGTGCAGAAACCGCACTGCACGGCACCGGCGTCGATGAACGCCTGCTGGATGTTCGAGAGCTCCACGCCCTCACCGGTCTGCGAGTCGCCCGCCCGCGAGCGGAGCTCGCTGCCCGGCCCGTGCGCCTGCCACTGCTTGGCCGCGTCCAGGGACACGCCCTTGCCGCCGCAGCCGCCGCCGGTGCCGCAGGCACCGCCGTGGCCGTGCTCGTCACGCTGCTTGGAGAACTCCGCCAGGCCCTCGACGGTCACGACGTCGCGACCCTCGACCTGGCCGGCGGCCACGAGACAGGAACAGACCGGCACGCCGTCGAGGCGGACGGTGCAGGAACCGCACTCGCCCTGCTCACAGGCGTTCTTCGAACCGGGCAGGCCCAGGCGCTCGCGCAGGACGTAGAGGAGGGACTCGCCCTCCCACACGTCGTCGGCTTCCTGCTGACGGCCGTTGACAGTGAAATTGACGCGCATGATTACGCAGCCCCTTCAAGCGAGCGGCCGTTGCCGGTACCGCGGTACTGCTCCCAGGTCCAGACGAGCTGGCGGCGAGCCATGATGCCAACCGCGTGACGGCGGTACTTCGCCGTGCCGCGGACGTCGTCGATCGGGTTGGCCGCGCCGGAGGCGAGGTCACCGAACTGCTTGGCGATCGACGGGGTGATGACCTTGCCGGACTCCCAGAAGCCGCCCTCTTCGAGCGCGGCGTTCAGGAACTCCTCGGCGGCCTTCGCCCGGATCGGGGTCGGCGCGGCCGAACCGATGCCGGTGCGGACCGTGCGGGTCTCCGGGTGCAGCGCCAGACCGAACGCGCAGACCGCGATGACCATCGCGTTGCGGGAGCCGACCTTGGAGTACTGCTGGGGCCCGTCCGCCTTCTTCACGTGGACGGTCTTGATGAGCTCGTCGGCGGCGAGCGCGTTGCGCTTCACACCGGTGTAGAACTCGTCGATCGGGATCAGGCGAGAGCCGCGTACGGACTCCACCTCGACCTCGGCACCCGCCGCGAGCAGCGCGGGGTGGGAGTCGCCGGCCGGCGAGGCGCAACCGAGGTTGCCGCCGACACCGCCGCGGTTGCGGATCTGCGGGGACGCGACCGTGTGCGAGGCGAGCGCGAGACCCGGCAGCTCCGTGCGGAGGTTCTCCATGATCTGCGTGTACGGGACGGAGGCGCCCAGACGAACCACGTCCTCGCCGACCTCCCACTCCCGCAGGAGACCGATGCGGTTCAGGTCCAGGAGGTACTCCGGCCGACGGTGGTCGAAGTT
Organism: Streptomyces sp. NPDC029164; assembly: GCF_055563995.1. Taxonomy (NCBI): domain Bacteria; kingdom Bacillati; phylum Actinomycetota; class Actinomycetes; order Kitasatosporales; family Streptomycetaceae; genus Streptomyces; species Streptomyces sp. NPDC029164. The sequence continues at coordinate 29,767 of NZ_JBVHWW010000058.1, read as the reverse complement.
GATCTCGACCATCACATCGGTGCCACCCGCAATCGGCACAGCTGTGGGGAACTCGGCCTTAGCGGCGAGCGCCTCCTCCCAGCTGGCGGGGCGAAGGAAGTCCATGTGCGGCTCTCTTCTTCTTCATCGTGTCGTTCACTTCAAGCCAGGAGGCCTACGGCCCTCGACTGGTCGTTCACGTGCTGTTAACGCGGTGTGGACTCAGTACACCGGCCCCCCGTCCCCCGGGTGCAGTCACCGAAACCATGAAGGAGTTGGCTGACGGCCTCCCTCGTCTTGTAGATTCGTATGAAAGGCAGGATGCGACGACCTGCCCGATTTCCAACGGCAACATTCGAGACAGATCGGCGGCGACATCATGCGGCTGCGCGCACTGCTGGAAACCGAGGCGCTGGGGCTGCGGCTGCTCGGCGGCGAGGAAGAACTGGACCGGACGGTCCGCGGGGTCATGACGACCGACCTGCGCGATCCCAGCCGGTACCTCTCGGGGGGTGAACTCGTCCTCACTGGCCTGGCCTGGAGACGAAATTCAGCCGACTCCGAGCCGTTCGTACGAATCCTCGCGAGCGCCGGCGTCGCCGGGCTCGCGGCGGGCGAGGCGGAGCTGGGCGCCATCCCGGACGATCTCGTTTCGGCCTGTGTGCGCAACCGGCTGCCGCTCTTCGCGGTGAACGAGGACGTTGCATTCGCCACCATCACCGAGTACGTCGTACGGCAGGTCTCGGGCGAGCGGGCCGGTGATCTCGCGGCCGTCGTGGACCGCCACCGCCGCCTCATGACCTCGGGGCCGGCCGGCGGCGGACCCGACGTGGTGCTGGATCTGCTCACCACCGACCTCGATCTCCGGGCCTGGGTGCTGTCCCCCACGGGCCGGCAGATCGCCGGGGCGGGCGAGCCGCTGGCGCCGGGCGTCTGCGCAGCACTGGCGAGCGAGCACCTCGCGGCGGTCCGGACGGGCCGCAGGGGACCGCACCGGATCTCCATCCAGGGTATTACCTACTCGCTCTTCCCGATCAGGGGACACGGGCGCGGCGCGGCAGGTCCGGCGGCCCGGGACGTGCGCGAGACCGTGCTGTCGGACTGGCTGCTGGCCGTCGAGGCGGACGCCGGCGACTGGCCCGCGGAGCGCCTGGACCTGCTCCAGGGGGTCACCCAGCTGATCGCCGTGGAGCGGGACCGGCGCGACGCGGCCCGCACGGTGCGCCGCCGCCTCGCACAGGAGGTCCTGGAGCTGGTCCAGACGGGTGCCGCGCCCGCCGAGATCGCCGCCCGTCTGCGGGTGGCGGCCCCGGTGCTGCTGCCCGGGCTGGGCGCCGCCCCGCACTGGCAGGTCGTCGTGGCCCGGGTGGACTGGGAAGGCGGGGACATCCCCGGCGGCCCGGTGGCCCAGTCGCTGCTGGAGGAGATCCTCGTCGACCCGTCGGTCTCCGGGCCGGAGCCGTCCGACCGGATCGCGGTGGCCCATGCGGGTGACGAGGCCATCGCCCTCGTGCCGCTGCCCTCGCTGTCCGGGGACGCCGGCGAGGACAAGGGCCCGGACTCCGCCCTGCACGCCGACGAGCTCCTCGCGGCCGTACGGGACCCCCTGGCGGCCGGCCTGGCCGACGACGGCCGGCTCACGCTGGGCGTCAGCGCGGCCGTGCACTCCGCCGAGGGGCTACGCGGGGCGCTGGAGGAGGCCCGGCACGCCCGCCGGGTGGCCGCGGCGCGCCCGGGCCGGGTCTGCGCGGCCGGCCACCACGAGCTGGCCTCGCACGTGCTGCTGCTGCCGTTCGTCCCGGACGACGTACGGCGCGCCTTCACGGCCCGGCTGCTGGACCCGCTGCGGGACTACGACCGGCGCCACCGCGCGGAGCTCATCCCGACGCTGGAGGCGTTCCTGGACTGCGACGGTTCGTGGACCCGCTGCGCGACGCGGCTGCACCTCCACGTCAACACGCTGCGGTACCGGGTCGGGCGAATCGAGCAGTTGACGGGGCGGGACCTGTCCCGGCTGGAGGACAAGCTCGACTTCTTCCTCGCACTGCGCATGAGCTGAGAAGATCCGCCCGCGGCCGGAGGGGTCTGGCCCGCGGGACGGCTGATGATCCGTCCGGACTTTGTGAAAGAGTTCACCCGACCCCTTGGCCGATGCCGTCGATCCGTGCTCTCATTTCGCCCCAGGGCTCAACGATGTGCTGCTTGGTTGCTTTGGGGAGGGCAATGTGGCGGATACCGCCATGTCGGGTGCCGGAACAACCGGAGGGGACGACCCCCTCCAGCGGGCGATATGGCGGCTGCGCTCGCGCGGCTGTTGGACCGACGCGGCGGCGCTGCTGACGCCGCACCTCGCGGATGCGGGTGCCGCGGTCCAGCGCACCGCGCTGCTGGTCGAGCGGTGCCTGTTCACCGGCCAGGGCTGGGCCGAGGCCGAGGACGCGCTGCGGGTCGCCGAGGCGGTGGCGCAGGACGACGACCACCGGGGCGCCGCCGCGTGCGAACGGGGCCAGCTGGCTTACGCGGCCACCGTGCTCGGCGTACGCGACCGGGCCGACGAGGCCCGCTCCGCGCTGGGCCGGGCGGCGGCCCTGCTGTCCCCGGAGTCCCGGACCCGACCGCTCCTGGACTTCCGCCGCGGCCTGGTCGCCGAGCACCTCGCGGACGCCCCGCAGTCGGCCCGGCCGGCGTACCACCGGGCGCACGCGGGCGCGGAGGCCCACGGGGACACCCTGCTGCTGTCCTTCACGTGGCGGCACCTGGCCGCGCTCTCCCTGCGGGACGGCGAGGTGGCCGAGGCCCGCAAGGGCTTCGCGGAGTCCCTGCGCATCCGGGAGGACCTGGGCTTCCTGATCGGCACGGCCCCCGCGCTGGCCGCGCTGGCCGAGGCCGAGCCGGAACCGGAGGCCACCCGGCTGCGCGCGGAGGCCCGCCGCCTCTTCCACCTGCTGGGCGGCATCCCCACCTGGCTGGCGGACCAGCTCCACCCCGCCCCGGCCCCTTCACCCGCGGCGTAGCCCGCCACCCCTGCGGCGTCCCGGGGTGTTCAGCCCGCCCGCGTGCGAGACGTGGGCGCGGGGCGCCGTCGGGGGCCGGGGCGGAACCCCGGTCAGGAGCCGGCGAAGTGTTCGCGGACCAGGGACTCGACCACCGGGAGGTCCCGCGCGATCAGCGCTTCCAGCAGCGCCGAGTGCTCCGCCGCGTCGGCGACGAGATCCGCCCGCCGAACCCGCGGAGCGCCCGGCAGGGGCCACTGCGCCCGCCGGTGGAGCTCCTCGGCCACCTGCACCAGTTGCGCGTTGCCCGCCAGCCGCAGCACCGCCCGGTGGAAGGCCCGGTCCGCCTCGGCGTAGCCCGGCAGGTCGCCCGCCGCGGCCGCCTCCGCCGTGGCGGCGGCCTCGGGGCGCAGGGCCTCCCAGGCGTCGGCCGGCACCGTACGGGCCAGCCGGAGCATGACGGGGACTTCGAGGAGCGCCCGGACCTCGGCCAGCTCGGCCAGTTCCCGCGGGCTGCGCGACAGGACGCGGAAGCCGCGGTTCGGCAGGCATTCCACCGCCCCCTCGACCGCCAGCTGCTGCATCGCCTCGCGCACGGGGGTCGCTGAGACCCCGAAGCGCTCCCCGAGGGCGGGGCCGGAGTAGATCTCCCCGGGCACCAGCTCGCCCTCGATCAGGGCCGCGCGCAGGGCGTCGAGGATCTGCCCCCGCACCGAATGGCGCAACACCTTCCGTGTTTTTTGTGCGGGTACCCGGGCTCGGGCCGTGTCGTGCACTCGGTCCTCCTCCGGATCTCGGCCTGACCTGAGGATAAGGCCTGGCCGAGATCGGGTAAGGTAAGGCTAACCTGTTAACGATCGTGCGATTCGGTGGTTCCACCCATGGCCGTCACTGTCGTGACCCCTGTCCTGCACGCCCCCTCCGCCCCGGCCGGCTCTCCGGTGGCGGATGCGTACGCGCGCCTGGCCGAGGTCTACAGCGGCTTGCTGGTCGACGAGCGGCCCGCGCACGACCCCGTCCCTCGCGGTGGGGGATGGGTCGGCGCGGACGAGCTCGCGGCCGGCGGTCCGGTTCTGGACGCCTTCCTCGCCTGGGACGAGGCCCAGGTCCTCCGGGACTACGGGGCCCAGGCCCGCCCCGACGTGATCGCGAGCTTCGGGCTGCACCGGTACGCGTGGCCGGCCTGCCTGCTGATCACGCTGCCGTGGTTCCTGCACCGGCGGGTGCCCCGCCTCCCGGTGGACACGGTGGCCTTCCACCGGACCCTCGGCCGGATGTCCGTGCGCGTCGAGAGCTTCGCCTGCCTGCCGGACGACCCGGCGGCCGTTCTTCCGGGGGCCCGTGTCGTGCCCGACGAGGAGGCGCTGCGCGGTGAGGTGCGGGCCGCGGTGGCCCAGCACCTCGGGTCCGTGCTGGAAGGTTTCGGCCCGCGCATGCGGCGCGGCCGCCGCGCCCTGTGGGGCCTGGTGACCGACGAGGTCGTCGAAGGCCTCTGGTACGCCGGCGAACTGCTCGGCGAGGAGCGCCGGGCCATGGCCGAGCTGGAGGCGCTGCTGCCCGGCTCGACCGCCCCGTACACCGGGGGCGCGGGATTCCGTACGCTCACGGGTCCCGACGGCCGCGCGCTGCCCACCCGGGACCGGGCCGGCTGCTGCTTCTTCTACACGATCCGGCCCGAGGACACCTGTGTCACCTGCCCCCGGACCTGCGACGCGGACCGCGTCGCCCGGCTCACGGCGGCCACCGCCGACTACTGAGCGTGATCCCGCCGCTAACCCACCCGAAGGGGTGGCCCTATTCGAACTCAACTCCGCCTATGCGGGCATCAGTTCGAGCCACAACACCCTATCCGGCGGGCCCCGCCCCCCGATGGCGTCCACTTGCCCCGAAACCCGCGTGCACGGCTCACCGGCTACGCCACTATGGCGCCCGGAAAGCCGCACAGCCGCATAGCCGCATACGCGAGGCAAGGGACATCCGCATGAGACTGACCGACATATCGCTGGACTGGCTGCTGCCCGGCAGCCTGCTGATCCTGGGCGTACTTGCGGCAGTTGCGGTCTTGGCCCGTGGCAAGCGCGAGAGCGAGAAGGCCGCGGCCGACGACAGCTGGGAGCGCAGCGAGGAACGGCGGCGGCGCAAGGAGGCCGTCTACGGGACCGCCTCGTACGTCCTGCTCTTCTGCTGCGCGGCCGTCGCCGCCGCGCTGTCCTTCCACGGACTGGTCGGCTTCGGCCGGCAGAACCTCAACCTCACCGGCGGCTGGGAGTACCTGGTCCCCTTCGGGCTCGACGGCGCCGCCATGTTCTGCTCGGTGCTCGCCGTCCGCGAGGCCAGCCACGGCGACGCGGCCCTCGGTTCGCGCATGCTGGTCTGGCTGTTCGCGGGCGCGGCCGCCTGGTTCAACTGGGTGCACGCCCCGCGCGGCATGGGCCACGACGGGGCCCCGCAGTTCTTCGCCGGGATGTCGCTCTCGGCGGCCGTGCTCTTCGACCGCGCCCTCAAGCAGACCCGCCGGGCGGCCCTGCGCGAACAGGGCCTGATCCCGCGGCCGTTGCCGCAGATCCGGATGGTGCGCTGGCTGCGCGCGCCCCGGGAGACCTTCGGAGCCTGGTCGCTCATGCTGCTGGAGGGGGTACGCACCCTCGACGAGGCGGTGGACGAGGTGCGCGAGGACAAGAAGGAGAAGGAGCAGGACCGGCACCGCAGGCGGGAGCAGCACCGCCTGGACCGCGCGCACATCAGGGCGCTCGGCCGCCAGCACCGGGCCTTCGGCCGCGCCCGCGGCGGCCGCCAGGTCGAGCTGCCCGAACTGACCCAGGGAGCGGGCTCCGCGCCGGTCGGCGCGGAGCCGGCCATACCGGAAACGGGACAGCTGCCCCTGCGCCGCCGGCCCTCCCTGCAGGCCGTGAACAGAACCGAATCCCTTGACGTGACCGGCACCCGGACGGTGGACCTCACCGCCGAGGACGACACCCAGACCATTCCCCGGCTGGACTCGCTGGAGCGCAAACTGAAGGACCTGGAGCAGCAGTTCGGCTGACCGGTCCCGATCGGGAAAGACCCCGGAGGGCCCGCCTGCTCAGGCAGGCCCTCCGTCGTACGGCACGTCGTGACGCCCGTCGAGCTCGAACCACACCACCTTGCCGCTGCCCAGGGCCAGCGCGTCCACGCCCCAGTCGTCGGCGAGCGCCTGCACCAGCACGAGTCCCCGGCCGTGCGTACCGTCGTCGGCGGTCGGTACGTACGGCCGGGGTCGGCGTGCGGCGTAGTCCCGGACCTCCACCCGTAAGCGTGTGGCGGCGAGACTGGCGGACACCTCCGCGCCCCGGTCGGTGTGGACGAGGGCGTTGGTGACGAGCTCGGTGATCAGCAGCTCGGCCACCTCGGCCGCATCGGTCCGGCACCGGTGGCGCATCAACTCCCGTAAGGCCCGGCGGACTTCACCCACCGCCTTCAGGTCGGCCCGGCGCACGCTCCGGGTGATCCACAGCGCGTCCACCGCTCCCCCGTCCTCACCGGCGGACGGTTCACGCGGCACCGGCCTCCCTCTCCACCACGTCTTCCCGGTCTTCGCCCCCACCCGCACGGCGATGTCCTCCCCCGCGTCCATGCTCTCGAACAGGTCTACGGGATGCATGCCCCCCGGGGGGTTCCGCACTCCTGCGGGCTTACGGGAGGGGCACGTTGCGGAGGTTGGATCGAGCCATCTGGATCATGCGGCCCACCCCGCCGTCCAGCACGATCTTGCTGGCGGACAGTGCGAATCCGGTCACCATCTCGGCGCTGATCCTCGGCGGAATCGACAGGGCGTTGGGGTCCGTCACCACATCCACCAGGGCGGGTCCCCTGTGCCGGAAAGCGTCCTTCAAAGCCCCTGTGAGCTGCTTGGGCTTCTCCACGCGGACCCCGTACGCACCCGCCGCGCGGGCGATCGCGGCGAAGTCGGGGTTCTTGTTCGTCGTCCCGTAGGAAGGCAGGCCGGAAACCAGCATCTCCAACTCGACCATTCCGAGGGATGAGTTGTTGAAGAGGACCACTTTGACGGGGAGGTCGTACTGCACCAGGGTGAGAAAATCTCCCATCAGCATCGAGAAACCGCCGTCGCCCGACATCGACACCACTTGACGGTTGCGGTCGGTGAACTGTGCGCCGATGGCCTGTGGGAGGGCGTTGGCCATGGAGCCGTGGCTGAAGGAGCCGATGATGCGCCGTTTGCCGTTCGGGGAAAGATAGCGCGCCGCCCACACATTGCACATGCCGGTGTCGACGGTGAAAACGGCGTCCTCGTCGGCCAGTTCGTCGAGGACCGCGGCCACGTACTCGGGATGGATCGGGGTGTGCTTCTCGACCTTGCGCGTGTAGGCCTTCACCACGCCTTCCAGGGCGTCCGCGTGCTTCCTGAGCATCCGGTCCAGGAAGCGGCGGTCGGTCTTGGCCTTCACCCTCGTGTTCAGCGCGCGCAGGGTCTCCCGTACGTCACCCCAGACGGCGAGGTCCAACTGGGAACGGCGGCCGAGGTGTTCGGGACGGATGTCCACCTGGACGATCTTCACGTCGTCGGGGAGGAAGGCGTTGTACGGGAAGTCCGTGCCGAGCAGGATGAGCAGGTCGCACTCGTGGGTGGCCTCGTAGGCCGCGCCGTAGCCGAGCAGCCCGCTCATGCCGACGTCGTACGGGTTCTCGTACTGGATCCACTCCTTGCCGCGCAGGGCGTGCCCGACGGGTGCCTTGACCCGGCCGGCGAACTCCATCACCTCGGCGTGCGCCCCGGCCGTGCCGCTGCCGCAGAAGAGCGTGACCTTGTCCGCCTCGTCGACGAGCCGGACCAGCTTCTCGATCTCGCCGTCGCCGGGCCGCACCGTGGGGCGGGCCGTGACGAGGGCGTGCTCCACCGCCTTCTCGGGGGCGGGGAGGGAGGCGATGTCCCCGGGCAGCGCGACCACGCTGACCCCGCTGCGGCCGATGGCGTGCTGCACGGCGGTCTGGAGCAGCCGCGGCATCTGCGCCGGATTGGAGATCAGCTCGCTGTAGTGGCTGCACTCGCGGAAGAGCTGGTCGGGGTGGGTCTCCTGGAAGTAGCCGAGACCGATCTCGCCGGAGGGGATGTGCGAGGCGAGCGCGAGGACCGGAGCCATCGAACGCTGGGCGTCGTACAGCCCGTTGATCAGGTGCAGGTTCCCCGGTCCGCAGGAGCCCGCGCAGGCGGCGAGCCGGCCGGTGATCTGGGCCTCGGCGCCCGCCGCGAAGGCCGCCGTCTCCTCGTGGCGCACCTGGATCCAGTCGATGTCACCTGTCCGGCGGATCGCGTCCACCACCGGGTTGAGGCTGTCGCCGACGACTCCGTACATCCGCCGCACGCCGGCGCGCACGAGGATGTCGACGAACTGCTCCGCCACGTTCTGCTTGGCCATGAGGGGGGCACCCTTCCCGGTATCCGGTCCGGTCTCTCCGACACACGTGCCTCCCATCCAGCCATGTCCGCGCCGGTTACGCCTCCCAGACCGCGGCGGCCGTGCGGTCGTCGGCGTACCCCTTGAGGCGGAGCTGGACGTCCGCGAGGAAGGCCGCCAGGCCGGGCGGCTCCGCCTCGCTCCAGCGCGCGCCGAGCTCCGCCGTGAGGGCGGCCTCCTCGCGCATCGGCTCCGCCAGGCCGCCGGAGCACAGGAGCAGGGTGTCGCCGGGCCGGGCCACGGACGCGCGGAACCGGAACGCGGCCTCGGCTTCGTCGTCGGATCGCGGGGCTCCCTGCGGTCCGGGCGGAGCGGCCGGTTCCAGGTCCTGCCACTGGCCCGAACGGAGCCGGAACAGCCCGCCCGCGCCGGAACCGAAGCACACCCGGGTGCGGCACTCCGGATCCACCGGGAGCAGCAGCCCGCGCAGCCCCGCGGTGTACGCCGCCTCGGCGAGCCCCAGCTCGGCGGCGCGGGCCCGCAGTCGGCCGTAGCCCCGGTCGGTGAGCCGCTGGAGGCCCGAGCGCAGGGCGTCGCGGCGGCCGGCGCGGATGTCCTCGGCCAGCCGGCCCTGGCTCCGCCCGACGGCCGCCGCGACCGTGCGGCACAGCTCGGCGGCGGCCTCCGCGGCCCCGGGCGCGGCCCGGTCCCCGCCGGCCAGGGCCACCAGGACCAGGGCGTCGTCGCCGCTGCCGAAGCGGGCGGTGAGCAGGAAGTCCCGGCGCACCTCGCCGCGGAAGCGGGCGGAGTCCCCGCGCAGGGAGGCGGCGCGCAGGGTGTAGGTGCCGTAACGGGCCCCCTCCAGCACGGTGTCCGGGGTCAGCGCGTCGAGGGCGGCCGGGTCGGCGGGCGGGAGCGCGCCCGGTTCGGCGGCGTAGGTGGGCGCGCGGTCGCCGAGGTGGTGCACCACGGGCCGCCGCTGCGCCGGGGCGTCCGCCGCGGGTTCGGGCACGGGCGCGGGCACCTCCTCGGTCCGGTCCTCCGGGCGCGGCGCCTGAGCCCGCCGGACCGGCAACTCCGCCCCGGACACCGGCGGCACGTCGACACCCCCGAGCGCGTACCCGGTGACCCCGCCCGCACGAGGATCCCGAGGCGCGGCGCCCCCCGCCGGCGCGGGCGAGGCCGGAAGCGCAGACGGCGGAAGCGGGGCCGAGGCGTGGGGCGAAGGCTGTGCCGAGGCTGTGGGCGGGGCCGGGGGCGACGGTGGGGCCGAAGCCGTGGGCGGGGGCTCAAGTGGCCCCGAAGGCGGTGCCGGGGCCGAGGCCGGAACCACGGGCGGTACGGGGGCCGGCGGCGGGGCCTGAGCCGGGGGCGGGGCCGGGAAGGACGAGGTCGGAGCCGGCGGCGGGGCCGGGGCCGGGAAGGGCGGGGCCGGAGGCGAAGGCGGAGCCGAAGCCGTAGGCGGGAGCGAGCCCGACGGCGGTGCCGGGGCGGAGGCCGCCGGCGGGGCCGAAGCCGTGGGCGGGGCCGGGGGCGAAGGCGATGGTGGAGCCGAAGCCGTAGGCGGAAGCGGGCCCGAAGGAAGGGCCGGCGGGGCCGAGGCCGGAACGATGGGCGGTGCGGAGGCCGAAGGCGGGGCCTGAGTCGTGGGCGGGGCCGGAGGCAGGGGCTGGGGCGCGGTCGTGGGTGACGGCGGGGCCGGGGTGTACGGCTCGGCGCGCGGGGGCTCCGGGGCCGGGCGGGGGCCCGGGAGCAGGGGTGGAGGCGGCGGCGGGCCGTACCGCTCGCGGGGCGACGGCACGTCCGGCGCGGGCGGCGGCCCCTGGGCCGGGCGCGGGCCCGGCAGCAGCGGCCGGGTCAGTGCCGGGCCGCCGGGTCCGTCGTCGCGCGCCGGCACCGGCGGCCGCGCGGGCAGGCCGGCGTCCGGGGCCGGGGGTGAGCCCGGAAGCGGTCCCCGCCCCGGCTCCGGATCCCGTTCCGGCGGAGCCGGGGCCGTGGGTACGGCCGGGTCCGTCGTCACTCCGGCCGCCGAGCGGAACCGATGGTCCAGGGTGTCCCCCGGGTCGGCTTCCGGTCCCGCGTCCGGGTCCTCGTAGAGCTTCTGCCACCAGTCGTCCGCGCCCTGCTGACTCATGCCCTCATTCTCGGCCTCCCGCACGGGCGGAAAACGCCGAACGCACGAAAAGGGTCCACCGGGCCGCTGCCCGGTGGACCGTTTCCGCTCTACCCGTACGGCCTAGCGCACGTCGTACGCCCGCGCGACCGTCTGGGTGACCGTCGCGCCCTTCGCGTCGGTCAGTTCGACCTTCAGGGACACCGGCTTGCCGGAGGCTCCGGCGTGGTCCACGACCGCGGTCCACCGGCCGCCCCGCTCGCCGACCTCCGCCCGCGTCCAGATCTCGCCGTCGTAGGAGTACGACAGCTTCGCCGACTTCAGCGCGCCGGGCACATAGCCCGCGTGCCCGGTGACGCTGAGCCCGATGCTCTGGCCGTTCGCCGCCGCGACCGCCTTCAGCCCGTCCAGCGGGGCCGCGTACCGCGGGAAGAGGACCGGCAGGCCCTGCGAGTACGCCGACGCGTCGAACTTCGAGGTGAAGCCCCAGGTCGTCCGGACCGAGGTGGACCGCTGCCAGACCCGGGCCGGCGGGCCGATCTTCTCGATGCTCTGGGTCAGTTCGTAGCGGCTCTCCTCGGCCGGGATCTCGAAGACGCCGAAGGGGTACCAACTGTCGCCGATGACCTCGCCGTCGCGCTTGAGCTGGAGTCCGCCGATGTCACCGAAGGAGCCCGGCTGCGCGGCGTGGCCGCTGTCACCCCACAGGGCTGGGGCGAAACCGATCAGGTTGCCCTGCCGCTCGGCGGCGAGGGTCTCCTGGCCCGACAGGTCGCGCGGCGCGACCGGCCCGGTGATCCCGTCGTACCAAGTCGCCTTGGACTTCTGTCCCTTGGCGTAGGTGTGCTGCTCGCCGACCATGAACTCGCCCCAGGGGAAGCTGCTGGAGAGCAGCTGGTCCCAGGCGGTGTCCCCGGCCGAGTAGTACTCGGTCCGCGTGCCGGGCGCGGAGACGGTCTCCATCCCGCCGAAGTGGACCGCGCTGCCGATGGGCCGGTAGGCGCCGGCCAGGTCGACGAAGTCGGCCGCCACGCCCATGGAGTTGTAGGCGGACTCGACCTGGCCGAGGTCGCGGTCGCGCACGCGGTACGTACGGGTGCCCTTGACCTCGCCCGTCTCGGGGAAGGCGAGGGAGTAGACGTACGGGCTCTTCGCCGTGGCCTTCCACGACAGCGTGACCTTGCCCGTCTTCAGCCTGGCCAGGAGCGCCTGCCCCTCGGCGGCCTCGATGGCCATGGTGGGCAGCGCGCCGCCCGCGTAGCCGGTGAAGGCGACCCAGCGGCCCGGGGCCTCGCGGTGGGCGAGCACCGCCTTGGCGCCGGCGGCCCTGGCGTTCCGCGCGACCTCGTACAGGGCGCCGTCCACCGCCTTGACCAGGACGATCGCGTCCTTGGCGCCGGCGGCGGCGAGCTCCTCGGGGGTGCCGGAGCCGGCGTCGACCAGCGGGGCGCTGCCGGTTCCGTCGAGGTTGTCGCTGCCGGTGGAGGCGGTGATCGGGTGCAGGACCGGTCCGCCGGCGGCCTTCAGCTCGGAGATCTGCGGCGCGGCCGCCCGCCAGTAGCTGCCGAACTCGAAGTCGCCGTCCTCGGCGCGGCCTTCGACGGAGGCGTAGAAGCCGCGGATGGTCCGGCCGCCCGCCGCCGTGCCCGCGTGCAGCCAGGCGTCGTCCCAGCTGCGGGCGAAGGCGAGGGTGGTGTTGTGGGCCTCGATGGCCAGGCGCCCGGCCTTGCGGGCGTCGAGCACGATCGTGGTGTCCTTCTTCAGCTCGGCCTGGGGCCGGCCGAGGTAGGTGAGGGAGTCGATCAGCTCGGCGCCCGCGCCCGCGTCGGGGGTGGCGACGAAGGCGGAGAGGAAGTAGGCGCCCGGGCGCACCCGGTAGACCTGGTCCACGGAGCCGTCGTTGAAGCGGCGCTCACCGGTGGCGTCGTCGGTGCCGATGACGTCCAGCGAGGAGGGTCCGGCGGCCGGCTTGCCCGCGCGGTCGACGAGCTTGACGCGCAGGGTCACCGTCTCGGGCTCCACGTAGAGCGAGAAGGGGGTGGAGACGCGCACGCCGTTCGCGGTGGCGACGACGCGGCCGGTGACGTCCCCGTACTGGGAGCGCTCCAGCTTCGCGGCCGGGTCGAGGGCGAGCGGCACCTTGACGGTGGATCCGGCCGGGACGGTGACGGCGCGCTTGTCGAGGCGGGCGACCTGTCCGCGGACGGCGGAGCCGTCGTTGCCGGTGACCCTCTCGACGGCGAGGTCCAGCGTGACGGGGCTCGTGCCGAGGTTGGTGTACGGGACCTCGACGATGGTGCGGTCGCTGCGGTCCTGCGGCCAGCTGTAGGCGCCGCCCTGGATGGCGGGGGCGCTGGTGACGGTGGTGTCGATCGCGGCCTTCACGTCGAGGCGGCCGCCGCCGGTCTCCCGTACGCCGCCGGGGACCCGGGTGTTCGCGGATCCGACGAGCGCGGCCTTGATCTGCTGCCCGGTCCAGTCGGGGTGGCGCTGCTTGACGATGGCGGCGGCGCCCGCGACGTGCGGGGTGGCCATCGAGGTGCCGGACATGGACTGGTAGGCGTACACCCCGCGGCCGCCCGCGGCGGCGGCCGAGATCCCGACGCCGGGGGCGGCGATCTCGGGCTTGAGGGTGTGCTGGAGTCCGGCCGGGCCGCGGCTGGAGAACGTGGCCGTGGTGTCGTCGCGGTCCACGGCTCCGACGGTCAGCACGCTCGCCGCGCAACCGGGCGAGGAGACGGTGTTGTTGCCGGGGCCGGAGTTGCCGGCGGCGATCACGAACAGCGGGCCCTGCCGGGAGAGCCGTTCGGCGGCGGCGGCGAGCGGGTCGTCGCAGGCGGTCTGGGAGGGGTCGCCGAGGCTCATGGAGACCACGTCGGCCTTGGACTCGACGGCCCACTCCATGCCGGCGATGATCCACGAGTCGAGTCCGTAGCCGCCGTCGTTGAGGACCTTGCCGCTGATCAGTTCGGCGCCGGGGGCCACCCCCTTCTTCGCGCCGCCGCTCTCGGCGCCCGAGCCGCCGACGGTGGAGATGGTGTGGGTGCCGTGGCCCTGCCGGTCCGCGTCGGTGTCGGAGTCGGTGAAGTTCCTCGACGCGCCGACGCGGCCCTTGAGGTCGGGGTGTTCCAGGTCGGTGCCGGTGTCGAGGACGGCGACCTTGGTGCCCTTGCCGTCGTATCCGGCGGCCCAGGCGGCGGTGGCGGCCACCTGCCGCGTGGAGCGCTCCAGGTTCGCCTGGACCCTGCCGTCCAGCCACAGCTTCTTCAGCCCGCCCGAGACGGAGCGCGCGCGGGCGTCCGTACCGGTGACGTCGGCCCAGAAGGCGGCGGCCTGCTCCTTGTCGGCGGCGAGGGCCACGGCCCCGATGGAGCCGAGGACGAGCGAGCGGTCCGCGCCGCGGGGGGCGGGCGGGGCGCTGCGCGCGACGTTCACGGATCCGTCGTAGACCGCGATGAGGGGAAGCTTCTTGGTGTGCGCGTCGTCGTAGCCCTGGCGGACGAGGCCGGTGACGTTGAAGAGCTCGTGGTCGACCCGGCCCGCGGCGAGGGCCTTGACCGCGCCCTCGGGGTACACGTAGAGGTCCTTGCCTGACTGCTTGGTCTGCACGAGCGGCTGTGAGCCGTCCTCGCGCGGCATCGCGGTGGCGGCCGTGCGGCCGGCCGCGTCGGTGGAGACCAGGATCCGGTCACCGGTGACGAGGGTGACGGTGACGGGAGCCGTGGGCTGCTTTCCGGCCGCCTCGCTCCCGGCGAGTGGTCTCTTTCCCGCTCCGGGCGCTCCGTCGGTCGGCTGCGCCGTCGACGGGCCGACGGCGGTGACGGCAAGGACGGCCGCGGTGGCCGCCCCGAGTGCCGTACGCGATATCGGGCGCATCGCTCTCCCCAGGTGAATTCCGGCCAACTACTGCATTGCACGGCAAAGCTGCCGCGTAAATGGCTTCTGGCCAGCGGATGTTGGTGCTGCGGTGGCGCCACCTTGGCAGAGGGGCGGGGGGTGCGGCGATGATGTCCGCGGCGGGTTTGCGCCGTGGCCGCTTCCCGCCAGGCGCAGTGTCGAAAGGTGGTGGACGGGTTGCTGGGTGCCATAGGCCTCGACGAGGGCCAGGAGTCGGCGTACCGCGTGCTGGTGGCGCTGGGTGCGGCGGAGGTGCCCGACCTCGCGCACCGGCTGACGCTGCCGGTGCCGCAGACCGAACGGGCCCTGCGGCACCTGGAGCGGCACGGGCTCGCGGCGCAGTCCTCGGCCCGGCCCGGACGCTGGGTGGCGGCGCCGCCCGGGGTCGCGCTCGGGGCCCTGCTGACCCAGCAGCGGCACGAGCTGGAGCAGGCGGAGCTGGCGGCGGCGCTGCTGGCGCAGGAGTACCGGGCGGAGGCGGCCGAGCCGGCGGTGCACGACCTCGTGGAGGTGGTGCAGGGCGCGAGCGCGGTGGCGCACCGCTTCCACCAGCTCCAGCTGGGGGCCGAGAAGGAGGTGTGCGCGCTGGTCAGCGGCCGGCCTCAGGTGGTGACGGGGACGGACAACGAGGCGGAGGACCGGGCCTCGGTCCGCGGGGTCGACTACCGGGTGGTGATCGAGCGGGAGGTGCTGACCCTGCCGAGCGGGATCCGGGAGGCCTCCACGGCGCTGGCCCGGGGCGAGCAGGTCCGGGTGACGGGGCAGGTCCCGACGAAACTGGTGATCGCGGACCGGACGCTCGCGATGGTCCCGCTGACGGCGCGCGGCGCGGAGCCGGCTGCGCTGGTGGTGCACGCGTCGGGGCTGCTGGAATCCCTGACGGGCCTGTTCGAGGCGGTGTGGCGGGAGTCGCTGCCGCTGCGGCTGGGGGCGGCCGGCTCGGCGGAGGAGTCCGGGGGCGGTCCCGACGCCACGGATCTGGAGATCCTCTCGCTGCTCCTGGCGGGCATGACGGACGCGAGCGTGGCGAAGCACCTGGAGCTGGGTCTGCGGACGGTGCAGCGCCGGGTCAAGGGTCTGATGGAGCTGTCCGGGGTGACGACACGGCTGCAGCTGGGCTGGCACGCGTACGAGCGGGGCTGGGTGGCCCGATAGGCGCTGGTCGGTCAGGCTGAGCAGATGGATCTGCCTCAGCTGCTCCTGGTGGGGCTGGTGCTGCTGCTCGGGGTGCTGGGGGTGCTGGTCCCGGGTGTGCCGGGCACCTGGCTGGTGTGGGCGGGACTGCTGTGGTGGGCGCTGCACGTGCGGTCGGCGCTGGCGTGGTCCCTGCTCGTCGCGGCGACGGCCCTGCTGCTGGTGGTCCAGGTGGTGAAGTGGCAGCTGCCGCCGCGGCGGGTGCGGGGGCTGGGGGTCACTCCCCGGATGGCGGTGTTCGCGGGGGCCGGTGCGGTACTGGGCTTCGTGCTGATCCCCGTGCTGGGGGCGGTCCCGGGCTTCGTGGGCGGCATCTACCTCTGCGAGCGGCAGCGCCTGGGCGCGCACGGGGAGGCGTGGGCCTCGGTGCGGGCGGTGATGCGCGCGGTGGGGACGAGCGTGCTGGTGGAGCTGTTCGCGTGCCTGCTGGTGATGGGGGCGTGGGTGGGCACGGTGGTGGCGGGGGCGTAGCCGTGGCGGGGGCGGACGACGTACGGACGTGAAGGGCGCGGCGGTCACGGCGGTCGCGGCGGTCGCGGCGGGCCCGGAACGCGAAGGCGCCGGGGAGAGCTTCGATCCCGCTCTCCCCGGCGCCCCGGAGCGGCCGCCTCGCCGTCAGGTCGCCGGCGGCCGCCGCCGGACCTGTCGTCAGACCACGAACCACACCTTCTCGATGCGGTCCGGGCCGACCTCGTACATCGCGACGGCCGACCGGGCCTCGCCGCCCATGAAGCCGGTGACGCGTTCCTGGTCGATCACGATCCGGCCGTGCGTGACGCGGGAGACGAGCTCCGCGTGCAGGTCGGGGCTCGACTCGAAGAGGGCGGCGTAGCGCTCCTCGAACGCCGGGCCCGAGCGGTCGGCCATCACCTCACCCGACGGGAAGGCGTGCACCGGCACGTCCTTCACGTAGAAGCCGAGAAAACCCTCCAGGTCACGCGCGTTGTACGCGGCGAGCTGGCCGTCGACGATCTCCTCCGGAGACATCCGGCGAGTTCCTTTCCTCATCCCGCCGGCACCAGGGTGCGGCGGGAGCGTGTACGGATGACGAGCAGCGCGCCCGCCAGTGCGATGCCGCCGGCCACGTGCAGCATGTCGACCAGCAGCAGACCGGAGGGGATCTCCAGCAGCAGGCCGACGAACTGCTCACCGAGGCCGAACACCACACCCAGATAGAAGATCATGCTCGCCCGGACCTGTCCGAGCCGGTCCACCGGGGCCGGTTCCAGGATCCGGGCGTTGGTGAAGTGGATCCAGTAGGCGTTGACGAAGGTCAGCACCACGTACAGGGTCATGTGCACGGCGAAGGCGGACCGGCCCGACACCGCGCTGACCACGCCGCAGCCGGTCAGGACCGCGGCGAAGACCAGCGCCCAGCGCTGTGCGAGGGCGGGCCGGCGCAGCAGCGGAGCGGTCACCCAGAACGCGAGGCCGTAGAAGAACCACGCACCGGAGAACGCGATCCCCGTCGGCACCAGCTCCTGGGCCTCGGCCAGCACGCTGGCGTAGACCATCATTCCGGAGAGGCTGACCAGGAAGCCGATCTGGAGCAGGTTCCACGGCCAGAGCTGGGGCAGCCAGTAGCTCTTGACGGCGTCCGCCCCGCGGGCGAGGACGTTGCCCCAGCCCAGGTCGAACCCGCCCGTGTCCGTGGCCTCGCGCCGTTCCAGCCGGCGGGCCAGCAGCGACAGCACCAGCACGGAGGCGGCGAGGTCGAAGACGAGCGCCACCACGAGGGTCTGCGAGGTCCAGGCCGGTACGGCCGCGCAGATCACGGCGGCGAACACCATGGCGCCCTGCGGCGAGGTCACCATCTGCAGCACCGCGCCCTGCGAGCTGGAGCCGGAGGCGTCGGCGAGCAGCCGGTAGGCCAGCACCGAGCTCGCGCCCACCAGGGCGAACCGGACCGCCGTCCACACCAGGACGAAGTCCGGACCGGCCGTGCCCAGCCAGGTCGTGAGCAGGAAGACGACCGCCAGAACCAGCTGGAGGCCCTGGAGCAGGGCGAACTTACGGTGGATCAGCCCGCGGTCGGCCCATACGCCGACCAGCAGGGCGCCCACCACGCCCAGCACCTGGCGCTCCATTCCCAGCAGCCCCACCAGCGAGTCGGACTGGGTCTGGGCCGCGAAGCTGGGCACCAGGAGCAGCCACAGCACCGTCGAGCCGAGCGAGCTCAGCAGGATCGTCGAGAACGTCGCACGCATCGTCGTGTCCTTCACCGGTCTCACCGGCCCAGGACGGCGACGCCGCCGTCGAGCAGCAGGCGCAGCGGAACGCTGACGCCGAAGGTGTCGCGTACGGCCGTGGCCAGCCGCAGCGCGGTCAGCGAGTCCAGGTCGCCGGCGGCGTCCGGCTCCCCGCAGATCCTGGTGACGAGCGCGTCCAGCGCCGCGGGGTCGATGCGTTCCACGCCCTCGACCCGGGCCGGCAGCGCCGCGTTGCCGCGGTCGTAGCCGTCGGGGGCCTCGTGCGCCGGGCGGGGCAGCCGCGCGAGCGGGCCGGCGGTGCGGCCGCCGGCCGCCTCGTCGCCGAGCAGTTCCGCCAGGACCGCCTCGTAGACCTCGGCGACGTCCCGGACCGCCGCGCGGCCGAGAACGGAGGCCGCGGCGTTGAAGTTGACCCGCATCCGGCGCGTGAACAGGTCGGCGTTGAAGGTGACCAGCAGGGCGAAGTCCGAGTGCTCGAACCACTTCAGGTCGCCGATGACCGCTCCGCCGTCCGCGCCGAGCTGGTCGGCGTAGGCGCTGAAGTTGACGAAGTTGAACGCCGTCTCCACCAGGCGGCGGCCGCCCGTGGCCTGCTGGATGGAGGCGTACGCGTAGCGCCGGTGCGGCAGGTGCTCGTGGCCGACGCGGTTGACGTCGGCCAGGAGCTCCGGCCAGGAGCCCCCGGTCCGGGCGCGCAGGGGCACGATGTTCAGGAACAGCCCCACCATGCGCTCGGCGTCCATGTGCTCGGGCCGGCCGTGACCGAAGACGCCGGTGGTGACGTCCTCGGTGCCGGTGATGAGCGACAGGGCCCGGAAGTGGGCGGCCAGGCAGACGTCCTTGACGGACACCTGGTGGCGGGCGGCGAGCTCGGACAGCTGCGCGTAGCGCGACTCGTCGAGCAGCAGCTCGGCCTCCGCCCAGCGGGCGCCGGGTTCGGGCAGACGCGGCAGCTTGGTGTAAGTGGCACCCTCCAGGAGGCCGGTCCAGTAGGCGCGGGCGGCGCTGTCGTGCTGGGCGGCCAGCTCCAGGGCCACGTAGTCGCGGTAGGCGAGCGGCGCGGGCGCCGGCGTGGTGCGCGGCTGTCCGGCGAGCACCCGGCGGTAGTCCTCCAGCAGCCGGGCCATCAGCCCGGAGAAGCTCCAGCCGTCGATGACGGCGTGGTGGAAGCTGACCGACAGGTGGAAGGAGTCCGCGGACGCCCGGTGCACGAAGAAGCGCATCTGCGTGGGCGCGCTCCACACGAAGCCCGTGCTCTTCTCCGCCTCGAACCAGGCGTCCACGGCGGCGTCGCGGGCGGACGCGCCCAGGTGCGCGAGGTCGTGGACGGTGAGGTTGACCTGTCCCCGGGCGTGCACGAGCTGCAGGGGCACGCTGTATCCGGTGAGCGCGAAGGAGGTCTTGAGGATCTCGTGCTCGTCGACCATGGCGGCCAGCAGGTCCTGGAGCACCGCCTGGTCGAAGGGGAGGTCGATGCGGTAGCGGATCAGGTCGTGGAAGACGGCCTGGGCGGGGTCGGTCTCCGTGTGGAAGATCATGCCCAGCTGCAGCCGGGTGGCCGGGTAGGCGTCCGTCACCCCGGCCGGTACCGCGTCCCGGTCCTCCTCGGGGAGGAGGTCGAAGGGACGGCTGGGGGCCGCGTCGGCGCTGGGCGCGGCGGCCCGGCCGATGAGGCCCTGGTCGCTGAGGGCGCGGATGGTCTGGACCCGGAACAGGTCGTTCAGCGCCACCTCGAAGCCGGCCCTGCGCAGGGCGCCGACCAGCCGGATGCCCTGCAGGGAGTCACCGCCGAGCCCGTGGTAGGTGTCGTCGACGCCGACCCTGGGCACGCCCAGGACCTCCTGCCAGACGGCGGCCAGCCGGGTCTCCGCGTCGTCACGCGGTGCGGCGTACGCGTGGGCGGCCGCGGCCAGGTGCGCCTCCGGATCGGGCAGGGCCCTCCGGTCGGTCTTGCCGTTGATGGTCAGGGGCCACTGCTCCACCTCGATCAGGAAGCTGGGCACCATGTACCCGGGCAGCCGGTCGGCGAGGTGGGCGCGCAGCTCCGCGGGGTCGACGGAGGCGCCGGAGGCGGGCACGTGGTACCCGGCCAGGGCCTTGCCCCCGGTGCTCCGGGTGAAGGCCAGCACCAGGGAGGAGTCGACGCCCGGGTGGGAGGTCAGCGCGGCCTCGATGTCGCCCGTCTCGATGCGGTAGCCCTGGATCTTGACCTGCGCGTCGCCGCGGCCGAGGTACTCGACCTCGCCGCCCGGCATCCGGCGGGCCAGGTCGCCGGAGCGGTAGGCCCGGACGGGTCCGTGGCCGAGGTCCAGTTCGACGAACCGCTTGGCGTTCTCCTCGGGCCGGCCGAGGTAGCCGAGGGCCACTCCGGCGCCGGTCACGACGAGTTCGCCGGTGGTGCCCACGGGGACCGGGCGGCCGGCGGGGTCCAGCAGGTACATCCCGAGGTCCGGGATGGGCTCGCCGATCATGCTGCCCAGGGCGGTGGTGTCGGCCGCGGTGACCGGGCGGTAGGTGACGTGCACGGTGGTCTCGGTGATGCCGTACATGTTGACCAGCTGCGGCCGGGCGTCGCCGAAGTGGCCGAACCAGTCGGTGAGCGAGGCGAAGTCCAGGGCCTCGCCGCCGAAGACGACGTGGCGCAGGCGGATGTCCTCCCGCCCGGCCCGCGCCATGATCGCGTGCTTGACCTGGGCGAACGCGGACGGCGTCTGGTTGAGGACGGTCACGCCCTCGGTGACGAGCAGGTCGGCGAAGTCCTCCACCGAGCGGCTCACCCAGTACGGGACCACGACGAGGCGGCCGCCGTACAGCAGCGCGCCCCACAGCTCCCACACCGAGAAGTCGAAGGCGAAGGAGTGGAACAGCGACCAGGTGTCGTCCTCGCCGAACCCGTACCAGTGCTCGGTCGCGCCGAACAGGCGCAGCACGTTGCCGTGGGTGACCAGCACGCCCTTGGGGCGGCCGGTGGAGCCGGAGGTGTAGATGACGTAGGCCGGGGACTCCGCGGTCAGGGTGTGTCCGGGGCCCTGGTCGGTGCCGTCGCCGACGAGTGCGGCCAGCTCCTCGGCGGTGCCGGCGATCGTGGTGCGTTCCGGGAACAGGCCGCACACCTCGGGGGTGGCGACGATCAGCCGGACGTCGGCGTCCTCGACGGTCGTACGGATGCGGTCCTCGGGGTAGCCGGGATCGACGGGCACGTAGACGGCGCCGGCCTTGAGGGTGGCCAGGATGGAGAGGACCATTTCCAGGTCGCGGTCCAGGGCGAGGGCGACGAGGTCGCCGGGGCGGACGCCGCGCTCGGCGAAGCGGTGGGCGAGGGCGTTGGCCCGGCGGTCCAGTTCCCGGTACGTCAGGGCGCGGCCGTCGCAGGTGACGGCGGTGGCGTCGGGGCGCTTGCCGGCCATCGCCTCGAACCGGTCCACCAGGGTGCGGTGGCCTTCGAGTTCGGGCGTCGCCGGGCGGGCGGGCGCGGGCAGCAGCTCGGCCCGCTCGGCCTCGGACAGCGGAACGGTGTCCGTCCAGGCGGTGTCGCCGCCGGCCGCGAGGGCCTGGAAGCAGCCCAGGTAGTAGCCGAGGTAGCGGTCGATCTGCTCGGCGGCGAACTGACCGGGGTCGTAGCCGATGCGGTACTCCCAGCCGCCTTCGTAGGCGTTGGCCCCGACGTAGACCACGAGCGGGGCGTTGGTCTGCTCGAAATAGTCCACCGAGACGACGGCCGGCTCCCGGTGCCGTGCGTCCGGCGCGTGCGCCGCGTCCCGCTGGTGCACGTGGAAGTTGGTGAAGTTGAAGAGCACGTCGAAGACCGGGCCGCCGTGCAGCTTCTGGATGGCGGGCAGCGGGTACCAGCGGTGCGGCTGGACGCGCTGTTCCAGCTCGAAGCAGCGCTCGGCCAGCCACCGCCAGCTCTGCTCGGGGTCCAGCCGCAGCCGGAAGGGCAGGGTGTTGAGGAACATGCCGAGGGCGTGCTCGGCGTCCTCCACCTCGGGGCGGCCGTTCGCGACGAGGCCGGTGGTGACGTCGTACTGGTTGGCGATCAGGGACTGCACGCGCAGGTGCGCGGCGAGGAACACGCTCTTGAGCGGCACCGACCACTGGGTGGCGCGCTCGCGCAGCGCGGCGAGGAGACCGTCGTCGAGCGGGCGGGCGCTGACGACGACTTCGGCGGCCGGCTGCTGCCCGCGGGCGCCCTCGCCCAGCCTCGGGACCTCCGCGAGCTGGCCGCCGGCCAGTTCCGTGGTCCAGAACTCCCGCTGCGCCGGGTCGCGCTCGGCGGCGTCCTCCAGTTCGGCGTAGCGGCTCTGCAGGGCGGGTACGGGGGCCGCGGCGGTGGCGCGTCCGGCCAGCCGGTCGCCGTAGCCGCGTACCCATTCCTCCACCAGGGAGGCGACGCTCCAGCCGTCGAGGATGGCGTGGTGGAAGCTCAGCCCGAGGACGACGCGGTCGGTGCCGGTCAGGAAGAACCGTGCGCGGTACGCGGGACCCGGGCCGGCCGGGTCGACGGGGCGGCCCTTCTCGGCCTCGGCCCAGGCGGCGACGGCGGCGAGCGGATCGGCCTCGGTGCGCAGGTCCACGACCTCGGCGGGCGGCATCGGAGTGTCCTCCACGACCATGTGCGGCCGGTCGAAGGACTCCAGGTCGAAACGGGCCCTCAGTACGGGATGCCGCTGCGCCAAGTCGACCCAGGCGGCAAGGAGTTCGGACTCGTCGATGCGCGGCACGTCCACGTGGTAACGGAAGATGTCGTGGTAGACGGGGACGTCCGGTTCGAGGCTGCTGTGGTAGATCATGCCCTGCTGGAGGGCGGAGGCCGGCCACGCGCGGACCGCTTCGGCGTCGGCGGGTGCGGCGGCCGCGTCCGCGGCGGCGGGCTCGGCCCTGCGGACCACGGCGGCCAGGTCGGACAGCACCTGGTGGGCGAAGACCTCGCCGACCGACACCTCGTACCCGGCCTGGCGCAGTGCGGCCACCACCCGGATGGCGAGGATGGAGTCACCGCCCAGGGCGAAGAAGCTGTCGCGGGCGCCGACCCGGGTCACCCCGAGGGCGTCGCTCCAGATCGCGGCGAGCAGCCGTTCGACCTCGGTGGCCGGCTCGGTGAACTCCCGGGCGGAGTCGTCCTGCTGCCGGGGCCTGGGCAGGGCGGAGACGTCGCGCTTACCGTTGTGGTTGGTCGGGATGGCGGGGACGGTGACGAAGAACTGCGGCACCATGTACGAGGGCAGTTCGGCGGCGAGCGCGGCCCGCAGGGCGGCTTCGTCGAAGTCCGGGCCCGCGACGACGTAGGCGCACAGGGCCTTCTCGCCGCGGTCGCCCTCGACCGCCGTCACGGCGCACTCGGTGACGCCGGGCGCTCCGCTCGCCAGGTGTTCGATCTCGCCGAGTTCGATCCGGTAGCCGCGGATCTTCACCTGGGTGTCGAGCCGGCCGAGGTACTCCAGGATGCCGCCGGGCAGCCAGCGCGCCAGGTCGCCGGTGCGGTAGATGCGGCCGAAGCCCTCGGGGCCGGTCACGAACCGGTCCGCCGTCAGTTCGGGGGCGTGCAGGTAGCCGCGGGCCAGGCCGACGCCGGAGATGCACAGTTCGCCGGGGACGCCCAGGGGTGCGATGCGCCCGTCCCGGGTGCGGACGATCAGCCGGATGTTGTCGATGGGGCGGCCGATCGGCACCGAGCGGGTGGAGTCGAGGCTGTCGCAGTTGAACCAGCTGACGTCGACGGCCGCCTCGGTGGGCCCGTAGAGGTTGGCCAGCAGGGTCTGCGGGAGGGCGGTGTGGAACAGCTCCACGTGGGCGGCGGCGAGCGCCTCGCCGCTGGCGAACACACGGCGCAGCGTGCCGAGGCTGCCGGAGGTGCCCGACGCCTGGGTGTAGGTGAGGAAGGCGTGCAGCATGCTGGGGACGAAGTGCATGGTGGTGGCCCGGCTCTCGGCGATCCGGTCCGCGATGCGCGCGGGGTCCCGCTCCGCGCCGTTGGGCAGGGTGGCGACAGCCGCGCCCGCGAGGGACCACCAGAAGATCTCCCACACCGACACGTCGAAGGTGAACGGCGTCTTGTGGAGGATGATGTCGTCCGGCCCGAGGGGGTAGCCGCGCTGCATCCACCACAGCCGGTTGACGATGGCGCGGTGTTCGACGACGACGCCCTTGGGCTTGCCGGTCGAACCCGAGGTGTAGATCACGTAGCAGGCGTCGCCGGGGCCGGTGACGGGGTCGAGGTCGCGGTCGTCCGCGGCCAGGTTCGCCGGGTCCGTGACGTCGAGGACGGGCCGGTCGCCGAGGACGCCCGCGGTGTCGGCGGTGGCCAGCACCAGGCCGGTCCCGCTGTGGTCCAGCAGGTACTGGATGCGGTTGTCCGGCAGGGTGGGGTCGATCGGCAGGTAGGCGCCGCCCGCCTTGAGCACGGCGTAGATGGCGGTGAGCATGGCCGCGGAGCGGGGCACGCAGACCCCGACGATGCTGCCGGCGCCGACTCCGCGCTCGCGCAGCGTCCGGGCCAGCCGGTTGGCGTCGGCGTTGAGCCGGGCGTACGTGGTGCCCGAGCCGTCGGCGACGGCGATGCGCTCGCCGTGCTCGCGGGCGCCCTCCTCCAGGAAGGAGTGCAGCAGCCGGTCCTCGGGGAAGGGCGCGTCGGTGTCGTTGAACCCGGCGATGAGGGCGAGGTCCGCGGCGGACGGCGCGCGCAGCTCGTCGGTGGTCGTCGCGGGAGCCGTGGTGAGGGTGTGCAGCAGGGTGCGGTACGTGTCCAGCAGCCGGCCGGCGGTCTCGTCGGTGAAGAGGGTGGGGTCGTAGCGCAGGCCGGCGCTGGCCCCGTCCGTACCGGTGGTGAGCGTGAACAGCAGGGGCGTGCCGGCCCGTTCGGCGTCCTCGGGGCCGAGGTCCCCGTCCACGGCGAGCATGAAGTCCGTGGGAAGGCTGTCGCCGCGCTCCAGGATGTGCGCGACGGGTACGTCGAGGTTCCCGGCGGCCTCCAGGTAGGCCGCGCGGACGGCACGCAGCACGTCCTTGGCCTCGGCGCCGGCCGGGAGGCGGACGTCGAGCGGAAGGGCGCGGTTGCGTACGGCGCCCGGGGCCGCGGCCGCGGCGGGCGGCGCGGGCACGAAGACGACCACGTCGTCCCGGTCGGTGGTGCGGGCCACCAGGAGGGACAGGGCCGTGGCGGCGACGGTGCGCAGCAGGACGGCGTCACCGGAGGTGATCCGCTGCACGGCGGTGACGGTGGCGGCGTCGAGGGTGACGGCGGCCGTCCGGGGCTCGCCCGCGCCGGGGCGCAGGTGGTCACGGATGACCTGGACCGGCTCCGTCCAGTTCTGTCTGCGGGTCTCCCAGTACTCCTGCTGCGCGGGGTGGGCGAGGAGTGCTTGCTGGGCCTGAAGTGCGCTGGTCATTCGAGGTCCTTCTAGAAGGTGAAGTCGGCGTGGGCGGAGGTATCCGTCGTGGGTTGGTCCACCCGGCCGGACAGCGGGGCGTGCGGCGAGCGGTCGAGATCGTCGATGAGCCCGGCCACACTGTCGAGCAGGTACTGCGCGGATGACGCGGCGAACAGGGCGGTGCTGTACTCGAGTTCGAGCACGATGCCCTCCGGCCGCTGGAACGCCTGGAGGTTCAGGTCGAACCGGCACGTGCCGGTGTGCAGCAGGTGCACGCCGGCCCGTACGCCCTCCCGGGCGACGGTGTGGAAGTCGATGTTCTGCAGGGCGAAGAAGGCGTCGACCAGCGGCAGCCGGGAGGTGTCCCGTTCCGGCCGGAGCCCGGCGACGACCTGGTCGAAGGGGAACGACTGGTGTTCCAGGGCCTCCTGGTGGCGGTCGTGGGCGACGGTCAGCAGGTCGGCGAGGGTGGCCGTCCCGGGCACGGTCAGCCGCAGGGCGGCGGTGTTGACGAACATGCCGACGACCTGCTCGACCTCGGGGCGGACCCGGCCGCTCATGGGGCTGCCGCACACCACGTCGCGCTGCCCGGACAGCCGCATCAGCGCGGCGGTGTAGGCGGTCAGCAGCACGGCGTACGGGGTGGTGGACGAGCCGGCGGCGATCCGGGCGACCGCCTCGGACCGCTCCGGGGTCAGGGGCAGCCGCTCCACCGCACCGGCCTCCGCGCGCACGGGCGGGCGGGGGTGGTCGGTGGGCAGCTCCAGCCGGGGCGGGTCGGCGAGGACGCCGAGCCAGTAGCGCTCGTCCGCCGCCTGCGAGCCGTCGGCCAGCCGGTCGGCGAACCACCGGGAGGCCTCCGCGTAGCCCCACTTGGGCTCGGCCAGCGGTCCGCCCGAGAGCAGTTCCGTGAGCTCCTCGGCGAGGATGCGCAGGGAGACCCCGTCGAAGACGATGTGGTGGACGTCGAGGTAGAGCCGGTGCCGGGTGTCGTCGAGCCGCACCAGCAGGGCCCGCAGCAGGGGTGCCGTGCCCAGGTCGAAGGGGCGTACGAAGTCGGCCAGGACCCGGGCGTCGTCGGGATGGGCGGCGAGGTCGGACTCCGTGAGGTGGACCGGGCCGGCCGGCCGGACCTCCTGGCGGACCCCCTCCGGGGTGGTGCGGAACCGGGTGCGCAGGGCGTCGTGCCGGCGTACCAGCTCGGTGAGCGCGGACCGGACCCCCGCGGGGGTGAGCCGGCCGTCGAGGTCCACCCGCAGCGGAACGTTGTAGGCGACCGAGGCCGGGGCGACCTGGGCGTGGGTGTGCATGCCGTGCTGCTGCGGGTGCAGCACCGTGGGTGTTCCCTCGGGTACGTGGGCGGGCGGCCAGGCCGGCCCGGGCGCGGCGGGTGCGGCGGCGTACCGGCTGACGGCCTCCGTCATCGCGGCGAGCGTGCGGTATTCGAACACCGCGCGGAAGGGGAGCCGGATGCCGTCCCGGGCGGCGATCCGGCCGATGAGCGCGCCGACGGAGAGGGAGTTGCCGCCGAGGGCGAAGAAGTCGTCCTGCGGGGTGAGGGCCCGTCCGTTCAGGCGCAGCACGGTGTCCCACAGCACGGCGAGGGGGCGCATGCCCGAGGGCAGGCCCGCGAGGGCCGCGCCGTCGGGGGTGGTGGCGCGGCCGGCCGGGGCGGGCGAGGGGAGCGCCGCCTTGTCCACCTTGCCGTTGGCGTTGAGCGGCAGCCGGTCCATGACCACGAGGTGGTCGGGCCGCAGGTACTCGGGCAGGCGGGCGGCGAGCTCCTCGCCCACACCGGCCGCGGTGGCGCCGTCCGCGAGGACGACATGCCCCAGGAGGTGCTTGCCTCCCTCGTCGGAGGCCACGCTCACGCAGGCGTCCCGGACGCCGGGGCAGCCCAGCAGGACCGCCTCGACCTCCTTGACCTCGACGCGGTGGCCGCGGATCTTGACCTGGTCGTCGACGCGGCCGTGGAAGTGCAGCAGGCCCTGCGCGTCGGTGCTGACGCGGTCGCCGGTGCGGTAGTAGCGCTCACCGCCGATGGTGACGAACCGCTGCGCCGTGAGTTCCGGGCTGCCCAGGTAGCCGCGGGCCAGCCCGGACCCGCCGGTGTAGAGCTCGCCCTGCGCACCCTGCGGCACCGGGGCACCGGACGCGTCGAGGACGAGCACGGTGGTGCCGGCGACGGGCCGGCCGATCGGGAAGGCACCGGGCTCGTCGGTCCCGACCTCGTGGGTGGTGGTGAAGGTGGTGTTCTCGGTGGGGCCGTAGCCGTTGATGATCCGCAGGCCCGGATGCGCGGCCTGCAGGGCGCGCACGTGCCGTACCGAGAGCACGTCACCGCCGACGAGGACGGCGCCCAGGCCGGCGAAGACCTCGGGATCGGTGTCCACCGTCTGGTTGAAGAGCGGCGCGGTCATCCACATCACGGAGACCGCGTGCTCGCGGAGGGTCTCCTTCAGGGCGGAGGCGACGAGCAGTGTCTCGGTGTCCGCCACGCACAGCGTCGCTCCGTTGAGGAGGCAGCCCCAGATCTCGAAGGTCGCGGCGTCGAACTCCAGGGCGCCGGTCAGCAGCAGCCGGTCCTGCGGGGTGAAACGGTAGAAGTCGCTGTCCCTGACCAGCCGGACGATGCCGGACTGTTCCACCAGCACGCCCTTGGGGCGGCCGGTGGATCCGGACGTGAACATCACGTACGCCAGCGGGGAGCGGTCCTGCGGCCGCGGCGCGGCGGCGGTCGGCGCGGTACGGCCGGCCCGGCGGCCCTCGGCGACGAGCTCCTCCGGCGTGACGGTCCGCATCCCCTCCGGGACCGCCGGGGCCAGCGTGTCCTCCAGGCCGGGCGCGCACACCAGCAGGTCGGCCCCGCAGTCCTCCAGCATCATGCGCAGGCGCTCGCCGGGGAACCCGGGGTTGACGGGCAGGTAGGCGCCCCCGGCGAGGACGATGGCCAGGGTGCACACCACGGCCTCCGCCGACCGCGGGAAGGCCATGGCGACCAGGGTCTCGCGGACCACGCCGCGGGCGGCGAGGCCGGCCGCCAACAGGGCGGCGCGCTCGTGCAGTTCGGCGTAGGTCAGCCGGGTGTCGCCGTCGATCACGGCGAGGGCGTCGGGGCTGCGGCGGACCTGTTCGGTGAACAGGTCCTCGAGCAGCCGATGGCGGAGGTGCGGCAGGACCGCCGTATCCATGAGAGTGGACCTTTCCGGTGGAAGCCACGGGCCGGCACATGCCCGACTCGGGCGGCGATGGCCTGAATCAGGGCGTGGCTCAGCGGCGGGCGTTGCGTGCGTACATCTCCGCCGCGGCCGGCGCGCGAGGGGCGCCGGGCCGGGCGGGCAGCGGACATGCCGATCGGAGGGCACGGGGAATCCCGTACCGATCGGGCTATCGGAAGGCTTAGCCAGGGAAGCAGCCGGTTCGGCCTGCGATCACACCTGGAACTCCGGCGAGACACAACAGAAATGAATGCCGGGTGAAGAAGTCATGCCATCTTGGCGGAAGGCGTGCGGCGCCATTTTCGGTTCCCCCTGCGTCACATAAGTCGTGATCAACTTAACAGTCGCACAGCAGAAATCGGCGACTGTCGGCCAGAGACGGCGTGATCCGTACGGTCGCGGTCGGGCGGCATCCGACAGCCCCTCGCCGACCCCCCGGCCCCCTCCTCCGAGCCGCCCGCCCAGAGGCGGGCGCGCCCCTCTCCAGGCCCCGCTCGGGGCGGAACCACTGCTGTCAGAGGCAGAGTTGACCCTGGTGGGACCGTCTGCCGATTGGCCGGGGCCAGTGCGGCGACGCGCACCCGGACCGCAGGCCGAGCGGCCCACCGCACCCCTTCCCACCTGCCCGGAAGGGCGACGAGGGTCCCGATTTGCCCAGCTGCCACCGACACCGGAGCCGAGCTCGCCGTAGCGGCAGAGTGGCTGAAAACCAACCGCCGTGCCGCTGCGTCGCGGCAGGACCTGGGCCGTCCGGGGGGGTCGCGGCTACGGCCTCGGTCGGATGCGGGTGCGGTCGGCGGGTGCGAGGCTTGCGGGCATGAGGGCGTTCGAGGGTTTCAGCGAGGCGGAGTCGGCGTACCTGCGGTCCCAGCACCTGGGCCGCCTGGCCACCGTGGACGCGGCCGGGCAGCCGCAGGTGAACCCGGTGGGGTTCTTCCCCCAGGAGGACGGAACCCTCCTGGTGGGCGGGATGGCCATGGGCCGTACGAAGAAGTGGCGCAACCTCCGGCACGAGCCGCGGCTCTCCCTGGTCGTGGACGACCTGGTCAGCACCAGCCCGTGGCGGGTCCGGGGCATCGAGATCCGCGGGCACGCCACGCTGGAGACGGGCCCGCACGAGCTCGGCCCGCACTTCAGCCCTGAGGTGATCCGCATCCACCCCGACCACGTCCACACGTGGGGCCTCTGACCGGCGTACCCGCCCTCGCCCCACCATCCGGCCCCGCCGGCTCTTGAGGCGATCTCCCAGCCCGTCCGGCACTTGAGGACCGGGGACCGGGGCGGAGCCCCGGGGGGGGGGGGGGGGGGGGGGGGGGGGGGGGGGGGGGGGGGGGGGGGGGGGGGGGGGGGGGGGGGGGGGGGGGTGGGGGGGCGGGGGCGGTGCTCGCATTTCCCCCTTCCTC
>NZ_JBVHWW010000057.1:0-34046 GCF_055563995.1 Streptomyces sp. NPDC029164 | reverse complement strand
CCCCCCCCCCCCCCCCCCCCCCCCCCCCCCCCCCACCCCCCCCCCCCCCCCCCCCCCCCCCCCCCCCCCCCCCCCCCCCCCCCCCCCCCCCCCCCGCGCCCGACGGACGGCCTCAGGCCCGAAGGCCGTGTCCCCCGGTGGCCCGGGGGGTTACCGGGCGCCGAAGTTCTGCGTCCACCAAGGGCCGCCCGCGCCCTGGTGAATGCCCACGCCGAGGTCCTTGAACGAGCAATTGAGGATGTTCGCGCGGTGGCCCGGGCTCTTCATCCAGGAGTCCATGACCGATTGCGCGGTCTGCTGGCCCTTGGCTATGTTCTCGCCGTAGGTCGACCAGCGGTATCCGGCCGAGGTGGTCCGCTGCCCCGGGTCCGCGCCGTCGGGGTTGGTGTGCGAGAAGAAGTCCCGCGCCGCCATGTCGTCGGAGTGCCCCTGAGCGGCCGCACGCAGCTGCGGATCCTCCTTGAGGGGGCCACAGCCCGCGGCCGCCCGCTCGGTGTTCACCAGGGCGAGGACCTGCCCGGCCATTCCCGGCGGGGCCGGCGCCGGCTTGGGCGCCGAGGGGCGCGGGCTCGGCGAGGTGCTGCGGCTCTGCGTCGGGCTCGGGCTCGCGGACGGGCTGGGCGAGGCGGAGGCGGACGGGGAGGGCGAGGGGGACGCCGAGGGCGACGGGGACGCCGGCTCCGAGGGCAGCGCGGGCTCGGTCGCCGAGAGCGCCAGCGGGGCGGCCGGCGTGGCGCCGCCGTCCTTCGGCTCACCGGAACCGGGGAGTCCCCCGAGGTACACCAGGCCGCCTCCCGCGACACAGGCGGCGAGCACGGCGCCGCCGACCACCCGGCGGCGGCCGCTGCGCCGGCGCTTGCGCAGCGCGCCCCGGCCACCGCCCGCGCTGTCGACCGCGGTGAGCTGCGTCGCCGTGTCGGCGAAGCCCGCCTCGCCGCTGCCGGCGAAGCCTCCCTCGCCGCCGTCGGCGAAGGCAGCGGCCACGGGGGCGAAGCCTGCCGCCCCGGCCGTCCGCACCCCTGCCAGCAGGGCCGCCGATACCGGAACGAGGGCCAGACCGGCCAGCAGTCCCTCCGCCGGAACCAGTCCGCTCCACAGACCGGAGCACCGTACGCACTCACGCGCGTGCCGGGCTATTCGCTTGCGCCACAGGGCCGAGGGCCGGCCGTCCCAGCCCGTCATGACGGCCCGCAGTTCCTCGCACGGCGGATTGGCCTCCAGCGCACGCACCACCACCCGCGCCGACTCCAGCTGGGCCTTCATCCGCTGGACGCGGACCGCCGTGTGCTGCGGGGACAGCTCCAGCGCGGAAGCCACCTCGGCCCGCGTCAGCTCCCCGGCACACTCCAGCCACCACAGCGACAGCAGCGCCCGGTCCTCGGGCTCCAACCAGCGCGTCGCCCGCGCCGTCTCGCGACGCTGGCCCGCCAGGTTGAGGCGTACGACGGTCAGGTCGACGAAGTCGGCCCCCGGGTCGGCGACGTCGTAGGCCGCCTCCAGGGTGCTCTCGCCGAAGCCGCTCTGACCGGCCTGCCAGTGCGCCCGCACCCGGTTCATCGCGATCGCCACCAGCCAGGAGCGGAAGCTCTCGTCCGCGCGCAGGCCGCCCAGCCCGTCGAGCGCCCGCAGCATCGTGTCCTGCACCACGTCGTCCACGTCGCACGAACCGTTGAGGGCCCGACCGACGATGTTGTAGACGAGCGGGAGATGGGCGCTGACGAGCTCGTCCTGCGCGCGGGGGTCGCCCGCGCGGGCTGCTGCCACCAGCGCTGCCGTGTGCTGAGTACTCATGTGTTGTTCCCTGTCCGTACCGGCGGTCGATGATGCCCGATACATGGGAGACCATCGACGGGGGTCCCGATAACACTTATTCCGAAAGTCTTTCGGGAAGTCGTTTCCCCGGCCTCCGGAGCGGGCCGTGCGGGCGAAGGAACGCGGACCCACATGGAAGCACGGCCCCGTGCGGGAGGCGGCGCCGGGGCCGGGTGTGGCGCAGTGCCGGGGCAGGGCGTGACGCGGCGCCGCCCTCGGCCCGGTCGGCCGAGGGCGGCGCTCAGTTCGGGTACGGATCCGCTAGTCGGGGGCCACCTTGCAGGCACTCACCGCGGTCCCGTTGGTCACACTGCTCGCGGTCAGGCCGGTCACACACTTCTCGTGGTTGCCGGACTGCGCGTCGGTGCACGCCGTCCGGATGGCGGCCGAGGCCTCACCGCCGTGCAGCTCGCGTTCGACCTGGTTGATGCAGGCCGAGACGTCCGCGTGGGCCGCGGGGGCCACGAGGGCCGCGCCACCGAGGGCGAGCGTCAGGCCGGTGAGGACACCTGCGACACGGGTCGACGTGCGCATGGAATGCACCTGCTCTCCGGGATCGTCGCGCGGCCCGGGACCTGGTGTTCGGATCCGCGCGGGAACGGCGCCGAGCGCATGAGGCCGGTGTGCGGCCGCTGTGCCCGGGCCCCCGCACCGGACCGGCTCGGCAGAGCCTCCCCTTCCACCTTCGACGCTAGAGCAGCCCCCCGCCGCACGCACCCGCTGGGGCCCGCCCCGGGCCCGTCACAGCAGCGGAGCCAGCGCCTCCGCGGCCGCGCGCAGGGCGGGCGCGTACGTCTCGATCTCCTCGCGGGAGACCAGGAAGGTGACGGTGGTGACGCTGACCCCGCCGACCGGGCGCCCGGCCGGGCCCGGGATCGCCGCGCCGATGCAGCGGATGGTCGGCTCGTTCTCCTCGTCGTCCAGCGCGTGGCCCCGGGCGCGGACCGCCGCCAACTCCGCTTCCAGGGCACGCGCGGTGGTGAGCGTGCGCGGGGTTCGCGGCGGCAGGCCGGTGGCGGCGATCAGTTCCCGCACCTCCGCGGCCGGCAGGCCGGCCAGGACGCTCTTGCCGATCGCGGTCGAGTGCAGCGGCATGCGCATGCCGATCCGCGAGGCCGTCCGGAACGGCTGGTCGCCCTCCAGCTTGCGGATGTAGGTGATGGTCTCCCCGCTGTGCAGGGCGAGATGGACCGTCTGACCGGTGGTCTGCCGGAGTTCGCCCAGGATGCGCCCGATGCTCGGCGGCTCCCCGCCGCCGACCAGGGCGCAGAGTCCGCGCAGGCGGGGCCCCACCCCGTAGCGGCTCTCGGCCTCCTGGCGTACGAAGCCCTGCTCCACCAGCGAGGCCAGGATGCGGAAGGTGCTCGACTTCGGCACCGCGGCCGCGGTCGCCACGTCGGTCATCCGGTGCGGTCCGCCGGGCGCCGCGACCGCCTCCAGGACGCGCAGGGACTTCTCCAGCGCCGAGCCGGCAGCGGAGGTCCGCCCGGCGCGCGGGACGTCGTGGACTTCGGCCTCATCCGTTGACACGGGAACTCCCGGGGTGGGTAGGGTCTAGACCAAACGGTTCCGCTCCACGATACGGCGTTCCGGTACGTGGAACAACGGGAGGTCATTCCGTGTCCAACCACCCGTACGAGGTGCTGGCGGCCCAGCGGCTGCTGCCGGTGCTGCGCGACGCCGACGCCGACGAGGCCGTGCGCCGCACCACCGCCCTGCTCGCCTCAGGCTGCCGCGCCGTCGAACTCACCACCTCCACCCCCGGCTGGGCCGAAGTCCTCACCCGCACCGCCGCCCTCGACGACGCGCACGGCCGACCCGCCCTCGTGGGCGTCGGCACGGTCACCACCGCCGCGCAGGCCGGGACCGCCCTGGACGCGGGCGCCGCCTTCCTGATCTCCCCGTACCCGGCTCCCGAGGTGCGCGAGGTCGCCCGGCTCCGCCAAGCCGTCTTCATCGAGGGCGGGTTCACCCCCGGGGAGATCGCCGCCGCCGTCCGGGCCGCGGGCGCGGCGAAGGTCTTCCCGGCCCACGTGGGCGGTCCCGGGTTCGTCCGCTCCCTCAGGGCGGTCCTGCCCGACGCGGTGCTCATCCCGACCGGCGGCATCCGGCCCGCCGAGGTCCCCGACTGGCTGGCCGCCGGCGCGACGGCCGTCGGCATCGGCAACGGCCTGCCGGCCGACCCGGGTGAACTGGCCGCCGTATTCGCCCGGCTGGCCCGCCCGCGCGCCGCAGGCAGGGGAGCAGGCGCGGGCGCGGGCGCGGAGGGGTGACCGTGTCCCGACCACCCGCCCCGGCCTACGACGTCCTTGTACTCGGCGAGGTCCTCGTCGAGATCCACGCGGGCACCATCCTGCGCGAGGCCACCGACGGCACCCCGGCCCGCATCTCCTACTCCGGGGACGCGCTCAACGCGGCGGCCGCCGCCGCCGCGGCCGGGGCCCGGACCGCCCTGCTCGCCGTGGTCGGCGACGACGAACTCAGCACCCCGCTGCTGCGCCGGGCCACCGAACTCGGCGTGGACGTTGCCCACGTGCGCCGCGCCCCGCACCCCAACGGCGCCTACCTGCTCTCCGCCGACACCGACGGCGACCGCGCGTTCGTCTACTGGCGCACCCGCAGTGCCGGTTCCACCCTCGCGCCCGCGCACGTCGACTCCTGGCGCGGGCTGCTGACCCGCTGCGGGGCACTCGTGACCAGCGGGATCACCGGCGCCCTGTCGCCGAGCAGCCGGGGCGCCGTACTGGCCGCCGCACACCTCGTGCACGGGGCGGGCGGGCACCTCTCGTACGACCCCAACTTCCGCTCCCGGCTGACCGGCCGGGCCGAGGCCCGGGAGCTGCTCGCCCGGATCGCCCCGCTGACCGGGCTGCTCAAGACCTCCTGCCCGGCCGACGCGCAAGCCCTCGTGGACACCGCCGATCCGCACACCGCCGCGGCCCGCTTCCGTGCGCTCGGCGCCCGTACGGTCGCGGTCACCGCCGGGGCGGACCGGCTGCTTCTGGACGACGGCACGCGGGCGGCGTACCACCGCGTGCCCGTGAATCCCGCGCCGGTGGACGCGACGGGCGCGGGCGACTGCTTCACCGGCACCACCACCGCCCGGCTCGTCCTCGGCGACACCCTCGCGGACGCCGTGGCGTACGGCACGGCCGCGGCCTCCCTCTCGGTCTCCGGCCGCGGCGGCACCGGCCACGTCCCCGCCTTCACGGAGACGGCGGCCCTGGCCGCCGCCCACCGCGCGGGGACAGAGGGGGACTAGACGACCGACAACGCCCTCGGACCTTCTTGCCGACCGGCCCCGCACAACGCCCGTGGTCGTACTCCACGACTTCACGGGGTGACCCATGACCCTCTCCGCGTGGCAGCGACCGTCCGGCTCCGATGCCTTGGGAGGGCCTCGACCGTCCCCGGCGACGGCTCCGGACGGGGCTGCGGCGCGACGGTGGCCATCCGCTCCCTAGCGCCGGCCAGGGCATGCTCGCGGCGCAGCTCGTCGCAGAGTCGTCCGATCGTCCCGGAGGCGCGGGGAGCCGATTGGCTGCTCGGACGTTCGCCGCCGCGA
This sequence comes from Streptomyces sp. NPDC029164, assembly GCF_055563995.1. Lineage (NCBI taxonomy): Bacteria > Bacillati > Actinomycetota > Actinomycetes > Kitasatosporales > Streptomycetaceae > Streptomyces > Streptomyces sp. NPDC029164. The sequence goes on along the minus strand of NZ_JBVHWW010000057.1, from coordinate 28,669 downwards.
GCGGGCCCACGACCTGCACGTTCGGACACGCCACCGCTTCCGCGAGCACCTAAGGGAAGTCTCTGCGCGGGTCCGCCACCGCATACCCCTGGGCGGCGGTCCGCGAGGTGATCGTCTCCGGTACCAGGGCCAGGCGCCCCCCGTGGGCGGTGACCTGCTCCCGGTACACCCCGCCCTTTGCCTTGCGCTCCGCCTCCGGAACCACCGTCGCCAGGACGTCCAGCAGCATGCGCTCCAGATCGGTCGGCGTACGCCCCTGCCGTACCCGGTCCGCACCGTGGAGCATCGCCCCCAGCAGCACGTTCCCGAAGGTGCTGCCCTGCGCCAGCGCCCGCTCCACGCGCTCTGGCGCCCGTTGCCCCGACAGCAGCGCCCGCAGACGCTCCAGGTGTTCCTGCTCGCTCGACGTCGCCTGATCGCTCACCAAGTCCCCTTTCGCACCGCTCCGCCGCGGCAGGCCGGCCGCGGCAGCCCCCGGCGCTAGTGCTGTGACCGGAAACGATCACCGGGTTGGTGCCGACTGTCCCTGTGCCGGTTGGATGTGACGACACGTCCGATCGGCGCGAGGAGGCACGATGGCAGAGCCGGTCAGGGTACGCAGGCTGTCCGAGCAGGAGGGGCAGAAGCTGCAGCGGATCGTGCGGCGGGGCAGCACCAGCACGGTGTGCTTCAGGCGGGCGACGATGCTGCTGGCATCGGCCGGCGGAAACAGCGTCCCGGTCATCGCAAAGCTAGTCCAGGCGGACGAGGACACCGTCCGCGACGTGATCCACCGCTTCAACGAGATCGGGCTGGCCTGCCTGGACCCTAAGTGGGCGGGAGGCCGTCCCCGCCTACTCACCACTGACGACGAGGACTTCGTCATCCAGATGGCCACTACTCGCCCCACCAAGCTCGGTAAGCCCTTCACCCGCTGGTCGATCCGCAAACTCGCCGACCACCTGCGCCGCAACGCCGCCCGTCCCATACGGATCGGCCGCGAGTCCCTGCGGACGCTGCTGGTCCGCCGCGGAAATCACCTTCCAGCGCACGAAGACCTGGAAGGAGTCCACCGACCCGGACTTCGACACCAAGCGGGACCCGATCGAGTACGCGCTGACCGAGCGCCCCGAGCGCCCCGAGCGCCCCGAGCGCCCCGAGCGCCCCGAGCGGACCTTCGCCTTCGACGAGTTCGGGCCGCTCGGCATCCGTCCGACCGCCGGCTCGTGCTGGGCCAGGCAGAGGAAACCTGACCGACTGCCGGCGACCTTTCACCGCACGCACGGAGTCACCCATTTCCACGGCTGCTACTCGGTCGGCGACGACACCCTCTGGGGCATCAACCGGCGCCGCAAAGGCATCGGCCCCTCGTGGGCGGCACTGAAGAGCATCCGGGCCGCCCGTCCGGACGGCGCCCCGATCTACGTGATCCTGGACAATCTCTCCGCCCACAAGAACTGGCGCATCCTGCGCTGGGCGGCCCGCAACAAAGTCGAGCTGTGCTTCACCCCGACGAACGCGTCTTGGGCGAACCCGATCGAGTCGCACTTCGGGCCGCTTCGGCAGTTCACCCTCGCCAACTCGAATCACCCCAACCACACCGTGCAGACATGGGAGTTGCACCGCTACCCGCGCTGGCGCAACCAGAACGCCCGCCACCCCTCCGTCCTGGCCGCCCAGCGGCGCGAACGCGCCCGTGTCCGCAGCGAGAGGGGCATCCGGTGGGGTGGCCGACCGCTGACAGCAGCGGCCTGAGGGTCCCCGCCACGGCGGTCTACCCGGCCATCTCCTCGGGAGAACGACGGGTGATCTTCTTACCCGCTTCCGTCTCCACCAAGGTCACTGCACCGATCCAATCGCCGTCGTCCGGGTACTCCCAGTTGCACGCGTCCTCCAGGACCGCCTGAAGCTGATCACGAGAAACCAACTCCCCAGGCTGGAAGCCCTCTTCCCCTGACGGGGACATCCACGGCGCGACTCGACGAACCTCGATCCATCCACGATCGATGAGCGTGAGCAAGATCTGTGCCAGCTCCCTCACGGGCCGGGACTGATCGGCATCGTCGAGATCTCCCCAGACACCGGCCAGGATGTCGATCTCATACGAATTGACCATGAACGCTTCCTCGGACTTGGTCAACGCCTGCCACTCATGCTCGCTCATTCACCGATCATCGCAGGCCACCCTGGTGATCGTTTCCGGTCACAGCACTAGGGACGCCGCACAGGCCCGCAGTCACGAAGCGCCCAATCGGCCAGAAAAGGATCGAAAAGGCGCTCTTGCCACCGCGTCACCATCCATGATCAGCACAGGCCGCGTCCGGGGGGAGCGGCCTGTGCACCGTGCCCCGCCGCTCACCGCGCGGCCACGGCCAGGGGTGAGTCGGCGGATCGCACCTCTGCCCAGGGCGTCCTCTGTGGAACGGGCGCCGGGATATAGGGGCCCCAGCTGGCCGCAGCTGCTCGCCTGCCCCGGCCGTAGAGGCCGCAGCGCGGTGAGGGCGACCGGAATCCGAGCGTCGAAGTTGTCCATCCGAACCAGGTAGCGCGCCCAGTCACAGGCGTGTTGTTACTTAGCGTTGTAGTTGCTCACGGAGCGTTGCAATTAGCCCGAAGCGCGCAAAGCCGGTGGTGCCCTGGAGGACGGAGCCTTCAGACGCCCGTGTGATCATGAAGGCGTCGCATTCCTTCGCCCGCGAGGTGATCTTTTGACGAAGGTGGCACTGCGTCCTTACGCACTGTTGCCTCGGCGGTACGACGAACGGAAGGTGCTGGCCTCCACGGTGGACCCGTGGGGCAGAGCCCTCTGGTTGATCTGCCACGAAGTCCGATTCCCCTACAGGTGGGGCGGCCGGGACGTGCCCGCGCCGGTGAGGCTGCCCTTCGACGCCCTCGTGGTCATCAGCGACCGGGGTGAGATCGAGGAACGGACACTGCACGGCGTGGCCGTGGACCCGAAGGCGTTCGACGCCCTTCCCGGCGGCGGCTTCGTCCTGTCCGGCCACGGGCCGGGCGCGCGGTCCGGCCAGATCTTCGGCCGGGACGGCCGCTCCCGGCGCCGGTTCCCGCTGGGTACGTTCCTGAACCACCTCGTGGCGGACCATCGGTCCGGATTCTGGACCGGCTACGCCGCCGAGGGCGTCTACGGCGGCGACCCTGTCAGTCAGGGCGGCCTGGTCTACTGGGACCACGGAGGTAACAAACTGAGGGACCTCCGACCGCCGAAGCCGTTCCACAACGTGGCCGAGGTCAGCACCATCAACGTCTCCGACTCCGCGGTCCACGCCACGTACTGGCCCGGCGCACCACTCGCCCAAACGGGACGCAGCGGGACACTCCACATCCGCGCCCTTCCTGTCTCGGACCCCTTCGGCCTCGCGATCCGTGGGGACCGGCTGCTCCTACTCGGAGGGAACGAGCAGGGCATCGCCACCACTACCCGGGGGAACGCCCTCCACCACATCCAACTGACGGGCGACGGCGCTGTCGTCGTAGACCGCGAGGACCTGGCCTTCCCGAACGGCGACCCCGTCAGGCGCTCCGCCCGCCCCGTCTGCCGTGGCCCGAACATCTTCCTGCGTACTCTCCGCACGTTGCGGCAGTGGTGGGTGCTGACCGCGCCATAGCCCTCGATAAGGGATGGTGGTGACCTGGCACCACGACGCCACGGGTCGCCGAAGGAGTGCGCGGAAAACGTCATAGCGGTCCCTCCGCTCAACGAACTGTGGGCGCTGAAGGAGCCGGTCGCCCTGTGCGGCAGTGCTGAGGGGGCTCGCCACAGGTCGGCACACTGGAGGGTTTCACCGCGATCGTCAACCAGGCGTCGTAGTGGCCGGCCCGGAGCGTACGAGGTGACCGCCGAGCGGTAGACGAGTCGGCTGCACGCCGCGAGCAGCTCGCTTCCACCGCCGGCCCGGGCTGCGGAGACTTTGAGCGCCGTTCTTGGCCATAGTGGCCAAGTACGGCGCTCAGTCACAGGGGTGCGGCTGAGCGCCATAATTGGCCAGTGAGCGTTTCAGTTGGCCGGCGTGTGCTCAGCCGCCCAATGCCGGCAAAGTCTGGTTCGATGGCTACCGGGCTCTGTGGTTCACCCCGACCGAGCCGGCCGATGCCCTGCTGCTGCAGACCCGGCGCGAATCGCTGATCCAGGACCGCTTCCACGACACTCGCCGCCGCGGCGGACAAGCTGCCCGACGGCTTGGTCCTGGACGGGGAGCTCGTCGTCCGGGACACCAATGCGGGCCGGCTGTCCTTCAAGGGGCTGCAGCGCCGCACCGCTGCCCGCGACCGCCGCGGCGGGCGCGTCGCAGGCATGTGGATCTTGCTGGTTCGGAGGAGGCCGGGATGGGGACCGTCCTTCCCGGCTGTCGTCACCAGGCGCGGTAGGCCGAGAAGGGCCGCCGGGCGCCGTCGCCCCAGCGGGCGGCGATGAACAGGTCCTTGTACCGGAACAGGCCCGTGAGCTCGGCGTTGCCGTCGTCCGTGTCGCGGGAGAAGGTGCGCTCGTCCACCGTGTGGCCCGTCTCGGAGTTGTAGACGTACAGCTCGTCGTGGTTCTTCCTGGAGCGGGTCAGGACGGTCACGCGGCCTCCTCCCGCGTGCAGAGCCGTGATGCTCCGCCCGGTGCCGAGGGAGTCCGAGCTCCACACCTCGTTCCCGGTCGCCAAGTCGAAGGCGGTGACGCCGCCTGACCCGGCGAAGAGCTTCCCGTCGGCGACGGCGGCGTCGTCACCGATGACGTCCATCTGCCCCTGACGGCGGCCGTCCTCCCCAAAGGCGAGGTAGGCGTGCATGCCGTGCTCCTTCGACTCCTGGACCTTCAGGACCGTCGGTTCGGCGGACAGGAAGGATACGAACGCGTCCGCAGCGACGGGTCGCCGGCCGCCCAGCGGAACAGTCCACCGCTCCTTGCCGTCGGCCGGGTCGAAGGCGGCGACCTTTGCTTCGGTGTCGCAGGCGAGGAACGCCAGGACCTGATTCGACGCGACGGCGGCCCGGCGGGGGAAGCAGTCCTTCGGCACGGCGGCCTTCCAGCGCGGGGCGCCGGTGCGGAGGTCGAAGGCGCGCAGCGCCCCATCACCGCGGAGGGCGGGCCGCGCGCCCGCATTCGGTGCCGCGTCCCCTTCGTCACGGAGCACTGCGAGACCGGCCCCGGTAGCGACGACGTCGGCGGCGTCAGCCGGATCACCGGATCCCGGGCCGCGGCCGGTACGCCACAGCTCGCGGCCGTCTTTCAGGTCGATCGCTGCGACGGTGTCGCAGCCCTTGCCGCTCTCGCTGAGGGCAATCAGCGCGACGGCGTCAGCGGCGATGGTACTGGTGGCGCAGATCTCGGCCCGGTCGGGCACGGCGTACTCCCAGCGGCGCTTCCCCGTCCCGGCGTCGAAGGCGGTGACGGCGTCGAAGCGGCTTCGGACGACGGTGTCGCCGACGGCCCAGACCGCGTTGCCGTACTTGGCAGCGGTCCGGTCGTACGGGGTGTCCCAGGTGCGCTCGATCGAGTCACCCGGCATATACCCCAGTTCGGAGGCGACGCAGGAGGCGAGGCCTCCGACGAGGGCGAGCGGAACACCTGTCAGGACCAATGCGGCCAGCAGCTTTCGGCCACGCCGCAATTCCGTCCCGTCGGTCGTGCGCGTTGCCATACGGATCCCCACCCCTGGCTCGAAAAGGTTGAAGCCCCGTCAGGGTAGAGGACGCTTGATCATCCGCGTCGCTCGGTTTGCGGGGCCCGACCGAGGGCCAAATCCGGGCTCGCCCATGTCCTGGGGCGACAAGGGCCACAGTTCGAAGGCGATCCGCACCTGGCTGCGGCGCCGCGGAATCGCTCAGCCCCTTCCCGGGCGGGCTGACCATGTCGGTATCCGGCTCAAGCGCGGCTGCCGTGGCAGCCGGCCTGCGACCTCGAAGCGCGGATGCGTAGGCATGCCGTCATCTCGTGCTACCGAACACGGCTCATGCCTTTGAGGATCGTCCAAGCTCCCAGCCCTGGTCCCGCTGCTCGCCCCGAGCGAGACTAAGCGCTGTCCCGTAATCCCACGAGGCTGAGGGTCACGCCGTGTCCGGGTCGGCGCCGATGGCACCGGCGGAGCGAAGCGAACGCCCGAGGTCTCCGGTGAGGATGCGGGGGTGGCGCCGCCACCACCACAGGTCGGGGCCGGGCAGCCTGTGGAACTGATCGAGTGCTTGGCCGTCGTCGTCGACGGTCACGGCCTTGTACTGATCGTCCAGAGCTTTGATCCGCGGGGTCCAGTGCTGGACGACGTGTTCGTCCAGCAGGAGCCACGCCTCGTGCAGCCAGTTTCGGCAGTAGAGGTCGTTGGTGTACTCGTAGATGTGGTCGCCGTAGCCGCGCTCGATGACGCTCACCAAGGCAGCCCACGCGTTCACCCTTTCAGCGACCGTGAATGCCGTCCGCCAGCCGCGCTGGTGCAACAGCTCTCCCACCTCGGTTTCAGTAGCCACGGACGTGAGGTTCTCATGCCGAATCCGTCCGGGCGACCGAGATATGCCCCGCCAGAGGCTGGTGGCCCCAAAACATGATCAAGATGAGACGATCTCGCCGTGGCTGGTGTGATCACGGCGTCGGAGCCGTCCTGGATAGCCCCCGTTCAGCGGGCTGAGCCCGAGGCAGTTCGGGAAGCTGTTGACCGTTCTGCGGCGCCAGGGTGCGGACGCCGTCCGCAAGGGCCGGCCGTGGAGCCTTCCGCTGGAGGACCGGGCACTGCTGGTCGCGGCCGGCGACGAGCTGAGCCCACTCCTTGACGCGTTCTTCGGATCCCAGGGCCCAAGCCTCAGGCGCGACATCGAGCAGCACGTCTTTCGGAACCCGGGGGACTGGACGGCCGAGGGCCTCCTGGAGAACCTGGGCGCCTTCGAGGCCGGCGACGCCAGGTTCGCCCGGTTCCTCGAAGCGATGGTCTCCGCCGACGTCCTCCTCGATGAATCCGCACAACGGCTCCTCGTCGACACGATCAACGAGCACATCCGCAGTGCAGCGATCGAGCTACGGGAAATGGGGATTGAAGGCGGCTACCCACGCTTCACCATGGTCTCCACCCGACTCGCCGAGAACCGAAAGCCGAAGAACATCATCTTCGCGTCTCTCACCAAGCCCGACATTCGCTTCAAGAACGCGATGGACAACGACATCGAGATCGTCGGCGACCCACAGAACCAACTGGTCTACGACCGCCCGACACCCGATCACGGCCTCCGCTGGCGCGACCTCCAGGCCTGGTGGCAGGACACGCGTGAGATCCCGGATGACGCCGCGGCGAAGGCCTCCCTCTATAAACGGCTCCACCGCTGCCTGCCCGACAACTCGCCAGGGCAACAGAACCTCTTCGGCGCCTACCACCATGTCCTCGGTGACAGGGTCTACGACCTGCCCGTGCTGCTGCCCGAAGTGTGGCTGCACTGGGACCACCGCACGGTCCGCGAACGCGGCCCCCAGGCCCTACTGCGCTCCCGCATGGACTTCCTGCTCCTGCTCCCGCACGGACAGCGCATCGTTTTCGAAGTCGACGGATCCCAGCACCACACCCGCGACCGAGGCCAGCGCCCGACACCGCGAAGTACGCGGGGATGGTGGCCGCCGACCGTGATCTCAAGCTCAGGGGGTACGAGGTCTTCCGGTTCGGTCATGACGAACTCGAAGAAGCCCGCGACGCTCAAGCCCTCATGGAACAGTTCCTGCCGGCGCTGTTCCACCGCTTCGAAATCAGCGCTGGAACAGCCTGACGTGTCTGTAAGCACTTCTTTGGGCTCCACCGTGGCAGTGGTTTCTGGCCCCACCGACGTACCAAGTTGATTTGGCTCCACCCCGTCCACCGAGTCGGCCGACGAAGTCTGCTAGCGGTTCCGCCAGTTGACGAAGGACACCTCGCCCTGCAGGGCGATGCTGATCTTCCCGTGTCGAAACGCCGCGTCGTCCAGGAGACGGTGAAGGAACTCGGCCATCCCAAGGGGGTGCAACTGCATCTCGGGGTTGGTGTGCCTCCCGCAGATCAGGACCGGCCATCGATCCGGGTCGTCGTCCGTGGTCACCCAGCAGTAGATGTCCGCTCCTGATGTCACGCCCCACGCCACGATAGATTCGGGGTCCGCGTCGAAGTCGGCGTCGTCGCGGCACATCTCCCAGGTCTCGCGGGCGATCTCCGTCTCGTCCTGCAGGCCCGGGCCTGCCTTGTACGGGTACCCATCGGCTTGCAGTGCCGGCAGCAGGACGCTGATCCCGTCGCTGATCACCCCCGACCCGTACACCTCCATGAAACGGACGTAGTCCGACGGGAACCGGGTCCCCCAGGCCGCCTCGACCTCACCCCAGTCGACCCGCTCGTCGACCCCGTCAGCCACCGGCATGAGCTCGGCAAGCGCCGCCACCGCGTCCGTCCCGCGCATGTCCCACCCTTCGTCCCGCCGCCCGCACTGCGCGGCGCGTCGTATCCGAGGGCCCAACCTACGAGGACCGGCTCTGCAGCGAATCCCCGGGGCGCCGCCTCCGGAGCCTGCAAAGCACGGTCGTGTCGGGAGGCCGGGGTGGGTTCGTCGCGGCTCGAACTGTTTGCGAATATCCGCAGGGACAAGCGTCTTGATCCCTCGTTGCCGCAGCGCGCGTTGGCGGACAAGTACGGCACTCACCGGCGGACGGTAAGGCAGGCGCTCCAGTCGGCGGTGCCGCCGCCGCGGAAGACGCCCGAGCCGCGGATGACGCTGCTGGATCCCGCGAAACGGTGGATCGACGCGATGCTCTGGGAGGACCAGGCCGCACCGCGCAAGCAGAGGCAAACCGCCCGGGGTATCCATCAGCGGCTGGCCGCCGAGTACGGCTTCGACAGCGCGTCGTACTCCACGATCTGCGACTACGTCCTGATCCGGCGCCCGCAGATCGAGGCCGAGGCCCGCCGCGGCCGCCAGCACATGGAGGGCACGGTCCCCCAAGTCCACCTGCCCGGTGAGGAGGCCGAGGTCGACTTCGCCGAGGTCTGGGGGCGGCTGGCCGGCACGGCGGTGAAGTGCCATCTGTTCACGCTTCGGCTGTCGCATTCGGGCAAGGCCGTCCACCGACCTATTGACCGCACTAACGGCGTGTCCTGTATGACGTTGGCCGGGTAGTCCAGAACGCTCCGTGCGAGATGTGATTTCACGGACGGAGTACTGGTGGAACAGCAACAAGAAGCGCCGCGGCGGGATGTGTCCAGGCTCGTGGTCGCCAGGGCCGGGTGCGTGTCGGCGACGATCGATCCGACGCTGCCCTGGGTGGTACGCGACGGTGCTGGGCTGCCGGTCGAGCCGGTCAGCGCGTTCCTGCGGGAGTTGTTGGCGTGCGGGAACAGCCCGGCGTCGTGTCGTTCGTACGGCTACGGCCTGTTGCGGTGGTTCCGGTTCCTTGCGGCGGTCGGCATCGTGTGGAGTTGTGCGCAACGGGTGGACGTGCGGGATTTCGTGCTGTGGCTGCGGACCGCGCACAATCCGGCGCGGGATCGGCGACGCCCGGGGGCTCCGGCGGCGGGCTCGGTGAATCCTCGTACGGGCAAGCCGTACTTGTCCGAGGGCTATGCCCCGGCCACCGTAAACCACGCCCTGTCGGTGATCTCGGCGTTCTACGACTTCCATCTGCAGATCGGGGAGGGGCCGGTGGTGTCGCCGGTGCCACCGCAGTCACGGTCCGGCCGTCGTCCGAACGCCCACCACAACCCGCTGGAGCCGTTCCATCCGCAGCGCCGCGGCGCCTACCGGCAGAAGCAACCTGATCGACCGCCCCGGGCAGTGCCCGACGATGTGTTGGACGAGGTGTTTGCGCGGCTGGGGTGCAACCGGGACCGGGCGATGTTCAGCATGTTCTTGTCCAGCGGCGCGCGAGCGGCCGAGCTGCTGGGCATGGCGGTGGGCGATGCTCACCCCGGCGACGGTCGTATCTACGTGCGGACCAAGGGTCTTGGCGGGATCAAGCAGGCGTGTCCGGCGGCGCCGGAGGCGTTCGCGTGGATGGCCGTCTATCTCGGTGAACTCCTTGACGCGGGGCACCGACCCGAGCCGGACGAGCCGTTGTGGTGGACCAGGCGTCATCCGCTGCGGCCCTTGACCTACACCGCCCTGCGGGCCGTCCTGACGCGGATCAACGATCGGATCGGGGCCAACGTCAGCCTTCACGATCTTCGGCACACGCTGGGTTTGCGGCTGATCGCCGACCCAACGTCACCCTCGTCGACGTCCAGCAGGTGATGCGGCACCGGCAGATCACCACCACCGGCGGCTACCTGCGTCCGCGGACCGACGAGGTGATCGCGAAGATCCACGAGCACTACACGCGCCCGAAACCGACACCGCAGCCGCTGCACGGCTGGTCCTACGACCCGCAGGACCTGGCCGACGTGTTCGGCAGCAACGCCTGATGGGCAGCCGACACGGCAAGGTGGCCCGCACGCCGGTCAGCCCGCGTGATCCACGCGTGCTGGCGGGCCTGCCGCCGGCACGATCGGCGGAGCCAGCCGCTTCGCCTGGGCGGTTTGCCGCAACGCGGGCGCAGTTGGGCACGCTGGCGGAAGCGCTTCTCGACCAGCCGTCCTACCAGCAGCGGTGGAGGCAGAATCTGGCGCTGACGCGCGTCCTGGACTGGTTGGAGACCTTCCCGGGCGAGGACTGGCAGGACCGCTGGTTGCTGAGCGGGGCTGAAGACCAGGGCCGACGATGGGGCCCGCAGGATCTCACCCCCGCGCTGCGGAACCGGCTGACGGCCGGGCTCGGGATCGTGATCGCGTTGCGGGCCGTTCGCCCGTCCTACGCCTGGCTGTCGAGCAGCAGGTTGCTGGGCGTCTACGCGTCGTTCCGCCGCCACAACCAGGCCGGCACCTTCGCCGACGTCGAGCAGTACGCCGCCCGCCACCAGGGGCACGAGTACGCGGCCGAGGCGGTGAACGTGCTGACCCGCATGGTGATCGTGACCGGCAAGCCGCTGCGCGAACTCGACCTCGCCGACTTCGGCGAGTACACGACGGCCCGCCAAGCGTGCGGCAGCAAGGTCGCCGCACTACCGATGGCCTATGAACTGTTGCGCGCGGTCGGCGGACTGGAGGACCTACCGCCGACCCTGCGGGAGGCCCAGGCCCGCGGGCAGATGTCGGTGGCCGAACTCGTGGACCGCTACCAGGTCGCGAACAAGGAGATCCGCGATGTCCTGGTGCACTACCTGGTCGAGCGTTCCGCAGCGCTCGACTACGGATCGCTGGTCAACCTGGTCCAGGTGCTGGTGTACCTGTTCTGGCGCGACCTGGAACGGCACCATCCAGGCATCAGCTCGCTCCATCTGCCCGAACCAGTGGCCCAGGCATGGAAACAGCGGATCCGCACACTGCCGAACGGCCAGGCCCGGCGCACCTTTCACTCGGTGCTGCTGGCGGTCCGCGCGTTCTACCTCGACCTGCTGCAATGGTCGCTGGAGGACCCCGCCCGCTGGGTCCGGTGGGCCGCACCGTCCCCCGTCGGCGAAGCCGACATCCGCGGCTACATCAAAGAGAGCCGGCGCCGCCATGCCCGCATGCAGCAACGGACCCGCACCCTCATTCCCGTGGTGCCGCAGCTCATCGCCGCCGCGGAGGACGAACTCGACGCGGCCGGCCGGATCCTGTCCGCTGCCCGTGACGCCGCAGCCGGCGAAGAGTTCACCATCGACGGCCAGCGCTATCGACGCACCGGTCGGGGCTCCAGCACGTGGCGACCGAGCGCGCTGTTCATCACCCCTGCCGACCAGCCCGGCCCCCGCTTCGACGCGGAACGCCTGGAGGACAACGCCTTCTGGACCTTCGCGGCCATCGAAGTGCTGCGCAGGACGGGAACTCGCATCGAGGAGCTCCTCGAACTGACCCACGTGAGCCTGCGGCAGTATCAGGCCCCGACCGGGGAGATGGTGCCGCTGCTGCAGGTCAGCCCGTCCAAGACGGACGCCGAACGGGTCATCCCGGCCGCCCCGGACCTGGTCGCGGTGCTGGCCCGGATCATTCGCCGGATCAAGCGCGACGGCACAGTGCCGCTCCTCAGCCGCTACGACGGCTATGAACGGACCTTCGGCCCGCCGCTGCCGCATCTGTTCCAGCGCACCACCCACCACCAGCTACAGGTCATCCCGCCGGACCGCATCCGCGAACTCCTCGCCGGCCTGGCCCGGCGGGCAGGCATCACCGACGTCGACGGCACCCCGCTGACGTTCACCCCGCACGATTTCCGAAGAATCTTCTCCACCGAGACCGTCAACGGCGGACTGCCCATCCACATCGCGGCGAAGCTACTGGGACACCTGGATCTGAATACGACTCAGGGGTATGTCGCGGTCTATCCGGAAGAGGTGATCCGCCACTACCGCCAGTTCGTCGACCAGCGCCGGACCCATCGGCCGAGCGAGGAATACCGCGAGCCGACCGACACCGAATGGGAGGAGTTCCGGGACCACTTCAGCCTGCGGAAGGTCGCGCTCGGTCGATGCGACCGTCCCTATGGGACACCCTGCCAACATGAATCAGCGTGTGTTCGCTGCCCGATGCTTCGCATGTCGTTGAGCCAGGTCCCCCGGCTGCTGGAGATCGAACGCAATACCCACGAGCGACTGGATGAAGCCCGACGGCTGCAATGGCTCGGCGAGGTCGCCAACCTTCAAGAAAGCCTGCGGCACATCGCGGACAAGAAGCGCCAGGCCGAACGCCTGTGTCGACAACAACCAGACCAGGGCGAGTCAGGAGACAACGCACTCAGCTGACCCGATGGCGCTCACGCCATAGCGATGCTGCCCGGGAATCCTCCACGAGGACCCAGCTGTCGAAGTCTTCGCGCACGAACCCGCGGTCGACGGGCATGAGCCGGATCTGCGGACGGTCATCCATCCACCAGATCTCGAAGTCCGCCGTCGTGCCGACGGCGGGCCAGCGCGTCGCGTCCCGCGGCAGCATGAGCACGTCAACGAAGCCGCTGACGGCAAGCCCCAGGTCGACACCGATCCCGGTGACGCCAGGACGGAGAATCCAGTCCACTGTTCCAGCCAGCCGCTGACCAAGCCGAAGCTGTCCGCGCAGCCCGTCCCAGGCGTTGTCGAGAGTAGTCATCCCAGTCATCTTGCCGCATGTTCCCTCGGCGTCTCCATCGGCCCCAGATCAATAGTGCGGAGAAGGGTCTTCGCCTCACAGGCCCAGCAATCGTTCATGGAGGGCCACGTCGAGGCGTTCAGGGTGCTCGGCGGCGTCCCGACCCGACACATCCGTTACGACAACCTCAAGCCCCGCCGTCCGCACCGTCTGCACCGGCCGCAGCCGCGTGGAGTCCGAGCGGTGGACCGCCTTCCGCTCGCACTATGTCCATGTTCCCGTGGGTTCCCGCTGCATCCCGACTGCGTCGGCGACCTCGACGGCTGCTTGATTTGGGGCTTGCGGTCTCCTGGACACGATCGGGTGATTGCTGCTCATTTCTCAGAAATCCTGAAGTCTCCTCGGCTGTCATGGCGGAGTCGTCGGATAGCTGAAGGGGAGGAACGGGATGGCACTGGCCTCGTGCGAGCTCTGCGTCCGGCGCTCCGGTTGGAGACTTCCGAGGAGGTCGCAGCCTTCGAGCAGGATCTGCTGGCTGAGTTCGTCCTCGCGCGGGCCTCTGCCGGAGTGCTCGACGACACCATCCGCGGTGACGTCGACCCGGTTCTTGGACTGCGGGAATGGTTTGGCCGGCCTCTGTGGGAGATGGAGGCCCAGGACCTCGACCGGTACTTCGGGCGGCACCGTCGCGACTCAGCCTCGGGCACCAAGGTCCGCCAGGCCGCGGCCTTCGCCGTGTTCTTCGAGTTCCTCGAACTCCGACACAAGGCCGTCATCCACTCGGCCACCGGCTTCGTCGTAGAGTCCCCGCTGGACGAGATGAACCGGCCCCGCGGCGGCACTTCTGCGAGGCTGCGGATCCCACCGCCAGAGGCCGAAGTCACCAGGCTCTTCAGCGGTTGGCGGTGCGACATGGAAGGGGCACGCAAGTACGCTCCGGCTGCCCGGAACTACACTGCCTCGCGGCTGGCCAGCCTCATCGGGCCGCGGATCTCAGAACTGTGCCTGCTGCGGGTCGGCGACGTTCGCTGGGACGTGGGGCGGTTCGGCAAGGTCCTCCTCAAGGGCAAGGGCAGCCAGGGCCGCGGCAAGAAGGAACGGCTCGTCCCGCTCATCAACGGCTCCCATGACCTGCTGGAATGGTGGATCACCGGGCCGCGCTGGGAGTTCGACGACAAGGTAACGACCCACGTGGCCCGCTGTTTCCCTCGGAACGCAGATACGGCGACGGCTCCAGCAGGGCCGTGACCGACGACGCTCTGCGGACCGGGCTCGCCGAGGCGGTCGCCCGGCACCTGCCGCACCAGGTCGGCCAGCTCACACCACACGTGCTGCGGCACTTCGTCGCTTCCGACCTTTACCGCAACGGCATGGACGTCGTTGCCATCCAAGAGATCCTCGGACACGAATGGCTCAGCACGACCATGATCTACGTGCACGTAGAGAAGTCCCACGTCGAAGATGCCTGGATCAGAGCAGGTCAACGAGCCACGACGCGATTCGGAGGGCCACGCCGATGAAGTGGAACCTGCGGATGGTCGCCGCCCAACGCGACATCTGGAAAGCCGCCGAGCTCCAACGGATGCCGGCTGACGCCGGATTGGTGATCTCCGCTGGCAAGATGTCCCACCTGTGGTCCGGACGGCCGCTGACCGTCCGCCTCGCTGACCTCGACATCATCTGCGAGGTGCTGGACTGCACGACCGCCGACCTCCTCGTCCCGGATAAGGCGAACGTCCGGCAGGAGACCGCGACACTGGAGGCGGAGAAGCAGGTCGTTGGCGGCAGTCCGATCACGCACCAGCGCCGGCTGGGCCGCTCAGGGCCGCCGCTATGAGCACGCCCGCCCGGCGATCGCGACCCTGGGCCGCCCGCAGCTGCCGGGACTGCTTTGGATGGGGCTGGATCGACCGACCACGCTGCAAAGCGTGCTGGGGCTTCACCTCGAAAGCCACCAGCCGCCACTGCGACGTCTGCACACGCGAGGTCGCCGCGATCGACGGGATCTGCCGCCTCTGCCGCCGCCCGGCCAGCCTGATCGCTGGCCGGGCCAACAAGACCCGGGTCGACCTGACAGTAGCCGCCCGCACCGGACACCAGCTCTTCATCATCGGCACCCTGCGACCGCGCGGCGGCCCCCCCCAGCCTCAGCCCGTTCCGTCGGAACCGTGGTCGCCGCGACCGCACCGTGTCCCGGCACGCTGGACGGAGCTGTTGTTGTTCGAGGTGCCGCGCGAGCTTCGCGGAGTCAGCAGCAAGGCCCCACCGCTCGACCCTCCACTGTTCGGGTCCTTGAGTGCCCGGGCTGCCCGGATCGCAGAACTGCGCGGCTGGCCGCCCCGCACTCTCGGCTCAGTGCGACGCGGCATCCGGATTCTCTGCGCGGTTCACCGGCCAGGGGAGAGAATCCGGGCCTCGACTATCGCCCAGCTCACCCACACGGCAGTGCCGGCCAATCACGTCCTGGAGGTGCTCGAAGAACTCGACATCTTCCTCGACGACAGGCCTGACGCGCTCGATGCCTGGTGCGAGGAACACCTCTCCTTTCTTGCCCCAGATGTCCGTACCGAACTGGCCGTATGGATCGAGATCCTGAGGCACGGGACCCCGCGCCGAAAACCACGTGCCCACGCGACGGTCATCACGAACCTGAGGAGCATCCTGCCGTTCCTGACCGAGTACGCCGGTCAGTACACAACCCTGCGGCAGGCCACCCGCGACGACATCACCAGCTGGCTCGCCGACCGGCCCTATCGCCCATACGACGCCAGTGCCCTGCGTTCGCTGTTCAGCACGCTCAAGGCCGAGCGGCTGATCTTCGCCAACCCGATGCGAGGCATCAAGGGCGGCAAGCCTGCAGCCAAAGTCCCCGCATCACTCACCGCGGACGAGGTGGAGTCCGTCGCTCTTGCCGCACTGCAGGATCCGGCCCTTCGCGTGGTCGTGGCCTTGTCCGGCATCCATGCACTGCCCGCCCGCCAGATCCGCGCGATGCTGCTGGAGCAGGTGGACCTACCCGGACGCAGACTCGATCCCGAGGGCCTGAACCGTCCGCTCGACGACTACACCAGCGTGGCGATCTCCGACTACGTCGCCTACCGCCACTGCCGCTGGCCGAACAGCACCAACCCACACCTGCTGATCAGCCGGAACACAGCCACCACGGCAACAGCAGTGGGCACGTTCTGGATGAACAGGCTGGTCAAAGACCTACCCGTGGGTGTCGACCGGCTACGACAGGACCGCATCCTCGAAGAGGTCCTCGCCAACGGCGCCGACCCCCTCCACCTCGCACACGTCTTCTCGCTCACCGCCAAGGCCAGCCTCCGCTACACCAGCGCAGTGAGCCCCTCGGACGCAGAACAGGCACCGCCTCCCTGACGGGCAACCTCGATGCCCCCGCTGACTGCCGCGGCGGAAGGCCAGGACATCATGGTGGCGAAGCGCAATCGGGCAAGGGGAGCACATGACCGAGTTCATCGTCCACGACGATCCTGTCGGTCGTGCCGCCAGCAACTACATCGCCCAGGCCGACCTGGCAACCGTTCGGACTCGACGGACAGATGGAACAGCTCTGGCTCAAGCCACTCGGCGACGGCACATTCACCATCGCCTGCATACCCTTCCGCGCCTACGGCCTCGCAGCCAAAGTCACCTATCCGTAGGTTATTTTGACTGGCCTTCTATCTCAAACCGACCTATCCAGAACGAACGAAGGGGGAACGTCATGAGCATCACCAGGACCGCACGTAGGACGCGGGCCAAGATGACCGTGTCCATCGCGGCCCTGGCCGCGGGCTCACTCATACTCACGGCCTGCAGCGGAAGCAGCGGCAGCGGCAGCAAGCTCGACGGTACCTACTACGTCAAGGACGTCAACGGCACGTCCCAACTCGGCCAGTTGGTTGTCAAGGGCAACAGTGTCTCGCATCATGAGTACGACTGCGATGGTGTCTACGAGAAGCCGGGCGTGACCAGCACCGGCGAGTTCAACAAGGATCAGTCCCAGATCATTTGGACGGTCGCCGGAGAGGACAGCCGCAACAAGCGGACCGGCAGCGAGTCCATCTCAACCAGCGACACCTCGATCAGCATCAGCGGTAGCGCGTACGTGCGTGACAACTCCGATGCTGGCAAGGGTCTGTTGGACGGCTTCAAGGCCAAGTGCGGTAAGTAGCGTCGACGTCTCGCTCGGCCGGACAAGCAAGACAGAACCCCGTGGACATCGCGTTCACGGGGTTCTGTCTTTCCTGGCTGATCAAGCCTCTGACGCCTACTCCTGAAGCTGCTGCGCCCGGTACTCCTCGATCGTCTCCGGCGGCCGGCCGTACTTCGGAGCATGCTGCTCGACGAAATCGAGTTCGGCCCACGCTGCTGTCCTCCGAATCCTCGACTGGGCCACCACGGCGAACACCACGGCGCTGACGCCGATGTTGGACAGACACCACCCAGTCAGCAGCACCATCAGCACCACAGGCAGATCATCCTCGATCACCATGGTGACCAAAACGCCCAAGCCTGCACCGTTGACCAGAATGCTCGACACGTAGCGGTCACCGCCGCATCGCGGTCGACGTCCCTCCCCAGGCAAACCTCTCGAAGCTCTTCGAGGTCATGTAACGCGAGGTCACGGAGGCCGGCGCATTTTGGGAGTGGGCTGACGCCCAGCCCTTCTCTGCCGGAAGCTGACCCGGTCCGGGGCCAACGAACGTCCTCCGTTATGGGAACCGGCCCTTCGCACTCGACAGAGTTGCCCTTGAGCCCCTGAGTTCGCGCCACGGAGCCTTCAGATTTCCTGAACTCACGGAAGATCGGCTTCGACGCCTTCTACTGCATCCCGGGCGAGGAGGGTGCCCACCAGAAGGGAGGGGTCGAGCAGGAGGGCGGCCGGTTCCGCCGCACGCACCTGGTCCCGGTCTCCGAGGTCGCCTCGCTGGAAGAGCTGAACGACAAGATCGCCGAGATCGACATGGTCGAGGACGAACGGATCCTGCGCGGGAAGCTCGCCTCGATCGGCTTCAACTTCCGCCTGGAGGAGGACGAGCTGACACCGCTGCCCGGCGAGGACTTCGAGTCGTCAAAGCGACTCGGGCGGCGCCGGTGGCTGATTGAGCGGACCATGTCCTGGCTGACCGGCTACCGCCGGCTCAACCACCGCTACGAGCGCCACCCTCTACAAACGCCTCGTCCGCCTCACCACATAGGACACGGTCTAAGGAGCGGACGGCGTTAGGGCCAGCCCGGGGGGTGCGGGTCGGCCCTGACGCGTGGTGTCCGCTGACCTGCTCGGTGGTCAGCTCGTCTGGTAGACGCCGAAGACGTCGATGATCAGGTCGGCGTCCTTCCAGCCTTGGTTCCAGAAGTTGATGACGCCGTGGTCACCGTCGCTAGCCTGCACCAGGTTCGAAGTGGTCTGGCCTGACTCCCAGTTCAGGGTGGAGGAACCGGGACGCGGCGGGACCGGTGCGCCCGGCTGGTCGTTCTCCAACCACGGGAACGGGCTCGGGGCCACTGACAGGAATCCGGAGTCAGTCGTGTTGGTCACGGTGGCGTTCAGCACGTAGGCGTCGGCCGGTCCGCGGTCGTCGGAGGTGAACCGCTGGGAGAGGTAGCTGTGAGCCGGCAGCTTGCCACGGCGCCACCAGCTTTCCCGGGTGTCGATGATCCGGTACGACCCCGTCACAACGTAGGCGGCCTTGCTGTCCTTGCTGTAGTAGCCGGCGACATCGACAACGACGTCGGTCGGGGCGCGGCGCCGGTCGTCACACCCGATTCACTCACGGCTGGCGCCTGCGAGGCCAGCGGACCCGGCCAGCAGCCGAAGACCAGACTCCGAACTTCGCAGCGCTCTTCGCCACCCGGGACTGTCCCTGCAAGGGCCAGGACGAGGACTGCGAGGAGTGCAGATGGCAACTCACGCCCCGTACCGCCGACCTCCTCCACGCGGCACTGGTCGTCCTAGCGGATCAGGCTTACGACGACGCGCAGAGTCTGGGGGACCAGTTCCTGTCAGACGCTGACTCCGCAACGTGGGAGGTCTTCGACAGGCTGCCCCCGCTCACATGGACAGCCGACCACCGTGGGCGTCATCGGATGGCGCGTGCCTTCGACGACCTGGCCGGCGACCTCGCCAAGGGAAACTGGCCCAACCCCACATGCACCGCAGAGGAGATGGCCCTGCACCTGGCCATCGAGGACGCCCCGACCTACCTCGAAGGCCGCCCCGCAGGGGACGAGCACAACACCCTCCCGGAACACCAGGATGACTACAGCTGGGACGGCTGCTCCGACCTGATGTTCCAAGACCACGACGTCCTGATGCTCTTCCACTCCAAGTTCACCGGCATCGAGGACCCCGACCACCCCGCGAACCAGTTCCTGGGTGTAGGCGACCTCCGGGAGGCCGCCTGGTTCGAGCCGTTCGACAACCGCAGCATCAGGGATCCCCGACGCGGCTTCCGGCGGTAGACCGCAGCACCTGTCGCCGCGGTGGAGCAGCAGTTCATCACGGGAAGCGACGCCGAAGTGGTGGGCGCGGGCCGGGGCGCAGGCCTCGGCGAGCGCGTCGGCACGGTGAGAGCGGCGGGTGTCTGCGGCGATCCGGATCAGGAACGGTACGGCGAGCACGGCTGCGGCCCGCATGTCGTTGGCGCACATACCCTACGACGCCCGTTCCGGCCCGAGCGGGAGCGGGCGAGTTGCCGGTATGAAGCAGGTGAACGGCTTCCCTGACCCGACGCCCCTGAGGGAAGTGCTCCCAGGGGACTTCGTCGAGCAGGAATCCGTCCTTGGTCTCGGGCCGGATTGCGGCCACCACCGCCCGCACGTCGAACGGGCCGCCTGCGAACGAGGAGAGTTTCGCCCCGTCCGCCAACGCCGCGCACATCGCGAAGGTCGGATCGCTCCGCCAGTCGCCCACGTCCTACCTCCTCGACCGCCGAGTCCACGCTCACGCCCCGAGGAACCAGGTCCGTCTCCTCTTCCCCCGCACCGCTTGTGCCGGATCGCTGCCGGGCGGGGTGACTGCGCGCGCCAGGCGCGGGTCAGCCACCAGAGCACGCCGATGGCTATGGAGGCAAGGCTCATGGAGCCGACGACCTCGCCGAAGGCGTAGGCGTAGGCCTGCGAGGTGGGGTCGATGGAAGCGACGATCATGCCGGGCATCGCAGGGGTGACGGAAAACTTGCTGAACTGCAATTACGTCACGCACGAGGCTCCATTCCGGCCCGTGCCGGTATGGAGTGTGCGGGACAGGCCCCGGTCCCCTCACGGGACGCAGTACGGCCGGGGCCGCCCCCATCCTTCCCTGACGGCTGCGGTGCGTGCCCGGCCCAGACGCGCGCTGCGCCCGGTCCGCGCGACGCGGCCGCTCGACCTGAAGCGGGATCCTCAGGTCCAGGGGAGCGTGCGCCAGGGGCTGGCCGGGTCGGTGGTGAGGGCACGGTGGGTCGTGAGGACCGTCTCGTACCACTCGCCGAACTCCTCTTCGTCGAAGTGGAGGCAGCGGCCCAGGATGTAGGCGGCCGAGAAGTCTTCCCATGAGCGGTAGTTGAGCTGGACGAGACGGCCGGCCTGGACCACGGCCGCCTCCGCCTCCTGCAGGGAGCACAGGCGGGCGGCGAGTCCCCAGCGGGCCATACCGGAGGCCCGGCCGTAGTCCCAGGCTTCGACGCTGCGGACGAAGCCCCCCTCGGGCAGCAGGCCGTCGGCGCGGAACCGCGCCTCGTAGCGGGCGATGCGGCCGATCAGCCTTTGAACGCCGCTCACTTGGCCCTTCAGCTCCGCTGCGGTGACGGTGTGGCTGGGGGTGACGCCGTCCGCGGTCAGGCGGGGTTCGGCGGCGGCCTCGGCGCGCTGGCGCACCATGTTTCCCGCGGCCTGGCGCCAGTGGTCGACGTCGACGGGCCCCGCGAAGTCCAGGGCCATGGCGCGGCGAAGTCGCAGGACGGACTCCCAGGCCCCGCTGACCATTGCGGCGCGCAGCAGCTGTTCCTGCGTGTCCTGCCAGTCTCCGCGGGTGGTGACGCCCCACCAGCGTTCCAGCATGCGCTTTTCATTGCGGTAGCCGCAGCCGTGGTAGGCCATCGAGTTCCAGTAGCGCCCGTTGTGCACGTTGATGTGCGCGCCGGCCGCGAGACCGAAGGCGACGTGGCCGGTGCGGGGGCCGCCCACCTCCAGGGTGTGGACGACGTCGGGGGCAAGCCCCGGCCGTTCGACCGGTGCGGAGTGACGCTGCCACAGGGCGCGGCCCTCCGGCCCGGCCGGCAGGACGCCCTCGCAGGGGCTGCCGGGGTTGACGACCAGGTAGGGCGGGTCGTCCTGGTTCCAGACTTCCGCGAACCAGCCCAGGTCGTAACAGTCGTACACCGGGTCGGCGACGGGCGGCGGCAGCATGCCGCCGGTGTAGACGGCCAGGCACACGGTCTGGGTCTGCGGGTTCCAGTAGGGGTGGAAGCGGTTGTGGCCCGCGTTCGCGTCGACGTACGCCCGCGACTGCAGCATGTACAGGTCGGCCCGCGCGACGAGGTCGTAGTACGCGGGCCAGTCGCCGCGCGCCTTCGCCTCGTACAGCCCCCGCTCGACCGCGCTCGGCGCCTGCCAGCCCCGCGCCGATACCGTCGCACCGGGCAGGGCTCCTCCGTCGTGACCTGCTGTCAAGCTCATGGGTAAACCCTAAAGGCTCGTCCGGTGCGATCGGCGTGCCGGTCCCGCTGTGTGGGGTCGACCGGCGGATTCTGTGGGCGGCGGACGCAGTACGGCCGGGGCCCGCCCCCGCTCCCCGATGGCTGCCGCGCCCCGTCCGCGGCCGCAGGCGCCCGCCTCGAGCGCGCTCGGCCCAATCGGCGCCTCGAGATCCTGCACGACGTCGTGATGACGGACCGCTTGAAGGGACGAAGCCCGTGGACACCATTCCCGGCCACCCGCACGACAGGCGCTTCCGGCACTGCGAGCCGATCACCCAGAGGTCGGCCTTCGTGAACGCTCTGCTTCAGCTCGTCCAGGCTCAGGCCGAGGACCCCGGGCGGTTCGTCACCCTCGACCGATGGGCCGAGATCCTTGACCAGCACTTCCCAGAGCCTCAGCAGCCGCACACCACCGACGACGAGGAGCGTCCGTCCAGCCCCTGATCCGACGACTCTCCGGTACCCTCCGCTGCCCAGGCGACAGTCGAACGCCGTGCCATCCTCCGCTGCCCGGACGCGGCGAGGACAAGGGCGGCTGGGCCGGCACCAGCGGTCTCGGCGGGCGGGGAAGCGGTCACCGCATCGTCTCCAGGCGGGTGTCGTACCCGGCCCTCAGAGCTGGGCCACTCCCCGGGCCGGCGACGACCACCACTCCAGCCGATCATGAATCGTACGCAGAGTTCACCTTGGCCGTCTGTGCCGAGCCGTTGTCCATCACTCGGGGAGGCACCCACTCACCGTTGGGAAGGAAGCGAGGCCTAGAGCCGCGCCCGTGAACATACCCGTGGTTGTCCGATGGGCCCTGCTCGCCTGCGCCGGCCTGAACTTCTTCTTCGCGCTGAGGTCGCTGCACTGCATGCGCCTGGCCGGTCCGGGTCACCGGACCGGTCCGGGTCTCGACGCCCTCGATCATGCGCTCGGTACGGTCCTGCTCGGCACCCTCGCCGCAGGCAGCGACCACCCGGTCGTCGTCTTTGCCACTCTGACCCTGCTCCTGCCGGTGTTGCTCTGGAAGATGGTCCGCGACGCCCGGGCCCGCCGCGAGGCAAAGGCCAGCACTCCCGCCGAGACCGACTAGCCGTAGTCACCGGCATTGCGGCTGGCCGGGACAGAGCGGGCTACGGAGTCAAGCGACCGGGTGGCCAGGCTCTGCTGCCAACTGGCAGGCCACGCTGTGGCGGGCTGCCTCCCGTTCTCGGGTTCTGGCTCAACTTCTGTCGACACGCACGCCGAGTGACAGATGGCTGTCCTGCGGCCCGCCCGAAATTGGTTGGCTTGCTGCCGCCGAGCTGGGACGATGTCTCGGTTGCCCAGGCGGAGGACATTTGTTCATTTTCGTGTGTGCGGGATGTGGCGCCGAACTGACCAATCCGCTGTCCCGCGTTGCCCTGCCGGTCCATGCCCACCAGGTTTACGGGAACGGGGCTCAGCTGCCGGTCCTCATGGAGTCGGGCACTTTCGCCGTGGAGCCGGAGCCCTGGGGACCACCATGGCGGAAGTGGGAGGAGGTCCATCCGGATGAGACGGCCGCCCGTGGTATCTACGCGCCGGTCCATGCCCTCTCCGACGGCGCGCCGGGCGCGGTCGTCATCGCGCCCGGCGACGCCCGCGGCACCGTGCTGATCCCCGAGAGCCGCGGAGGCGGCTACTGCTGCGGTCTGGACGGGGCCGCCGGCCCCAACGTGGCCTGCATGGAGTGTGGTCTGCCCGTGGCGAGCCGGATCGACGACTGCTCGCTGTGGCAGGCGATGTGGCTCGCGCCGAGTGTCGTGCGTCGTGTTCCCGTCGACGGCGTCGACGCCGCACCGCTCACCTGGGCTGAACTGATGACGGAAGGAAAGGGCACGCCCCCGTTCGAGCCGGTCGCCAGGTGGGGGTCGCGCATGGGGGCGGCACACTGGTCGAACTACTGGTGTTCCTGGAGCCCGCAGTGGGAGGCGGCCGCCGGCCGTGCACTCGCCCACCTGTTGGTGGCCTCGGAGGGCTGCCCGGTGATCGTGCCCGATGGCTTGGTCGGCGAGGTGTTCCAACGCGCGCTCGACAGCATGCTGCCCGCCGGTCCGCAGCCTCGGTACGCAGAACTGGCCGGACCGGGACGACCGTCTGCGGACGGCGACGCCAAGATCCTCCTCGTGCCGACACATCCGCAGACGGGAGAGCTCTGGGCCCCGCCCGCCCCGGCGGTGTACTCGGTGCCCCTGCCGTTCGGGGTCTGGCTGTGGCTGGCCTTCCCCGAGCCGGACCTGCCCGTTCCCACGGCGGGCGTCCTCCCCGACGGCGTCCTCCTTGACGACTTCGATCCGCCCGCAACACGGCCCCGCCACCCGTTCCGCGTCGACTCGGGAACCTTTTGGCGCACCCTGGTTCGGCTGCCGAGCGTCCGCAGCCCGTGGCTGCGCGAGATCCTCGACAACCTCACCCAGCACATGCGCGCCGGCTACTTCTAGACCGCGACCCGGCACATGGTCGGTCGGTTGGCTGCGTAACTGGTGACCCGCAGTCACAGACCACAGAAGTTGAGCCAGAGCCGGTTCTGGTTCTGGCTCAGGTTGTTGTGTGGTGCTTGACTGTGAGTGACCGCTGAACTTCCTTTGACGCCTTCGGAAGTTGCCTCGAAATGAGCAGTGGCAGGAGCGACTGACCCGACAGTTCGGGCTGTCAAAGAGGCCTTGCTCCGGCTGGAGGAGCTGCTGTTCCCGTCGATCGACGACATCGCGGTGCTGTCGGTGGACGTGAACATCGCGATAGTGCGTGTTGAAGTGCGGTGCACCGCCGCGGGCGCCTCGTGCCCGGTTGCGGAACGGTCCTGCCGGGTTCGGCTCCTATCTGCGGTTTCCTGCTGATGTTCCGAGTGCGGGACGAAGCGTCGTACTCCAGCTGCGGGTCCGCCGGTTCACCTGCCGGAACGCCGAGTGTGGACGTCACACGTTCGTCGAGCAAATACCCGGCCTGACCCGAAGGCACGGTCAGCGGACCGAGCGGCTTCGCTCGACCGTGGCCGCGATCGGTCTCGCGCTCGCGGGCCGGGCCGGCGCCCGCCTGGCCCACGTCGTTGGCGTGCCGATCAGCCGCAGCACGGTTCTGCGGCTGATCGACGCACTTCCCGAGCCGGAGGTGCCCGCCCCCGCGAGTGGTCGGCGTCGACGAGTACGCCACCCGCAAAGGCCGGCACTACGGCACCGTCCTCGTGAACGTCGAGACCCGCCGGCCGGTCGACCTGCTGCCCGACAGGGAGTCATGGAGCCTAGCCGCGTGGCTGGCCAAAAGGCCCGGAATCGAGGTCGTATGCCGGGACCGCGCCCCGTTCTTCGCCGAGGGCGCCACCGCCGGCGCACCGCAGGCCGTG
Source organism: Streptomyces sp. NPDC029164 (assembly GCF_055563995.1). NCBI lineage: Bacteria > Bacillati > Actinomycetota > Actinomycetes > Kitasatosporales > Streptomycetaceae > Streptomyces > Streptomyces sp. NPDC029164. The sequence goes on along the minus strand of NZ_JBVHWW010000057.1, from coordinate 3,587 downwards.
CAGGTCGCGGACCGGTGGCATCTCTGGCACAACCTCAGCGAGGCCGCTGAGCGAAGCATCGCCCAGCACCGCCAGTGCCTGCGCTTCCTGGTCCCTGAGATGCCTGAAACGACCGAGACGCAGCCCGACCCTGCAGAGGAGTCGTCCGATTCGCCATGGCCGACCGGGCACCGGTTCGCCGACCGAACCCGAACCGTTCACGCCACCGTCCATGCCCTGGTGGAGGCAGGACACAGCCGTCGCGCGATCCAGCGGCAACTCGGCATGACGAGCCGAACCGTCAAACGGTATGCGGACGCCACCAAGCCGGAAGACCTCTTCACCGGTCAGTGGCAGGCCCGGACCTCCGTCCTCGACGATTAAGACCTACCTCGACGACCGCTGGAACGAGAGCGGCACCAACGCCTGGAAACTGTGGGAAGAGATTGTCCGCTCGGCTACCAGGGCAGCTACCAGCGCGTTCGCGCCTACCTCCACCAGAAGCGCACCTCGCCACGGCCCGTGACAGCCCGGCCGCCCTCACCCCGGGCAGTCGCCGGATGGGTTTTGCGCCGCCCGGAAAACCTGTCCGATGCCGAGCAACTCCAACTGAAGAACGTCCGGGCCAACTGCCCCGAGATCGATGCCCTCACCACGCACGTCCGATCCTTTGCAACGATGCTGACCGAGCGCCAGGGTGAGCGCCTGCCGAACTGGCTCGCCGCCGTCAGGCAGGACGACCTCCCGAGCCTCCAACCCTCGCTGCGGGCATCGACCGCGACCGCGAAGCCGTCATCGCTGGCCTCACCCTCACCTGGAACTCGGGCGTCGTCGAAGGCCATGTCAACCGGATCAAGATGCTCAAGCGTCAGATGTGCGGCCGCGCCGGCTTCGCCCTCCTACGCAACCAGGACCCGCTTGCGTGAGGGGTCCTTTGGTCTCCCACTCCTGGCACGGCCTACACCGGCTCCTCGTAAAGGTTGATCTCGGAGGGCCCGCGATCAAGTAGGAGTTCGAGACGACTCTCCATGGCGGCGAACCACTGGTCGAGGTCTGTATCGGTGTCGTGAAAGAACCAGGAGTCGAAGCTTCCCCGGGCCTCCAGGGCGGATTCGGGCTCGTAGCGGAGTTCGCAGTGGACCTGCACGTAATGGTCGTGCTCGCCGTCGTCATCGTTGATGTCGAACTGTCGGGTGAGGTCCAGCGTGAACATCGGTCGCCCGCTGAAGGCATGCGTGCCGTATTGGAAGAGCAAGCCGTCGGAGTCGGGGGTCGGTGCTGTGTCAAAGCGCTGCTGCGCGAATCGCACCCAGGCCAGCCATGCAGCCCGAGTGGTCAACTCGGTCGTTGTCGATCGCTCCGCTGCCATCTCCGCGCGCAGGAAGTCGAGGGCTTCCTCTCTCCGCGGTCTGTTGGGCACGCCCACTCTCCTTGCTTCGTGAATCAGCACCCTAACGCCGTGGGGCGGGTTCAAATCCAGCGCTGCTTGCGGAAGCATCCGCCTCGCCATCCGCAACGCTCGGTTACAACTCCACAGAAGGTGGGCCAGAACCGGTTTTCGCGAACAAAGCCACCCGCGGAAAAACGACGGAATGGCCCCTGACCTGGGCCTGGCCGACCGTTGAGGCGAAAGCACAGGTAGGGTCCCCCTCGTCTGATCATCTTTGTGCCACAGGGGGACCCATATGTCCGGATCCATATCCACGCCGAGCCGTAGATCGGCACTCGCCGCCCTCGTGGGGGCGGCGGGCAGCTCGTTGCCGTTCGCCTCGTCCGCCGCCGCAGCCACGCCGGCCACGACGCCCACGGCCGCCGCGACGACCACGGTGACCACTGCGACCACGCTGCCCGCCGTGACGGTCACGCCCAGCGGGCGGCTCCCGATGGTGCTCGACCCGAGCGACCCGTGGCACTTCGGCGCCCACCCGGCCGGGGGACTGACCACCCGTACGGTCGCCGGCACCCCCGCGCTCCTGGAAGTGTCCGACCAGCAGGGGGTGCTCGCCACCCTCACCACCGGCGCGAAGACGGTCACGCTGCGCGGACCCAAGCGCTGGTTCACCGAGCAGAAGAAGCCGTTCTCCGACTCCTTCTCCCGGACCCTGACCTCCGGGACCGGCTGGGGCTCCTCCCCCGGCGGCGGTAAGTGGTCCACCCACAACGGCGAGGACGCGGACTACTTCCTGGATAGCGGCCGGGCCGCCATCACGCTCACCGCCGTCAGCGCCAGCCGCCACGCCCTGCTCGCGGACAAGGCGGTGGGGGACGTCGACGTACGCGCCCGTTTCTCTTTCGACAAGAAGCCCGCCGGCGCCCCCGTCTCGCTCGCCCTCACCTTCGCGGCCACGGACGTCAACAATCACTACCGGGCCCGGCTGAACATCACCCCCGCCGGCGAGGTCCAGCTCCTGATGGAGAAGGAACTGGTCAATGAAGCGAGTACGTTGGGCCCGGCCGTCACGGTCGGCACCGGCTTCGCCGCCTTCGACCACTGGTGGGTCCGGGTGCAGAAGACCGGTGACGTCCTGCGCGCCCGCGCCTGGAAGCACGGCGAGACCGAGCCGGAAGCCTGGGACCACAACCTGCGCGACCCCGAGAAGGACCCGACCAAGGTCTTCAGGACCGGCACCGTCGGGGTCCGGGCGTGGGCCTCCTCCGGCGCCACGGTGCTCCCGCAGGCCCGCGTCTACGACTTCGACGTGGTCTCGGCCGAGTGGACCGACCCGCCGGTGATCAGCCACGACACCTGGGTAAGGGTGCTGCCCGCGCCCTTCGACGGCAGCTGGACCCCTGCCCTGGAGCAGCAGATCCGCGCCTGGGCGAGCGACACCTCCCCCGACGCACTCGCATACGCCTCGATGTTCCGGCCCTTCGCCCCCACCATGACCGACCCCGCGCTCCAGGGTGTCCAGGTGCTCGGCACGTCCGGGTACAGCGAGATGGACGGCGCCGGGCTGCGCTTCGTCGGCGCCGACTTCCACGACTACATGGGGCTCGACTGGACCTTCCCCGGCGAACCTACAGTGGTGACGAAGCCGGAGTCCTTTAAGGGCCACCTCGACTGCTCGGGCTTCGTTCGGATGGTCTATGGCCACCACCTGGGCATCCCGATGGTCGGCTACAAGAACTTCGACGGCCGCAACCTGCCCCGCACCTCGTTGAACCAGTCCGCCCACGGCCCCGGCGTGGTGGTGGCCAAGGGCACCGGCGAGCCTCCGTCGCTCACCCGACTGCGGATCGGTGACGTGGTCTTCTTCGACGCCACCGGCATCAACCCCAAGGACCCCGAGACCACCGACGGGAAGGTCGATCACACCGGCATCTACGTCGGACAGGACCAGCACGGTGGCCTGCGCTTCGTCTCCAGCCGTAGGACTCCGAACGGGCCGACCCTGGCGGATCTCGGAGCGAAGTCCATCCTCAACGGCAAGCGGTCGGTTCCCGCCGAAAACATCGAGGGTGACCTGTACACCGACTCGCTGCGGGTGATCCGCCGCTTCTGACGGCGGTGGTTTAGACCTCATCTCATTTGGCCAGTCTGCGGTAGCAGATGAGGGTGCAGGCGATGCTGGCGAAAGCAAGGAAGTGCTCGGCCTTGCGTTCGTAGC
>NZ_JBVHWW010000056.1:0-34292 GCF_055563995.1 Streptomyces sp. NPDC029164 | reverse complement strand
ACCTCGCGCCCGGTCCGACGGCCCCACAGCACCCCCCCGCCCCCACCCCCCCCCCCCCCCCCCCCCCCCCCCCCCCCCCCCCCCCCCCCCCCCCCGCTGCTTTGTCAGTGGTGCCCGATAACCTGCACCGACACGGACGGATGAGCGAACGAGGGGGGCGAAGGTGCGCGTACTGGGCGTGGACCCGGGGCTGACGCGATGTGGTGTCGGCGTCGTCGAGGGTGTCGCCGGCCGCCCCCTGACCATGCTCGGGGTGGGGGTCGTACGCACCCCCGCGGACGCGGAGTTGGGCCACCGGCTCGTCGCCATCGAGCAGGGCATCGAGGAATGGCTCGACACGCACCGGCCCGAAGTCGTCGCCGTGGAGCGGGTGTTCAGCCAGCACAACGTCAGCACCGTGATGGGCACCGCCCAGGCGAGCGCCGTCGCGATGCTGTGCGCCGCCCGCCGCGGGATACCGGTCGCCCTGCACACCCCGAGCGAGGTCAAGGCCGCCGTCACCGGCAGCGGCCGGGCCGACAAGGCCCAGGTCGGCGCGATGGTCACCCGGCTGCTGCGGCTGGCCGAACCGCCCAAACCGGCGGACGCCGCCGACGCCCTCGCCCTCGCCATCTGCCACATCTGGCGGGCCCCCGCCCAGAACCGCCTCCAGCAGGCGGTCGCCCTGCACGCCTCTGGCTCGAAAGGCCGTACCCGATGATCGCCTTCGTCAGCGGCGCCGTCGCCGCGCTCGCCCCCACCCTTGCCGTGATCGAGGTCGGGGGAGTGGGCATGGCCGTGCAGTGCACGCCGAACACCATCGCCGGCCTGCGGATGGGAGAGCAGGCCAGGCTGGCCACCTCCCTGGTCGTACGGGAGGACTCGCTCACCCTGTACGGCTTCGCCGACGACGACGAGCGGCAGGTCTTCGAGCTCCTGCAGGGCGCGAGCGGGGTCGGGCCGAGGCTGGCGCAGGCGATGCTCGGGGTGCACAGCCCGGACGCGCTGCGGCTGGCCGTCTCCACGGGGGACGAGAAGGCGCTGGTGGCGGTGCCCGGCATCGGCAAGAAGGGCGCGCAGAAGCTGCTGCTGGAGCTGAAGGGCAAGCTGGGCGCTCCGCTGGGCGCGAGCGGGCTGGTGGGGGCACAGCGGGCCGTGGCCAGTGGGCCCGCCCCCTGGACGGAACAGCTGTCCGCAGCGCTGATCGGGCTGGGCTACGCGTCGCGCGAGGCGGAGGAGGCCGTCTCGGCGGTGACGCCGCAGGCCGAAGCCGCGATCGCCGCCGGCGGTTCGGCCCCGGTCCCGCAGCTCCTGCGAGCCGCCCTGCAGTCCCTGAACCGAGCCCGCTAGCCGCGACGCGCCGCCGCCGGGGCCCGACCTGAGCCTCAGGCGCCGGCGGGGCTCAAGGACCGGGGCTCCGCCCCGCACCCCGCTCCTCAAACGCCGCAGGGGCCGAGTTCGGCCCGGCGATCGAGGCGCGGGGGTTCGGGCTCAGAGCCCCCGCAGCGGCGCCGCAGGCGACCGACCGCCGCACGAACCGATAAGGCAGAGTGACACCGTGAACTGGGACGACGAGACCAACGCAGACGAGAGCGAGCGACTCGTCGCGGCCTCGGCAGACGGGGAGGACACCGCCGTGGAGGCGGCCCTGCGGCCCAAGGACCTCGGGGAGTTCGTCGGCCAGGAGAAGGTCCGCCAGCAGCTGGACCTCGTCCTGAAGGCGGCCAGGCAGCGCGGGGCCACCGCCGATCACGTCCTGCTCTCCGGCGCGCCCGGCCTCGGCAAGACCACGCTGTCGATGATCATCGCGGCCGAGATGGGCGCGCCCATCCGCATCACCTCCGGCCCCGCCATCCAGCACGCCGGCGACCTCGCCGCCATCCTGTCCTCCCTCCAGGAGGGCGAGGTCCTCTTCCTCGACGAGATCCACCGCATGTCCCGGCCCGCCGAGGAGATGCTCTACATGGCCATGGAGGACTTCCGCGTCGACGTGATCGTCGGCAAGGGTCCCGGGGCCACCGCGATCCCGCTGGAACTGCCGCCCTTCACCCTGGTCGGGGCCACCACCCGGGCCGGACTGCTGCCCCCGCCGCTGCGGGACCGCTTCGGCTTCACCGGGCACATGGAGTTCTATGCCCCCGAGGAGCTGGAGCGCGTCATCCACCGCTCCGCCCGCCTCCTCGACGTGGAGATCGACACCGACGGCGCCGCCGAGATCGCCGGACGCTCCCGCGGCACCCCGCGCATCGCCAACCGCCTGCTGCGCCGCGTCCGCGACTACGCCCAGGTCCGGGCGGACGGCGTGATCAACCGCGAGGTGGCCGGTACCGCCCTCCAGGTGTACGAGGTGGACGCGCGCGGGCTCGACCGGCTGGACCGGGCCGTGCTGGAGGCGCTGCTGAAGCTGTTCGGCGGCGGCCCCGTCGGGCTGTCCACCCTCGCCGTGGCCGTCGGCGAGGAGCGGGAGACCGTGGAAGAGGTCGCGGAGCCCTTCCTGGTCCGCGAGGGCCTGCTCGCGCGCACCCCCCGGGGACGGGTCGCGACGCCCGCCGCATGGGCTCACCTGGGGCTCGTCCCGCCGCAGCACGGTGGGAGTGGATCAAGCGGACAACAGGGCTTGTTCGGGGCCTGACGGCGCGGAGGTTCGCCCCCTCAGGAACTGCGGTGCCATGCTGGGCGTTGTTCCATAGGTGCGGACTCGCCTAGACTCCGCCGATGCCGACCCTTCGGGTCGGTATGCCCACCCCCCCGTAGAAAAGGCCGCCGTCCGCGTGCGGTCGTGCGAAGGATCTCCGTCCCGTGAATCTCGTGACACTCCTCCCGTTCATCGTGCTCATCGGGGCGATGTTCCTGATGACCCGCTCCGCGAAGAAGAAGCAGCAGGCAGCCGCGCAGATGCGCGACCACATGACGCCCGGCACCGGGGTCCGCACCATCGGCGGCATGTACGCCACGGTGAAGAAGATCGGTGACGACACCGTCACCCTCGAGGTGGCTCCCGGCGTCCACGCGATCTTCGCCAAGAACGCCATCGGCGCCGTTCTCGACGACGCGGAGTACAACCGCATCGTCCACGGCATCAGCGAAGACGTGACGACCGACACGCCGGTCGTCCCGGACGACGCCTCCTCCCTCACCGAGGAGCCGAAGACCGACCTCACCAAGGACAAGGGCGAGGACGAGGCTCCCAAGCTCGACCTGGGCAAGAAGGACGGGGCCGAGGACGGCGAAGAGCCCAAGGACGGCAAGACCGACGGCGAGGCCGGCGCGAAGTAGCGCGCGGCCGGGGACCGTGGAGGCGCCAGACCGGCGGCCGCCGCGGTCCCCGTCAGTGACACTTCTGCGGGGGGCAGGGGTCCCCACCACACATTCGTGGCCGTCCGCGCGCTGACCCGGCGCGGGGCGGTTGGACAGGGAGAAACGACAAGGTGGCAGCACCGAAGAAGGGCCGGCGGCCCACGGGGGCTCAGGGGAGGCCGGGGCGTGCCCTGGCGATCATCCTGATCGCGATGGTGGCGCTCACCGCGGGGATGTTCATCTCCAAGCAGACGACTCCCCGGCTGGGCATCGACCTCGCCGGTGGCACGAGCATCACGCTCAAGGCCAAGAGCGAGCCCGGCAAAGAGAACGCCATCAACGAGACCAACATGAACACGGCGGTCGGCATCATCGACCGCCGCGTCAACGGTCTCGGCGTGTCCGAGGCGGAGGTCCAGACCCAGGGCCGCGACCACATCATCGTGAACATCCCCAAGGGGACGAACGAGCAGCAGGCGCGCGAGCAGGTGGGCACGACCGCCCAGCTCTACTTCCGCCCGGTCATCGCGTTCGCGGACGGCACCCCCGTCGCCCCCGAGGGCACCCAGAGCCCGAACCCGAGCCCCTCCGCGAGCGGCTCCGGTGCCCCCAAGGCCGAGGACGGCAAGAAGGCCAGCCCCTCCGCCACCCCGTCGTCCAGCGCCACTTCCCAGGGCCGTGCGGTCAGCGAGGCCCTCAAGGCCCCGGCCGCCACCGCCACTCCCTCGCCCTCGGCGAGCGAGTCGAAGAAGGCAGACGACACCAAGGCTCCGTCCCCGTCCGCGTCCGCTCCCGCCACGGGTGACGACGCGGCCGCCGCCGATCTGCAGGCCAAGTTCGCCGCGCTCGACTGCACGGACGAGAAGCAGCGCACCGCCATCAAGGGCGCCAAGCCCACGGACCCGACCCTCGCCTGCGGTCAGCGCGGCGGGGCCTGGGGCAAGTGGGTCCTGGGTCCGGCCGCCGTCGAGGGCAAGGACGTGAAGAGCGCCAAGGGCGTCATCGACCCGCAGTCGGGTCAGTGGATCGTCACGATGGACTTCAACGACCGCGGCTCCGACGCCTTCGCGAAGGTCACCGGCGAGCTGGCGGCCAAGCAGATGCCGCAGAACCAGTTCGCCATCGTGCTCGACGGCGACGTGGTCTCGGACCCGTCCGTCAGCCAGGCGATCATGGGCGGCAACGCCCAGATCTCGGGTGGCTTCACCCAGCAGTCCGCGCAGGACCTCGGCAACATGCTCTCGTACGGCGCCCTGCCGCTCTCCTTCAGCGAGGACAGCGTCACCACCGTCACCGCCGCGCTCGGCGGCGAGCAGCTGCGGGCCGGCCTGATCGCCGGTGCCATCGGTCTGCTGCTCGTGGTGATCTACCTGCTGGTCTACTACCGGGGCCTGGCGTTCGTCGCCATCCTGAGCCTCCTGGTCTCCGCGATCCTGACCTACACGATCATGGCGCTGCTCGGCAAGGGCATCGGCTTCGCGCTGAACCTGCCCGCCGTCTGCGGCGCGATCGTGGCGATCGGCATCACGGCGGACTCCTTCATCGTGTACTTCGAGCGCATCCGCGACGAGATCCGGGAGGGCCGCACCCTGCGTCCGGCCGTCGAGCGGGCCTGGCCGCGCGCCCGGCGCACGATCCTGGTCTCCGACTTCGTGTCGTTCCTCGCCGCCGCGGTGCTGTTCATCGTGACCGTCGGCAAGGTGCAGGGCTTCGCCTTCACCCTGGGTCTGACGACCCTGCTCGACGTGGTCGTGGTGTTCCTCTTCACCAAGCCCGTCATGACGCTGCTGGCGCGTACGAAGTTCTTCGCCAGCGGTCACCCGTGGTCCGGGCTGGACCCGAAGCGGCTGGGTGCCAAGCCCCCGCTGCGCCGGTCCCGCCGTACCGGTTCCGCCCCCGCCCCCGTCGAAGCAAAGGAGGCGTGAGAGATGTCGAAGCTGGGAGATCTCGGCGCCAAGCTGTACCGCGGTGAGGTCGGCTACGACTTCGTCGGCAAGCGTTTTCTCTGGTACGGCGTTTCCATCCTGATCACCATCACGGCGATCGTGGCCCTGGCGGTCCAGGGTCTCAACATGGGCATCGAGTTCAAGGGCGGTGCCGTCTTCACCACCCCGAAGACGACCGTCTCCGTGGCCAAGGCGACGGAAGCCGCGGAGGAGGCCTCGGGCCACGACGCGATCGTCCAGGAGCTCGGCACCGGCGGCCTGCGCATCCAGATCTCCGGTCTGGACACCGACGCCGCGACCGACGTCAAGAAGGTCCTCGCCACCGACCTCAAGGTCACCGAGGCCGACATCAACGCCGACCTGGTCGGACCCAGCTGGGGCGAGCAGATCGCGAACAAGGCCTGGACCGGCCTGGGCGTCTTCATGGTCCTCGTGGTGATCTACCTGGCCATCGCCTTCGAGTGGCGGATGGCCGTCGCCGCGCTGATCGCCCTGATCCATGACCTCACCATCACCGTCGGCGTGTACGCGCTCGTCGGCTTCGAGGTCACGCCGGGCACGGTCATCGGTCTGCTCACGATCCTCGGTTACTCCCTCTACGACACCGTCGTCGTCTTCGACGGTCTCAAGGAGGGCTCGAAGGACATCACCAAGCAGACCCGCTGGACGTACAGCGAGGTCGCCAACCGCAGCATCAACGGCACCCTGGTCCGCTCGATCAACACCACGGTCGTCGCGCTCCTCCCGGTCGCCGCACTGCTGTTCATCGGCGGCGGCTTCCTGGGCGCCGGCATGCTGAACGACATCTCGCTGTCGCTGTTCGTCGGCCTCGCGGCCGGTGCGTACTCCTCGATCTTCATCGCGACCCCGCTGGTCGTGGACCTCAAGGAGCGGGAGCCGGCGATGAAGGCCCTGAAGAAGCGGGTGCTCGCGAAGCGGGCGGCCGCGACGGCCAAGGGCGAGTCCCCGGACGACGGCTACGCGTCCGAGGACGAGCCGCAGGTCGTGGCGCAGGGCCGGCCGGGGCGGCGGCGTTGACCGCGGCGCTGTCCGAGGACGTACGGGCCCTGCTGCTCGCACGGATCAAGGACGTCCCGGACTACCCGCAGCCGGGCGTGATGTTCAAGGACATCACCCCGCTGCTGGCCGACCCGAAGGCCTTCGCGGCCCTGACGGACGCGCTGGTGGAGCTGGCCGGACGGTACGGGGCGACGAAGATCGTCGGGCTGGAGGCGCGGGGGTTCATCCTGGCGGCTCCGGTCGCCGTGCAGGCCGGTATCGGCTTCGTGCCGGTGCGCAAGGCCGGGAAGCTGCCGGGTGCGACGCTCGCGCAGTCGTACGAGCTGGAGTACGGCACCGCGGAGATCGAGGTCCACGCGGAGGATCTGGCGGCGGGTGACCGGGTCATGGTCATCGACGACGTGCTGGCCACCGGTGGTACCGCCGAGGCCTCGCTCTCGCTGATCCGGCGGGCCGGGGCCGAGGTCGCGGGCGTGGCGGTCCTGATGGAGCTGTCGTTCCTTCCCGGCCGGGCCAAGCTGGTGCCCGCGCTGGACGGGGCGCCGCTGGACGCGCTGATCGTGGTCTGACCTCTTCGCTTGCCGAGCGGCGGGTATCCGGGACATCCCGGGTGCCCGCCGCTCCCGTGTGCGGCGCCGCACACGGGAGCGGCTCGCGGAACGAGGGGGCCGAACCCTCGCTACCATGGGTTGTCCGGACCGGACACGGGCACCGGATCCTCCCCCACACGTCGTCCGGGGGGACCCCCAGAGGAGCGCTCTTGCCAGACGAGGTCCAGCCAATCTCCGCCGCGCAGCCCGACCCGAAGGCCGAGCCGGCCACGGCGGTTCCCGCTACGCCCCCGCCGGCTCCGCCGGCCCCGCCGGTCAAGCCCGCGCCGGCGAAGTCGGCCGGCTCCTCGAACCGGGTGCGCGCCCGTCTCGCACGGCTCGGCGTCCAGCGCTCGAACCCGTACAACCCGGTGCTGGAGCCCCTGCTCCGCATAGTCCGCAGCAACGACCCGAAGATCGAGACGTCGACGCTGCGCCAACTCGAACAGGCGTACCAGGTCGCCGAGCGCTGGCACCGCGGCCAGAAGCGCAAGAGCGGCGACCCGTACATCACCCACCCGCTCGCGGTGACGACCATCCTCGCCGAGCTCGGCATGGACCCGGCCACCCTGATGGCCGGTCTGCTGCACGACACCGTCGAGGACACCGAGTACGGCCTGGAGGACCTGCGCCGCGACTTCGGCGACGCCGTGGCCCTCCTCGTCGACGGCGTCACCAAGCTGGACCGGGTGAAGTTCGGCGAGGCCGCGCAGGCCGAGACGGTCCGCAAGATGGTCGTGGCGATGGCCAAGGACCCGCGCGTCCTCGTCATCAAGCTCGCCGACCGGCTGCACAACATGCGCACCATGCGCTACCTCAAGCGGGAGAAGCAGGAGAAGAAGGCCCGCGAGACGATCGAGATCTACGCCCCGCTGGCCCACCGGCTGGGCATGAACACGATCAAGTGGGAGCTGGAGGACCTCTCCTTCGCGATCCTCTACCCGAAGATGTACGACGAGATCGTCCGTCTGGTCGCCGAGCGGGCGCCCAAGCGCGACGAGTACCTCGCCGTCGTCACCGACGAGGTCATGGTCGACCTCAGGGCGGCCCGCATCAAGGCCACCGTCACGGGCCGGCCGAAGCACTACTACAGCGTCTACCAGAAGATGATCGTCCGCGGCCGCGACTTCGCCGAGATCTACGACCTGGTGGGCATCCGCGTCCTCGTCGACACCGTCCGGGACTGCTACGCGGCCCTCGGCACCGTGCACGCGCGCTGGAACCCGGTCCCCGGCCGGTTCAAGGACTACATCGCGATGCCCAAGTTCAACATGTACCAGTCGCTCCACACGACGGTCATCGGGCCCAGCGGCAAGCCCGTCGAACTGCAGATCCGCACCTTCGACATGCACCGCCGCGCCGAGTACGGAATCGCCGCGCACTGGAAGTACAAGCAGCAGACCGTCGCCGGCACCTCCAAGGTCCGTACCGACGTCCCGCAGGCCGCCAAGGGCAGCGCCGGCCAGGACACGGTCAACGACATGGCCTGGCTGCGCCAGCTGCTGGACTGGCAGAAGGAGACCGAGGACCCGGGCGAGTTCCTCGACTCACTACGCTTCGACCTCTCCCGCAACGAGGTCTTCGTCTTCACCCCCAAGGGCGACGTCATCGCGCTGCCCGCCGGTGCCACCCCCGTGGACTTCGCGTACGCCGTCCACACCGAGGTCGGCCACCGGACCATTGGCGCCAGGGTCAACGGCCGGCTGGTGCCGCTGGAGTCCACGCTCGACAACGGCGACCTGGTCGAGGTCTTCACCTCGAAGGCCGAGGGCGCGGGCCCGTCCCGCGACTGGCTGGGCTTCGTCAAGTCCCCGCGGGCCCGCAACAAGATCCGCGGCTGGTTCTCCAAGGAGCGCCGCGACGAGGCCATCGAGCACGGCAAGGACGCCCTCGCGCGGGCCATGCGCAAGCAGAACCTGCCGATCCAGCGCATCCTCACCGGCGACTCGCTCGTCACCCTCGCGCACGAGATGCGCTACCCCGACATCTCCTCCCTGTACGCGGCGATCGGCGAGGGCCACGTGGCCGCGCAGGGCGTCGTACAGAAGCTGGTGGCGGCCCTCGGCGGCGAGGAGGCGGCCAACGAGGACATCGAGGAGTCGATCCCGCCGGCGCGCGCCCGCAGCAAGCGGCGCAGCAACGCCGACCCGGGCGTCGTCGTCAAGGGCGTCGACGACGTGTGGGTCAAGCTGGCCCGCTGCTGCACCCCGGTGCCGGGCGACCCGATCATCGGGTTCGTCACCCGTGGCAGTGGCGTATCGGTTCACCGCGCGGACTGCGTCAACGTCGACTCGCTCTCCCAGCAGCCCGAACGGATGCTGGAGGTCGAGTGGGCGCCCACCCAGTCCTCGGTCTTCCTCGTCGCCATCCAGGTCGAGGCGCTGGACCGGTCCCGGCTGCTCTCGGACGTCACCCGGGTCCTCTCGGACCAGCACGTCAACATCCTCTCGGCGGCCGTCCAGACCTCCCGCGACCGGGTGGCCACCTCCCGGTTCACCTTCGAGATGGGCGACCCGAAGCACCTGGGCCACGTCCTGAAGGCCGTACGGGGCGTCGAGGGCGTCTACGACGTCTACCGGGTGACCTCCGCACGCAGGCCGTAGGACGATCCAGCTCCGCAAGGCGTACGGCCCGGAGGCCGTCCTCGTCCGCCGGCGCCTCGCCGGCCTGCTCCAGGAATCCCGGAACCACATCCAGGCGTGCGAGGCGCTGGGGCGGGCCCTCGACATCGGCGAGGGCGAGACCCGCGCCCGGTGACCCACGCGGCGGGGCCCGGCGGTGAAGGATCACCACCGGGCCCCGGCACGTCGGTGCGGCGCCGGCTCAGCCGCCGAACTCCTCCAGGCCCTTCAGCGCCTGGTCCAGCAGGGCCTGGCGGCCCTCCAGCTCCCGGGCCAGCTTGTCGGCCTTCGCGTTGTTGCCGGCGGCGCGCGCCGCGTCGATCTGCTCACGCAGCTTGTCGACCGCCGCCTGGAGCTGACCCGTCAGACCGGCCGCACGCGCCCGCGCCTCCGGGTTCGTACGGCGCCACTCGCCTTCCTCGGCCTCCTGGATCGCCCGCTCCACCGCGTGCATCCGGCCCTCGACCTTCGGCCGGGCGTCCCGCGGCACGTGGCCGACGGCCTCCCAGCGCTCGTTGAGGGAGCGGAACGTGGCACGGGCCGACTTCAGGTCCGTGATCGGGACGAGCTTCTCGGCCTCGTCGGCCAGCTCCTCCTTCAGCTTCAGGTTCTCCACCTGCTCGGCGTCGCGCTCCGCGAACACCTCGCTGCGGGCCGCGAAGAACACGTCCTGCGCACCGCGGAAACGGTTCCACAGGTCGTCCTCGGACTCGCGCTGCGCCCGGCCCGCCGCCTTCCAGTCCGCCATCAGCTCGCGGTAGCGGGCGGCCGTCGGACCCCAGTCGGTCGACTTCGACAGCGACTCGGCCTCCGCGACCAGCTTCTCCTTGACCTTGCGGGCATCCTCGCGCTGCGCGTCCAGCGAGGCGAAGTGCGCCTTGCGGCGCTTGGAGAAGGCGGAACGGGCGTGCGAGAACCGGTGCCACAGCTCGTCGTCCGACTTGCGGTCCAGGCGCGGCAGCCCCTTCCAGATGTCCACCAGGGCGCGCAGCCGCTCGCCGGCGCTGCGCCACTGGTCGCTCTGCGCCAGCTGCTCGGCCTCGACGACCAGCGCGTCCTTGGCCGCACGGGCCTCGTCCGTCTGCTTCGCCTTCTGGGCCTTGCGCTCCTCGCGCCGCGACTCCACGGTCTCGACCAGCTTGTCCAGCCGCACGCGCAGGGCGTCGAGGTCGCCCACGGCGTGGTGCTCGTCGACCTGCGTGCGCAGGTGGTCGATCGCCGTCTGCGCGTCCTTGGCGGACAGATCAGTGGTCCGCACCCGCTTTTCGAGGAGGCCGATCTCCACCACCAGGCCCTCGTACTTGCGCTCGAAATAGGCCAGGGCCTCCTCAGGGGTGCCCGCCTGCCACGAACCGACGACCTGCTCGCCCTCGGAAGTACGCACGTACACGGTGCCCGTCTCGTCGACTCGGCCCCACGGGTCGCTGCTCACAGCGCCTCCTCCACCTGATGCCTGCGAGGGGTTCACCCCCTGGGCATCGTCCACAGTTTCCTGGGGCGGGCAGCGCCCGCCCTGCACAACGCCAACATAGGCGACCGCCGGGCCGGCTGTCCGCATCCCGCACGACGGAATATCGACGTACGGGCGGCGGGCCGGCGAGGCCCGGGGCCGCCGCATCCGGTCAGTTCTGGGTGACCGTGCCCTTCTCGATCTTGACCTCGGTCTTCGGCGCGCCGTCCTGGCCGCCGTCGACCGTACCGGCCTTGGCGATGTCCTCCAGGACCTTCAGGCCGGCCGCGTCGATCTTGCCGAACGGGGTGTACGACGGCGCCAGCGGGCTGTCCTTGTAGACGAGGAAGAACTGGCTGCCGCCCGAGCCGGGCTGACCCGTGTTGGCCATCGCGACCGTGCCCGCCGGGTAGATCACCTGATCCTGCTCGTTGGCCTTGCCGAGCGAGTCCAGGTTCTCGTCCGGGATGTTGTAGCCCGGGCCGCCCCGGCCGGTGCCCTCGGGGTCGCCGCACTGCAGCACGAAGATCCCGCCGGCCGTCAGCCGGTGGCACTTCGTGTTGTCGAAGTACTTCTTGTCGGCGAGCGACTTGAAGGAGTTCACGGTCTGCGGGGTCTTCGCCGCGTCCATCGTGAAGTTGATGTCGCCCGCGCTCGTCTTCAGGGCGAAGGTGTACTTCGCCTTCTGGTCGATCGCCATCTCCGGCGAGGGGGACTGCTTGGGCTCGGGCGCCGACGGCGAGGCCGACGGGTTCGCCGCCGGGTCCGAGGCCTGGTCCTTCTTGTCCTTGTCGAAGACGCCGCCGACGATCAGGCCGACCAGCGTCGCGACCACCACGGCCACCGCCGCGCCGATCACCGCCGCACGCCGGCGCGCCTTCCTGCGGGCCTCGGCCCGGCGCTCCTGCTGGCGCTCGTACTTCTCCCTGGCGAGCTGTCGCCGCCGCTGATCGCTCGTGACCACGGGGTCGTCTCCTTGTACGTGTCTGGTACTGCTGTCCGGGCTGGGATAGGCCGTACCGTATATGGGTTCGCTGTGTAATGAGCGGCGCCGGTAGGCTCTGAGCAGCAGGATTCCGACCTGCAGCCTCCCGCCGGACGACGATTGAGGACGAACGTGCTGATTGCCGGGTTCCCTGCCGGGGCCTGGGGGACCAACTGTTACGTGGTCGCCCCCGCCGCCGGTGAGGAGTGCGTCATCATCGACCCGGGCCACCAGGCCGCCCAGGGTGTCGAGGAGACGCTGAAGAAGCATCGGCTCAAGCCCGTCGCGGTCGTGCTGACCCATGGCCACATCGATCATGTGGCCTCGGTGGTCCCGGTGTGCGGAGCACACGACGTACCGGCCTGGATCCACCCCGAGGACCGCTACATGATGAGCGACCCGGAGAAGGCCCTCGGCCGCTCCATCGGGATGCCGCTCATGGGCGAACTGACCGTGGGGGAGCCGGACGACGTCCGCGAACTGGCCGACGGCGCCGCGCTGAAATTGGCCGGAATGGACTTCTCCGTGGCGCACGCGCCGGGGCATACCAGGGGGTCGGTGACCTTCCGGATGCCCGAGCTGGCCGACATCCCGCCGGTCTTCTTCTCGGGCGACCTGCTCTTCGCCGGCTCCATCGGACGCACCGACCTGCCCGGCGGCTCCCACGCCGAGATGCTCGAATCGCTGGGCCGCGTGTGCCTGCCGCTCGACGACTCGACCGTGGTGCTGTCCGGCCACGGTCCCCAGACCACCATCGGCCGCGAGCGTGCGACCAACCCGTACCTGCGGGAAGTGGCCGCAGGCCGCCATGGGCACGCAGCGGACCCGACAGCCGCTCCACGACGAGGAATGTGACGAGAGTTTCGTGGCTACTTTTCAGGCCCCCAAGGGCACGTACGACCTGATCCCGCCGGTCTCCGTGAAGTACCTGGCGGTACGCGAGGCCATCGCGGCCCCGCTCCGCAACTCCGGCTACGGCTACATCGAGACCCCCGGTTTCGAGGACGTGGGCCTCTTCGCCCGCGGCGTCGGCGAGTCCACCGACATCGTCTCCAAGGAGATGTACGCCTTCGAGACCAAGGGTGGCGACCAGCTCGCCCTGCGTCCCGAGGGCACCGCCTCCGTGCTGCGCGCCGCCCTGGAGGCGAGCCTGCACAAGAAGGGCAACCTGCCGGTCAAGCTCTGGTACTCCGGCTCCTACTACCGCTATGAGAAGCCGCAGGCGGGCCGCTACCGCCACTTCTCGCAGGTGGGTGCCGAGGCGATCGGCGCCGAGGACCCGGCACTGGACGCCGAACTGATCATCCTGGCCGACCAGGCGTACCGCTCGCTCGGCCTGAGCAACTTCCGGATCCTGCTGAACTCGCTGGGCGACAAGGAGTGCCGCCCGGTGTACCGGGAGGCGCTGCAGGGCTTCCTGCGCGGCCTGGACCTGGACGAGGAGACCGTCCGCCGGGTCGAGATCAACCCGCTGCGCGTCCTCGACGACAAGCGGTCCGACGTCCAGAAGCAGCTGGGCGGCGCTCCGTTGCTGCGCGACTACCTGTGCGACGCGTGCAAGGCGTACCACGAGGACGTGCGGGCGCTGGTGACGGCGGCCGGCGTGGCCTTCGAGGACGACGACAAGCTGGTCCGCGGGCTGGACTACTACACCCGCACCACCTTCGAGTTCGTCCACGACGGTCTGGGCATCGCGGTCGGCGGCGGCGGCCGCTACGACGGCCTGTCCGAGATGATCGGCGGACCGGCACTGCCGTCGGTGGGCTGGGCGCTCGGCGTGGACCGCACGGTCCTCGCACTCGAGAAGGAGGGCGTCGAGCTCGACATCCCGGCGTCGACGTCGGTGTTCGCCGTGGCGCTGGGCGAGGCCAAGGCGACTGTGTTCGGCCTCGTGACGCAGCTGCGCAAGGCGGGCGTGGCGGCGGACATGTCGTACGGCGGCAAGGGCCTCAAGGGCGCCATGAAGGACGCGAACCGCAGCGGTGCGCGCTTCGCCATCGTCGCGGGCGACCGGGATCTGGCGGAAGGCGTGGTCCAGCTCAAGGACATGGAGTCCGGCGAGCAGGGTCCGGTGGCCCTGGCCGAGCTGATCGACACGGTCAAGGCCCGCCTCGCCTGACGGCTGCGGCAGGAATGCCTCAGGACGGGGCCGGGGATCTTTCCCCGGCCCCGTCCGTTCACAGGCTCGTACGGCAGAATGGCCCGGGCTTGATCACCTGGCAGATGTGGAGCGGGCGGTATGACGACACGAGGTACGGACGCGGACACCGCCCGGGGAACCGTCGGCGGCAGCCGGGCGCTGGCCCTGCTGCTGGTGATCACCGGCGCCGCGGGCCTGCTGGCCGCCTGGGTGATCACGATCGACAAGTTCAAGCTGCTGGAGGACCCGAACTTCACGCCGGGCTGCAGCCTGAACCCGGTCGTCTCCTGCGGCAACATCATGAAGAGCGACCAGGCGGCCGTCTTCGGCTTCCCGAACCCCATGCTCGGACTGGTCGCCTACGGCATCGTGATCTGCGTCGGCATGAGCCTGCTGGCCGGTGCCCGGTTCCGCCCCTGGTACTGGCTGACGCTGAACGCGGGCACCCTCTTCGGCGTGGTCTTCTGCGCCTGGCTCACCTACCAGTCGCTCTACACCATCAACTCGCTCTGCCTGTGGTGCTGCCTGGCCTGGGTCGCCACGATCTTCATGTTCTGGTACGTCACCTCGCACAACGTCCGTGAGGGCCTGCTGCCGGCTCCGGGCTGGCTCAAGAGCTTCCTCGACGAGTTCACCTGGGTGCTCCCGGTGCTGCACGTCGGGATCATCGGCATGCTGATCCTGACGCGCTGGTGGGACTTCTGGACCTCCTAGGCCCTGTCCGGGTCCGGCCGGCCCTGTCGGTGGGCTGGCTTAGGCTTCCTGTGTGGAACCAGACCTGTTCACCGCCGCTGCCGAAGACCGCCAGGAGAAGGACCCCGCGAGTTCCCCGCTCGCCGTCCGGATGCGCCCGCGCACCCTGGACGAGGTCGTCGGCCAGCAGCACCTGCTGAAGCCCGGGTCACCGCTGCGGCGGCTGGTCGGGGAAGGGGCCGGCGGCCCCGCGGGTGCCTCGTCGGTGATCCTCTGGGGTCCGCCCGGCATCGGCAAGACCACCCTCGCGTACGTGGTCAGCCAGGCCACGCAGAAGCGGTTCGTGGAACTCTCCGCCATCACCGCGGGCGTCAAGGAGGTACGGGCGGTCATCGAGGGCGCCCGGCGCGCGGCCGGCGGCTACGGCAAGGAGACCGTCCTCTTCCTCGACGAGATCCACCGCTTCAGCAAGGCCCAGCAGGACTCGCTGCTCCCGGCCGTCGAGAACCGCTGGGTGACGCTGATCGCGGCCACCACCGAGAACCCGTACTTCTCGATCATCTCCCCGCTGCTGTCGCGGTCGCTGCTGCTGACGCTGGAACCGCTGACGGACGAGGACCTGAGCGCGCTGATGCGGCGCGCGCTCGCCGAGGAGCGGGGCCTGGGCGGGGCGGTCACCCTGCCCGAGGACGCCGAGGCACACCTGCTGCGGATCGCCGGCGGCGATGCCCGGCGGGCCCTGACGGCGCTGGAGGCGGGGGCCGGATCGGCCATCGCCAAGGGCGAGGCGGAGATCACCCTGGAGACGGTCGAGGAGGCGGTCGACCGCGCCGCCGTCCGCTACGACCGCGACGGTGACCAGCACTACGACGTGGCGAGCGCGCTGATCAAGTCGATCCGGGGCTCGGACGTGGACGCGGCGCTGCACTACCTCGCCCGCATGATCGACGCGGGGGAGGACCCCCGGTTCATCGCGCGCCGCCTGATGATCTCGGCGAGCGAGGACATCGGCCTCGCGGACCCGACGGCCCTGCCGATCGCGGTGGCCGCGGCCCAGGCGGTGGCGATGATCGGCTTCCCGGAGGCCGCGCTGACCCTCTCGCACGCGACCATCGCGCTGGCGCTGGCCCCGAAGTCGAACACCGCCACGACCGCGATCGGCGCGGCGCTGGCCGACGTACGGGCCGGACTGGCGGGGACGGTCCCGGCGCACCTGCGGGACGGGCACTACAAGGGCGCGGCGAAGCTGGGGCACGCACAGGGGTACGTGTACCCGCACGACGTCCCGGGCGCGATCGCGGCGCAGCAGTACGCGCCGGACGAGCTGCACGGGAAGCGGTACTACGAGCCGACGCGGTACGGAGCGGAGGCCCGCTACGCGGACGTGGTGGAAAAGGTCCGCGAGCGGCTCCGCGGCGGGTCCTGACCTCCGTGTACCGGTGCGAGTACGCACGCCGGTACACCGGCGTCAAGGCCGGGTACGGCCTCTCCGTCACCCCGCCCGAGAAGCTCGCCCTCCAGCGGACGCCGGCCGTCTGCCCTCAGTGAGAGGCCGCCGAGAAGAGGGTGTGCATCGCCCGCCGCAGGCCGCAGATGTCCGCGACCGGCTCCGGGAAGTCGAAGCGGGCGTCGAAGGAGCCGGCGGCGCCGCCGGTGAAGCGGACGCGCAGGCCCAGCCGGTCCAGGGAGAGCGGGACGGCGGTCATGCCGCCGGCCTCGCGGGCGCCGAGCAGGCCGCACAGTTCGCCGATCCGGTCCCCGTGGGCCGCGTGCAGGTGCTGCAGCAGCTCCGTCTCGTGGGCGACCATCGGGTCCGGCTCGGCCGCGGCCACGTCCTCCGGGTCCACGTGCTCGGCGCCCCACAGGTCGTCCACCGAGATCTCGCCGACCTCCAGCCGCAGCATCATCCACGCCGGGCGGGCCGAGTACGGCAGCTCCGAGGCCTCCGACAGACCCAGCAGCTCGCCCACCGGGTGGCGCTCCGCGAGCAGCGCCGCGCAGGCGGCGCGGTCGTCACCGCGCACCGGCGTCAGCCACCCGGCCAGCCAGGCGCGACCTCGGATACGATGTGGGACGGACACCGGCGCCACATCCGTGATCTCGATCACGGCGGTGAGGTCGTCGTCCTGGGCGTGAGCGGCTGCTCTGGCAGCCGCGGATTCCCCGGAAACAAGGAGAATCACGTCCCCGTCCGGGGTGACGGTCCGTGCGGCCGGCATCCCTGTCCCGAACTCCTCGTGCTCGTGACTGTCACGAGCACCGATGAGCGTGAGGGATACTGAGGCGTTGGACTCTACGAGGGTTCGTACGCGTTCGGCTCCGGTGAGCTGCCGAACGCCTTCCCTGGGACGCGGCTGACCTTGCTTATCGTCGGCGCAAGCGGATTCTGTTTCGTCTGAATCCGAACTGCGCTGCGCACTGGGCAGGGGGATCCCATGTGGTCGAGACATTACGTCCTCCTCGCTAAGGTAAGCCTCACCTAACTTACATGGAGGTAGGTTCCACGTGAACCAGAAGCGACCCAAGGTCAAGAAGTCGCGTGCCCTCGGCATTGCGCTGACCCCGAAGGCCGTCAAGTACTTCGAGGCCCGCCCCTACCCGCCGGGCGAGCACGGCCGTGGCCGCAAGCAGAACTCGGACTACAAGGTTCGTCTGCTGGAGAAGCAGCGTCTGCGCGCTCAGTACGACATCTCTGAGCGTCAGATGGCCCGCGCGTACGACCGCGCCAAGAAGGCCGAAGGCAAGACGGGCGAGGCGCTGGTCGTCGAGCTCGAGCGTCGCCTCGACGCCCTGGTCCTGCGTTCGGGCATCGCCCGCACCATCTACCAGGCCCGCCAGATGGTCGTTCACGGCCACATCGAGGTCAACGGCGACAAGGTCGACAAGCCGTCGTTCCGCGTCCGTCCGGACGACGTCATCACGGTGCGCGAGCGCAGCCGCGAGAAGGTTCCGTTCCAGGTTGCCCGCGAGGGTGGCTACGCAGGCGAGGGCGAGACCCCGCGCTACCTGCAGGTCAACCTGAAGGCCCTGGCCTTCCGCCTGGACCGCGACCCGAACCGCAAGGAAATCCCGGTCATCTGCGACGAGCAGCTCGTCGTCGAGTACTACGCCCGCTGATGCAGGCCTAGTCTCACTGGCTGGTCAGCCCGCCGTCCCCTCCGGGGGGCGGCGGGTTTTCCCGTTCACGGGCCGGCCGGCCCGCGGACTACGGCTGGTCCGCCGCCGCCGCGCGGCGCGACACCCGGGGGCCGCCGGTCCCGCCCCGTCCCGCCTGCCGGGACACCCGGGCCGCGCGCCCGCGCTCACCGGGGCCGCGCCGGGCCCGCCCGACCAGGGCCTCGCGGCTCAGCTCCCGCCCCTCGGCCGCGTACGCCTCGTACCGTTCGGCCCCCAGCAGCTCGCCGGCGCGCTCCCGGCACATGAGCCGCGGGGCGTTGAAGTACCCCGAGCCGAACAGCTGCAGCCCCACCCCGCCCCACATCGGCTCCGCCGCGCCCTGCAGCAGCGCCGCCTCGGCCGGATCGCCCTCCGCGACCGTGACCAGGGCCAGCAGCTCCAGGGCCAGGACCAGTCCGACCAGGTCGTGGAAGGCGTGGTTGATCGCCACGCACTCGTTGAGCAGCCGTCGGGCCTCCTGCGCGTCCCCCGCGTCCAGGGCCGCGTACGCGAGCACGTACAGGGCGTACGCCTTCGTCCAGCGCTCCCCGCGCTCCTCGCAGATCTCCCGGACCTCCCGGCACAGGGTCAGCGCGCCCGGCAGCTCCCCCTGGAAGGCGAGCGCCATCCCCAGTTCCACCTGGCACATCAGGACGTTGCTGTTCAGCTCCCCGACCGCCCGGTACTGCTCCAGGGCCGATCCCAGCAGCTCCCGGGCCCGGGCCATGTCGTCCGAGACGAGCGCCAGGCAGCCCAGCCGGTGCACCGCGTAGGCCGAGGCGAGGGGGTTGCCGGCCTGCGCCGCCGCGTCCCGGCACTCGTACAGGGCGCCCATCGAGGCCGCCGCGTCCCCCTGCAGGGCCGCGACGTAGCCGAGGACCCACAGGGCCTTCAGCCGGGAGTTCTCGTACTCCGTCACCGCCGGGCCGGTGGGCTCCAGGGCCCGGTCCAGCCAGTGCCGCCCCTCGGTCAGGCGTCCGCACCCCGCCCAGTAGAACCACAGGCTGCCCGCCAGGTACTGGCCCAGGTGCACCTCGTCCGGCTCGTCCAGGCAGCACTCCAGGGCCAGCCGCAGGTTCGGAAGCTCCGTCTCCACCAGCGTGGCCACCGCCTGCTGGCGCGGACTGAACCAGTCCAGCTCGCACCAGGTGGCCAGCCCCATGTACCAGTCCCGGTGCCGTCGCCGCAGCCGCCGGGTGTCGCCCAGCGACTCCAGCCAGCCTGCGCCGTACACCCGTACGGTCTCCAGCATCCGGAAGCGCACCCCGGCGGCCGTCTCCTCGCGGACCAGCAGGGACTGCTCCTGGAGCTCGCCGACCAGGTCCAGCACGTCCTCCACCGGCAGGTCCGCACCCGCGCACACGTATTCGGCGGCGTCGAGGTCGAACTGCCCCGCGAACACCGACAGCCGCGCCCACAGCAGCCGCTGCGCGGGCGTACACAGCTCGTGGCTCCAGCCGATGGCCGTGCGCAGCGCCCGGTGCCGGGGCAGCGCCCCGCGCCCACCCCCCGTCAGCAGCGCGAAGCGGTCCTCCAGCCGGGTCAGCACCTGCGCGGGGGAGAGGGTCCGCAGCCGGGCCGCCGCCAGCTCCAGGGCCAGCGGGATCCCGTCGAGGCGCTCGCACACCTCGACCAGCGCCGCCCGGTTCGCCGCCGTGACGGCGAAGCCCGGGTCGGCCGCCCCGGCCCGCGCCGCCAGCAGGGCCAGGGCCTCCTCGGGGACCGGCGGGGCCAGCGGGAGCACCAGCTCCCCGTCCAGGGCGAGCGGGCGCCGGCCCGCCGCGAGGACCCGCAGACCGGGGCAGCGGCGCAGCAGCTCCCGTACCAGCTCGGCGGTCCCGTCGACCAGCTGCTCGAAGCCGTCCAGGACCAGCAGCAGCCGCCGCCCGGCCAGGTGCTCGGCCAGGACGGTCCGGGGCGGACGGGTGGTGTGGTCGCTCAGCCCGAGCGCCTCGGAGACGGTCAGCTCCAGCAGCGCGGGCTCCCGTACGGAGGCCAGCTCGGCCAGCCACACCCCGTCGCCGTGCCGTTCCCGCGCCGCCCGCGCCGGGAGCGTCCCCTCCGACCCCTGCGCCGCCTCGGCGGCCGACCAGGCCGCCGCGAGGACCAGCCGGGACTTGCCCACCCCGCCCACGCCGGTCACCGTGACCAGCCGGGAGGACTCCAGGAGCCGTCCCAGCTCGGCGAGTTCGGCACCCCGCCCGATGAACCGGCCCGGCTCCGAGGGAAGATTGCCCCAGGGCCTGTCTCGCAGGGGTCTCTGTCGCATGGGACACGGAGGGTACTGCTCCGGATGCGCTGCGTTCAAGGCGGTGCCTCCCGACCCCCAATTCGGGTACGGCCGGGGATCCTCGGCGCGATAGGGTCGGAGGACCATGGGGGAATCGGTGCAGCCGGCGGTTCAGGCGCAGACAGAGAGCGGTGTGACGTGTCCGGTGTAGAGGTGGCCGGGATCATCGTGGCCGTCTTCTGGGCCATCCTGATCTCGTTCCTCGCCGTGGCGCTGGCGAGGCTGGCCCAGGTGCTCAGGGCGGCCACCAAGCTGGTGGCCGACGTGACCGACCAGGCCGTCCCGCTGCTGGCCGACGCCTCCACCACCGTCCGCTCCGCGCGCACCCAGCTGGACCGGGTCGACGCCATCGCGAGCGACGTCCAGGAGGTCACCTCCAACGCCTCCGCGCTGTCCTCCACCGTGGCCACCGCCTTCGGCGGGCCGCTGGTGAAGGTCGCGGCCTTCGGCTACGGCGTCCGCAAGGCGCTGGGCAAGGCCGACGAGGTGCCCGCGAAGACAACCCGACGTAGCGTGATCGTCGGCCGTACGGTGCCGGCCGCCCGGCGCCGGAAGCAGAAGGGCTGAGACCACCGATGTTCCGCCGAGCCTTCTGGTTCACCGCAGGCGCCGCCGCAGGCGTGTGGGCCACCACCAAGGTCAACCGGCAGCTGAAGAAGCTGACACCGGAGAGCCTCGCCGCCCAGGCCGCCGACAAGGCCGTGGAGGCGGGCCACCGCCTCAAGGACTTCGCCCTCGACGTCAAGGCGGGAATGTCCCAGCGCGAGGACGAGCTGAACGACGCACTGGGCCTGCACCAGGATGCCGACAACCCGGCCCTGAACGGCAACGTCACCGCCCTCCCCGGGCCGCGGCGGCTGCGGGCCATCCAGAACGACAAGACCACCCACACGTTTTCGTACGACCGGAATGAGGACCACTGATGGAGTCGGCTGAGATCCGCCGCCGCTGGCTGAGCTTCTTCGAGGAGCGCGGTCACGCCGTTGTCCCTTCGGCGTCGCTCATCGCGGACGACCCGACTCTGCTGCTGGTGCCCGCGGGCATGGTGCCGTTCAAGCCCTACTTCCTGGGCGAGGTCAAGCCTCCGGCGCCGACGCTGACGAGCGTGCAGAAGTGCGTCCGTACGCCGGACATCGAAGAGGTCGGCAAGACCACCCGCCACGGCACGTTCTTCCAGATGTGCGGCAACTTCTCCTTCGGGGACTACTTCAAGGAAGGCGCCATCAAGTACGCCTGGGAGCTGCTCACCAGCTCCGTGGCGGACGGCGGCTACGGCCTTGAGCCCGAGAAGCTCTGGATCACCGTCTACCTCGACGACGACGAGGCCGAGCAGATCTGGCGCGAGAAGATCGGGGTCCCCGCCGAGCGCATCCAGCGCCTGGGCAAGAAGGACAACTTCTGGTCCATGGGCGTCCCCGGCCCCTGCGGCCCGTGCTCGGAGATCAACTACGACCGCGGCCCGGAGTTCGGCGTCGAGGGCGGCCCGGCCGTCAACGACGAGCGCTACGTGGAGATCTGGAACCTGGTCTTCATGCAGTACGAGCGCGGCGCCGGCGACGGGAAGGAAGACTTCCCGATCCTCGGCGACCTGCCGTCGAAGAACATCGACACCGGTCTCGGCCTCGAACGCCTCGCGATGATCCTGCAGGGCGTGCAGAACATGTACGAGACCGACACCCTGCGCGTGGTCATGGACAAGGCCACCGAGCTGACCGGCGTGCGGTACGGCGCCGAGCAGGGCACGGACGTCTCGCTGCGCGTGGTCGCCGACCACATCCGCACCTCGACCATGCTCATCGGCGACGGCGTCACCCCCGGCAACGAGGGCCGCGGCTACGTGCTGCGCCGCATCATGCGCCGCGCCATCCGCAACATGCGCCTCATGGGCGCCACCGGCCCGGTCGTCCGGGACCTCGTCGACGTCGTGATCAACACGATGGGGCAGCAGTACCCGGAGCTGGTCACCGACCGCAAGCGCATCGAGACCGTCGCGCTCGCCGAAGAGGCCGCCTTCCTCAAGGCCGTCAAGGGTGGCACCAACATCCTCGACACCGCCGTGACCGAGACCAAGGCCGCCGGCGGCACGGTCCTCTCCGGCGACAAGGCGTTCCTGCTCCACGACACCTGGGGCTTCCCGATCGACCTCACCCTGGAGATGGCCGCCGAGCAGGGCCTCTCCGTGGACGAGCCCGGCTTCCGCCGCCTGATGCAGGAGCAGCGCGACCGCGCCAAGGCCGACGCCAAGGCCAAGAAGACCGGCCACGCCGACGTCTCCTCGTACCGCGAGATCGCGGACCGCGCCGGGGCCACCGAGTTCACCGGCTACGCCACCAACCAGGGCGAGTCCATCATCGTCGGCCTCCTGGTCAACGGCGTCTCCGCGCCCGCCGCCTCCGAGGGCGACGACGTCGAGGTCGTCCTCGACCGCACCCCCTTCTACGCCGAGGGCGGCGGCCAGCTCGCCGACCAGGGCCGCATCAAGCTCGACTCGGGCGCCGTCATCGTCGTCCGCGACGTGCAGCAGCCGGTCCCGGGCGTCTCCGTGCACAAGGGCTCCGTCCAGGTCGGCGAGGTGACGGTGGGCGCCTCCGCGTACGCCGCCATCGACGTCCACCGCCGCCGGGCCATCGCCCGCGCCCACTCGGCCACGCACCTGACCCACCAGGCGCTGCGCGACGCCCTCGGCCCGACGGCCGCCCAGGCCGGTTCCGAGAACAGCCCCGGCCGCTTCCGCTTCGACTTCGGTTCGCCGAACGCCGTCCCCGGCTCGGTCCTCACCGACGTCGAGCAGAAGATCAACGACGTGCTCTCCCGCGAGCTGGACGTCACCGCCGAGATCATGAGCATCGACGAGGCCAAGAAGCAGGGCGCCATCGCCGAATTCGGCGAGAAGTACGGCGAGCGCGTGCGCGTCGTCACCATCGGCGACTTCTCCAAGGAGCTGTGCGGCGGCACGCACGTCGGCAACACCGCCCAGCTGGGTCTGGTGAAGCTGCTCGGCGAGTCCTCCATCGGCTCCGGCGTCCGCCGCGTCGAGGCCCTCGTCGGCGTGGACGCGTACAACTTCCTCGCCAAGGAGCACACGGTCGTCGCCCAGCTCCAGGAGCTGGTCAAGGGCCGTCCGGAGGAGCTGCCGGAGAAGATCGCCTCCATGCTCGGCAAGCTGAAGGACGCCGAGAAGGAGATCGAGAAGTTCCGCGCGGAGAAGGTCCTGCAGGCCGCCGCCGGTCTCGCCGCGAACGCCCAGGACATCCACGGCGTCGCCCTCGTCGTCGGCCAGGTGGCGGACGGCATCGGCGCCGACGACCTGCGCAAGCTGGTCCTCGACGTCCGCGTCCGGATCCCCGGCGACCGCCCGGCGGTCGTGGCCCTGTTCACCGTGGCCAACGACCGCCCGCTGACCGTCATCGCCACCAACGAGGCGGCCCGCGAGCGCGGCCTCAAGGCCGGCGACCTGGTCCGTACGGCCGCCAAGACCCTCGGCGGCGGCGGTGGCGGCAAGCCGGACGTCGCCCAGGGCGGCGGCCAGAACCCGGCCGCCATCCCCGAGGCCATCAGCGCCGTCGAGCGCCTCGTCGTCGAGACGGCCTGACGATGACGCTGCGCCGCGGCCGCCGGCTCGCCATCGACGTCGGGGACGCCCGGATCGGGGTCGCCTCGTGCGACCCCGACGGGGTGCTCGCCACGCCGGTGGAAACCGTCCCGGGCCGGGACATCCCCTTCGCCCACCGGCGGCTGCGGCAGCTCGTCGAGGAGTACGAGCCCCTCGAAGTCGTGGTCGGCCTCCCCCGCTCGCTCAGCGGGCGGGAGGGGCCGGCCGCGGCCAAGGTGCGCGTCTTCGCGAACGAACTCGCCAAGGGAATCAAACCGGTGACGGTCCGTCTGGTGGACGAGCGGATGACCACGGTCACCGCCGCCCAGGGGCTGCGGGCCTCCGGGAAGAACGCGAAGAAGGGCCGGTCGGTCATCGACCAGGCCGCCGCTGTGGTGATCCTTCAGAACGCTCTTGAGACCGAACGGGTATCAGGTAATCCGCCCGGTGAGTGCGTCGAAGTGGTTGTCTGATCGCGATACGGTAACGTTCCGCGCGATGAGACGGCATTCGAACAGCCGTCGCCCACCGTCAAAGAGGCGGAACCGGGTGCCACGGACGACGGAGTCCGAGGCCTCCGTCTCGCGGCTCTAGGGGACCGATGACTGAGTATGGCCGGGGCCGTGGCCCCGAACCCTGGCACCCCGAGGATCCCCTGTACGGGGACCAGGGGTGGACCGGCCACCAGACCCAGCAGGGCCAGGCGCCCTACGGCGGTGCCCCGCAGCAGGAGTACCCGCAGGAGCCCCAGTACCAGCAGCAGTACCCCGAGCAGTACCAGCAGTACCAGCAGCAGTACCCGGAGTACGAGCAGCAGCAGTACCAGCAGCAGCCGTACCCCGACCAGCAGTACGCCGCGCAGCAGGAGGCCTATGCCCCGCAGCAGGCGTACGCCCCCCAGCAGCAGGCCTACGCCCCGCAGCAGCCGCACCCCCAGGCCCAGCCCCAGCAGCCGGTGTACGACGACCAGGGCTGGGACACCGGTCAGGGCCAGTACGTGGCCGCGGTGCAGGCCGACCCCTACGTGGGCGCGGACCCGTACGCGCAGCAGACCGTCGCCGGCTACCCCGGCGAGGCCCCCGACCTCTACACCACGCCCGATGCCTACCCGCCACCGCAGCCCCCGGGCCGGCGCCACCTGGAGCCGGAACCGGTCGAGGAGGAGGCCGAGGAGCCCGAGACCGGCTTCCTCGCGGGCGACGGCGACGACGGGGACGGGCCCGGCCGCCGGGGCGGCCGTTCGAAGGGCGGCAAGCCGAAGAAGCGCAGTGGCATGGCCTGCCTGATCGCGGCCGTGGTCATCCTCGGCGTGGTCGGCGGTGGCGGTTACTACGGCTACTCGTACATCAAGGCGAGGTTCGGCGCCGCCGAGGACTTCGCGGGCGAGGGCACGGACGAGCTGGTCGACGTGGAGATCCCCAAGGGCGCGCTCCTGGGGCAGATGGGCCGGATCCTCAAGGACGCCGGCGTCGTCGCCAGCGCCCAGGCCTTCGTCGACGCCGCGAACGTCAACCCCAGGGGCAAGTCGATCCAGCCCGGCATCTACCCGATGAAGAAGAAGATGTCGGGTGCCGCCGCCGTCGCGCTGATGATCGACCCCAGCAAGCTGAACGTGATCACCGTCACCGAGGGCATGCGCAACGCCAAGGTGTACGAGGCGATCGACAAGAAGCTGGGCAAGCCGGAGGGCACCACCCGGGAGATCGCCCTGCGGGATGCCAAGAACCTCGGCCTGCCGGCCTGGGCCGGCAACAACCCGAAGCTCATGGACCCGCTCGAGGGCTTCCTGTACCCGATGCGCTACGACCTCAGCAAGGACAGCACCCCCGAGTCGCTGCTCAAGCTGATGGTCAAGAACGCGAGTGACAAGTACGCGGAAGCGGGCGTCGAGAGCAAGGCCAAGGAGCTCGGCCTGGACAACCCGCTCCAGGTGATCACGGTCGCCAGCCTCGTCAACGCCGAGGGCAAGAACCACGACGACTTCCGGAAGATGTCCGAGGTGGTCTACAACCGCCTCAAGAAGACCAACGACGTCACGAACCAGAAGATCGAGTTCGACTCGACGTACAACTACGCCAAGGGCCAGAGCGAGATCAACTTCAACCTCAAGGAAGCCCAGGCGTTCAACAACCCGTACAACACGCACTTCATCAAGGGACTGCCCGTCGGCCCGATCGGGAACCCGGGCATGGACGCGCTGACCGCTACGCTCAACCCGGATCACGGTGGCTGGATGTTCTTCGTGTCGGTCGACGGCAACACGACGACCTTCACCCAGACCTACGACGAGCACCTCAAGCTCGTCGCCGAGTTCCAGGAACGGCAGAAGCAGAAGAACGGCGGGTAGCAGGACATGTCACGGATACGGGCCGCGGTGCTGGGTTCGCCCATCGAGCACTCCCTCTCACCGGTGCTGCACCGCGCCGCCTACCAGGAGCTCGGCCTCGAAGACTGGTCGTACGACCGCTTCGAGATCGACGAGGCCGCGCTCCCGGAGTTCGTCGCCGGACTCGGACCCGAGTGGGCCGGGCTGTCGCTGACGATGCCGCTCAAGCGGGCGGTCATCCCGCTGCTGGACGGCGTCAGCGACACGGCCGCGTCCGTCGAGGCGGTCAACACGGTCGTCCTCACGGAGGACGGCCGGCGCCTCGGCGACAACACCGACATCCCCGGCATCGTCGCCGCGCTCCACGAGCGCGGCGTCGAGAAGGTGTCCTCGGCCGCCGTCCTGGGCGCCGGAGCCACCGCCTCCTCGGCGCTCGCCGCGCTCTCGCGGATCTGCTCCGGCGAGGTCACGGCGTACGTCCGCTCGCGGGCGCGCGCCGACGAGATGCGGCAGTGGGGCGAGCGGCTCGGTGTTCCCGTCCGCACGGCCGACTGGTCCGAGGCGGCCGGGGCGCTGTCCGCGCCCCTGGTCATCGCCACCACCCCGGCCGGAGCCACCGACGAACTGGCCGCCGCCGTGCCCGATGCCCCCGGCACCCTCTTCGACGTCCTCTACGATCCCTGGCCCACGGCCCTCGCCGCCGCCTGGTCACAGCGCGGGGGCACGCTCCTCGGCGGCCTGGACCTCCTGGTGCACCAGGCGGTCCTCCAGGTCGAGCGGATGACGGGGCGCACCCCGGGGCCGCTCGCCGCCATGAGGGCCGCCGGAGAACGGGCGCTCGCCGCCCGTTAGGCTTTCCACCTGCGCGTATTCACAGGGGGCGGCATGGGCGAGACGGGCACGGAACAGATACTGGCGTCGAAGTGGGACATCCCCTTCGTGGTGTTCGGGGTGGTCAGGGTGGCGTTCGGCAACCTGCCCCTCTGGGCGAAGGCGATCGTCTTCGGGCTGGTCGGGTCCTTCGCCGTGTGGACGGGGATGACCTGGCTCCGCGAGCGCGGCGCGCGCCGGCTCAGCCGCAGTGACCGTACGGACTGATGTACTCGTCGTACATCACCGTGCGGCTCCGGTACTGCGTCGAGCCGTAGTACTGGACGCACTTGCCGTTCGCCCGCACCTTCACGGGGCCCGCGTACGAGTTGAAGTCGCCCTCGTCGAGGGTGAAGTCCTCGTCGCCCTCGATCCGCAGGCCGGCGCCCACGGTGCCCTGGTTCTTGCCGCCCGTGACCACGGTGACCGCGCAGTTCTCGCCGGTCGAGGCGTTGTAGAGCAGGTGGGCCGTGGCCTGCGGTCCGCCGGTGCCCTGGTACCAGCCCAGGTCCTGGGACTCCTGGACGAAGAAGCCCGGGCCGCAGGCGGCGGCCGGGTTCGCGGCGGCCGACGCGGTCGTGGCCGTGCCCGTCATGACGAGAACGGCGGCACCGGCCGTGATCAGAGCCCTGGTGAAGTTGCGCAAGATTCCCCCCTGTGAGCAAAAGAAAATGATCTTTCGCGAATCGCGGATGATCCTCGCAGCGTGTCGGGACACCGTCAATTTCGGGCGTCGGGCCGGGAACCGCGGGGATCAGGCGTCCGATAGCTGGACCGGGGCCCGGCAAACCCGTCCGGACATGGGAGGATCGGGTGAGGCGGGTCCGGGCCGCGCACCCCGATCGCGCCGTCGCTGTACCAGGCGCGAGCATGAGGAGCATCGTTGAGCAGGTTGCGTTGGCTGACCGCCGGGGAGTCGCACGGACCGGCGCTGGTAGCGACGCTGGAGGGCCTTCCCGCCGGCGTCCCGGTCACCACCGAGCTGGTGGCCGACCACCTGGCCCGGCGCCGGCTCGGCTATGGCCGCGGTGCCCGGATGAAGTTCGAGCAGGACGAGATCACCTTCCTGGGCGGCGTCCGGCACGGTCTGTCGCTGGGTTCTCCCGTGGCCGTCATGGTCGGCAACAGCGAGTGGCCCAAGTGGGAGACGGTCATGTCGGCCGACCCGGTGGACCCCTCGCTGCTCAAGGACACCGGCCGCAACGCGCCGCTCACCCGCCCGCGGCCCGGCCACGCCGACCTCGCCGGCATGCAGAAGTACGGCTTCGACGAGGCCCGGCCGATCCTGGAGCGCGCCAGCGCCCGTGAGACCGCCGCCCGCGTCGCCCTCGGCGCGATCGCCCGCTCCTTCCTCAAGGAGGTCGCCGGCATCGAGATCGTCTCGCACGTGGTGGAACTGGCCGCGGCCAAGGCCCCGTACGGCGTCTACCCGACCCCCGCCGATGTCGACAAGCTCGACGCCGACCCGGTGCGCTGCCTCGACGCCGACGCGAGCAAGGCGATGGTCGCGGAGATCGACCAGGCCCACAAGGACGGCGACACCCTCGGCGGCGTCGTCGAGGTGCTCGCCTACGGCGTCCCCGTCGGCCTCGGCTCGCACGTCCACTGGGACCGCCGGCTCGACGCCCGCCTCGCCGCCGCCCTCATGGGCATCCAGGCCATCAAGGGCGTCGAGGTCGGCGACGGCTTCGAGCTCGCCCGCGTGCCCGGCTCCAAGGCCCACGACGAGATCGTCTCCACCCCCGAGGGCCTCAAGCGCACCTCCGGCCGCTCCGGCGGCACCGAGGGCGGTCTGACCACCGGCGAGCTGCTGCGCGTGCGCGCCGCGATGAAGCCCATCGCGACGGTGCCGCGCGCGCTGGCCACCGTTGACGTGGCCACCGGAGAGGCGACGGTGGCCCACCACCAGCGCTCCGACGTGTGCGCCGTGCCGGCCGCCGGCATCGTCGCCGAGGCCATGGTCGCCCTCGTCCTGGCCGACGCCGTCGTCGAGAAGTTCGGCGGCGACTCGGTCCCGGAGACCCGCCGCAACGTCCAGTCGTACCTCGACCACCTGCAGATCCGGTGACGGGCGGACCACTCGTCGTCCTCGTCGGCCCCATGGGGTCCGGCAAGTCCACGGTGGGGGCGCTGCTCGCCGAGCGGCTCGGCGTCCCCTACCGGGACACCGACGCCGACATCGTCGCGGCCGAGGGCCGGGAGATCTCCGACCTGTTCGTCGACGAGGGCGAGCCGTACTTCCGTGAGCTGGAGCGCCGCGCGGTCGCCGCCGCCGTCGCCGGGCACACCGGAGTCCTCGCCCTCGGCGGCGGCGCCGTCCTCGACGCGGGCACCCGCGAGCTGCTCACCGGCCTGCCCGTCGCCTATCTGTCGATGGACGTCGAGGAAGCCGTACGGCGGGTGGGCCTCGGCGCCGCGCGCCCGCTGCTCGCCGTCAACCCGCGCCGCCAGTGGCGCGAGTTGATGGACGCGCGGCGCCCCCTGTACACCGAAGTCGCGCGCGTCGTGGTGGCCACCGACGACCGCACCCCCGAAGAGGTCGCCCAGGCGGTCCTCGACGCTCTGGAGTTGAAGGACGTATGACAGACCAGGTGACGCG
This sequence comes from Streptomyces sp. NPDC029164, assembly GCF_055563995.1. Lineage (NCBI taxonomy): Bacteria > Bacillati > Actinomycetota > Actinomycetes > Kitasatosporales > Streptomycetaceae > Streptomyces > Streptomyces sp. NPDC029164. The sequence goes on along the minus strand of NZ_JBVHWW010000056.1, from coordinate 4,738 downwards.
GATCCAGGTCGGCGCGAGCGCCGGACACGACGCGTACGACGTGCTCGTCGGCCGTCAGCTGCTCGGCGAGCTCGGTTCCCTGATCGGTACGAAGGCCCAGCGGGTCGCCGTGATCCACCCCGAGGCGCTCGCCTCGACCGGTGAGGCGCTGCGCGACGACCTCGCCGAGCAGGGCTTCGAGGCGGTCGCCATCCAGGTGCCGAACGCCGAGGAGGCCAAGACCATCGAGGTCGCCGCCTACTGCTGGAAGGCCCTCGGCCAGTCCGGCTTCACCCGCACCGACGTCATCGTCGGCGTCGGCGGCGGAGCCACCACCGACCTCGCGGGCTTCGTCGCGGCCTCCTGGCTGCGCGGGGTGCGCTGGATCGCCGTACCGACCACCGTCCTCGCCATGGTGGACGCGGCCGTCGGCGGCAAGACCGGCATCAACACGGCCGAGGGCAAGAACCTGGTGGGCGCCTTCCACCCGCCGGCCGGGGTGCTGTGCGACCTCGCGGCGCTGGACTCGCTGCCGGTCAACGACTACGTCAGCGGCCTCGCCGAGATCATCAAGGCCGGATTCATCTCCGACCCGGAGATCCTCGACCTGATCGAGGCGGACCCGGCCGCGGCCCGCACGCCGGACGGCCCGCACACCGCGGAGCTCATCGTCCGCTCGATCCAGGTCAAGGCGGACGTCGTCTCCAGCGACCTGAAGGAATCGGGCCTGCGGGAGATCCTCAACTACGGGCACACCCTCGCGCACGCCATCGAGAAGAACGAGCGCTACAAGTGGCGGCACGGCGCGGCCGTCTCGGTCGGCATGGTCTTCGCCGCCGAACTCGGCCGGCTCGCGGGCCGCCTCGACGACGCGACCGCCGACCGGCACAAGGAGATCCTCGCCGCCGTCGGGCTGCCGCTCACCTACCGCGGCGACCAGTGGCCCAAGCTGCTCCAGACCATGCAGGTCGACAAGAAGTCCCGCGGCAACCTGCTGCGCTTCATCGTCCTCGACGGACTGGCCAAGCCGACCGTCCTGGAGGGCCCCGACCCGGCGCACCTGATCGCCGCCTACGGCGAGGTGTCGGCGTGAGCCGCCCGGTGCTCGTGCTGAACGGCCCGAACCTGGGCCGGCTCGGCTCGCGCGAGCCCGACGTGTACGGGGCCACCTCGTACGCCGGACTGGTCGAGAGCTGCCGCACGCTGGGCGAGGAGCTCGGCTTCGACGTCGAGGTCCGGGAGACCAACGACGAGGGCGAGCTCGTGCGTTGGCTGCACGAGGCGGCGGACGGGAAGATCCCCGTGGTCATCAACCCGGGGGCCTTCACCCACTACTCGTACGCCATGCGGGACGCGGCGGCGCAGCGCACGGCGCCGCTGATCGAGGTGCACATCTCGAACCCGTACGCCCGCGAGGAGTTCCGGCACACCTCGGTCATCGCGGCCGTGGCGACCGGCACGGTGGCGGGCTTCGGGATCGGTTCGTACCGGCTGGCGCTGCGCGCACTGGCGGAGGAGATCTCCGCCTGACACCCTGCCTGGCGGTACGGGTGGACGGTCTGGCCTCCGCGGTCATATAACGTTCTCGCATCAGTCGCCGGAACGAGACGGAGTGGCAGCGGATGCAGCAAGGAGTGGGGGGCGGGGGAGCGGGCTGGGGTCAGCCGGGTCCGCACCCGGCGGCGCCCCCGCAGCCGCCCATAACCCCGGCGCAGGGCTGGCCGGGCCAGCCCCCGCCGCAGCCCGGGCACCAGCCCCCGCCGCACCCGATGCCGCCCCTGTCGGAGGCCACCGGTCACATCCCGCTGCCGCCCGCGGTGGCGGGCACCGGAGGAGCCGTCCTCGCCGTGCTCCTCATCGGCCCGGCGGGCGCCGGCAAGACCACCGTGGCCCGGCACTGGGCGAGCACCCGGCCCGTGCCGACCGCGCACGTCAGCCTCGACGACGTCCGCGAGTGGGTGTGCTCGGGCTTCGCGGACCCGCAGGCGGGCTGGAACGAGCACTCCGAGGCCCAGTACCGGCTCGCCCGCCGCACCTGCGGCTTCGCCGCACGCAACTACCTGGCGAACGGGATCTCCTGCATCCTGGACGACGCCGTCTTCCCCGACCGGCCCGTGGTCGGGCTGGGCGGCTGGAAGCGGCACGTGGGCCCCACGCTGCTGCCCGTGGTGCTGCTGCCCGGCCTGGAGATCGTCCTGGAGCGCAACGCGGCCCGCTCCGGCAACCGCCGGCTCTCCGACGAGGAGGTCGCGCGGATCCACGGCCGGATGGCCGGCTGGTACGGCTCCGGCCTGCCGATCATCGACAACTCCCACCTCGACGTCGAGGGCACCGCGCGCGCCCTCGACGAGGCACTGGCCCGGGCCCTGACAGGCCAGTAGGCACGGCCGTCCGCGCCCCGTCCGGACGCGCTCACCAGGCCGGATCGGCGGGGCGCTCGTACGCTCGAAGACATGTCAGACGTGTACGCCGCCCGCCGGGGCCTGCTTCGCGACCGATGCGCCGCCGCGGGAAACACCGCCGCACTGATCACGCGTCCGGCGAACGTCCGCTACCTCGCGGGGGCGTCCCCGCTCGGTGCCGTACTGCTGGTCGGACCCACCGATGACGTGCTGTTCTGCGCCGGCGCGCCCACCGGGGAGGCCGACGAGGGGCGGCTCGACGAGCACCTCAGGGTCTCCGTGCTGGGTAACCCCGGCGCCGACCCGGCCGTCGCGGCCGCCGACATGGCCGCCGGAGTACGGGCCGACTCGCTCGCGGTGGAGGAACACCACCTCACGGTCGGCCGGCACCGCGCCCTGCGCTCGGTGGCGCCCAAACTGCGCCTCGCCGACCTCGGGACCGCGGTGGAGCAGCAGCGCCTCGTCAAGGACGAGGAGGAGATCGCCTGCCTGCGGATCGCCGCCGAGATCGCCGACCAGGCGCTCGGCGAGCTGCTGGAGTCCATCCTCGTCGGGCGCACCGAACGGCACCTGGCCCTGGAGCTGGAACGGCGGCTCGTCGACCACGGGGCGGACGGCCCGGCCTTCCCGACCTCCGTCGGCACCGGCCCGCACTCGGGCCGCTCCCGCCACCGGCCCTCCGACCGCCGGGTGGAGGAGGGTGACTTCCTCTCGGTCTGCCTCGGCGCCAACTACCGCGGCTACCGGTGCGAGATCGGCCGGACCTTCGTGATCGGCACCAGTCCCGCGGACTGGCAGATCGCGCTGTACGACCTCGTGTTCACCGCCCAGCGGGCCGGCCGCGAGGCCCTGCTGCCCGGTGCGGCGTACCGGGACGTGGACCATGCCGCACGCTCCGTCCTGGACTCCGCGGGCCACGCGGAAGCCCTTGCTCCGTCGACCGGACACGGTGTGGGCCTCGAAATCGACGAGGACCCGCAGCTTGCACCTACGGCAATGGGTAAACTGGACGCTTGCGTGCCGGTCACCGTCGAACCGGGGGTTCACCTCCCGGGCCGGGGAGGTGTCCGGATCGATGACACGCTCGTCGTACGCCCCGAGGCGGACGGCGGTCCAGAGCTACTCACCATTACGACCAAGGAGCTGCTCGCGCTCTAGCCCCCTTCCGGGCTGTGCGCGCACCCGTGGTCTTCCAGTGCAGGAGATTCCGCAACCGTGGCTTCCACGAACGACCTCAAGAACGGCATGGTGCTGAAGCTCGACGGGGGCCAGCTCTGGTCCGTCGTCGAGTTCCAGCACGTCAAGCCCGGCAAGGGCCCGGCCTTCGTGCGCACCAAGCTCAAGCACGTGCTCTCCGGCAAGGTCGTCGACAAGACCTTCAACGCCGGCACGAAGGTCGAGACGGCCACGATCGACCGCCGCGACATGCAGTTCTCGTACATGGACGGCGACTACTTCGTCTTCATGGACATGGACACCTATGACCAGCTGATGGTCGACAAGAAGGCCGTCGGCGACGCCGCCAACTTCCTGATCGAGGGCTTCACCGCCTCCGTGGCCCAGCACGACGGCGAGGTGCTCTACGTCGAGCTCCCGGCCGCGGTCGAGCTCAAGATCGAGCACACCGACCCGGGCGTCCAGGGCGACCGCTCCACCGGCGGCACCAAGCCCGCCAAGCTGGAGACCGGCCACGAGATCCAGGTCCCGCTCTTCGTCACCACCGGCGAGACGGTCAAGGTCGACACGCGCACCAGCGACTACCTCGGCCGGAAGAGCAACTAACCCGTGGCTGCTCGGAGCAATGCGCGCAAGCGCGCCTTCCAGATCCTTTTCGAGGCCGACCAGCGGGGGGTGCCCGTTCGCGAGGTCCTCGCGGACTGGATCCGCCACTCGCGGTCGGACGACCGTCAGCCGCCGGTCAGCGCCTTCACGATGGATCTCGTCGAGGGGTACGCCGACAAGGTGAACCGCATCGACGACCTGATCGTCACCTACGCCGTGGACTGGGAACTCGACCGCATGCCGGTCGTGGACCGGAACATCCTGCGGCTCGGTGCCTACGAGCTGATCTGGGCGGACGACACCCCGGACGCCGTGGCCATCGACGAGGCCGTCCAGCTGGCCAAGGAGTTCTCGACGGACGAGTCCCCCTCGTTCGTGAACGGGCTGCTGGCCCGGTTCAAGGACCTGAAGCCGAGCCTGCGCCGCGAGTAGCCTCCGGCGGTTCGGCAAAAAGCGGAGGGGGGGGGGAGGGGGGGGGGGGGGGGCCCCCCCTTTTTTGTGGGGGAAAAAAAAAAAGGGGGGGGGGGGAAAGACCCCCCGGCCCCCCCACCCCCACCCACAGGCTTTTTTTTTTC
>NZ_JBVHWW010000055.1:0-39133 GCF_055563995.1 Streptomyces sp. NPDC029164 | reverse complement strand
ACGCCCGGTTACATTCCGAACCCGGAAGCTAAGCCTTTCAGCGCCGATGGTACTGCAGGGGGGACCCTGTGGGAGAGTAGGACGCCGCCGAACAACCCGCCCTTTTAGCTCAGTCGGTAGAGCGTCTCCATGGTAAGGAGAAGGTCAACGGTTCGATTCCGTTAAAGGGCTCCAACAAAGAAGGCCCCCGCCATTTGGCGGGGGCCTTTTTGCGTTTCCGGTGTTGTCAAGTCCCGACTTTCCGTACCGTGACCCGGGAGCCCGTGCGGGGCGCAATGGAGGGGACAGCCCGATCTCCTGAGTCGCGGAAGGACCCGTCTCATGACCATCGCAAGGATCCGACGCTTCGCCCTCGTCCTCGTGACCGCCCTGGGCGCCGGCGGCGTCTCCGTGTGCTCCTCGGCGTCCCGGGCCGGCCCGCCGAATCCCGGCCCCGTCGTGAACTAGTCGCCCGAACGCTGTTCCGGGACGCGGAAGGCCAGGATGGCCATGTCGTCCGAGGCCGGCTCGGCCGCGAAGCGTTCCACGGCGCGAAGGACGCGCGAGGCGACCGCGCCCGCGGTGAGGCCCGTACAGGTGGTCAGGACCTCGGCGAGGCCGTCGTCGCCGAGCATGCGGGTTCCCTCGCGGCGCTCGGTCACGCCGTCGGTGACGCAGAGCAGGACGTCGCCGGGGTCGAGGGTGAGGGTCTGCTCGTAGAGGTCCAGGTCCTCGATCACGCCCAGCAGGGGCTGCGGATCCGCGGCCGCGTCGACCTGGCCGTTCGGGCGCAGGCGGAGCGGGAGCGGGTGGCCCGCGCAGACGACCTTCATCAGGGCGCCGCCGTCGGGCTGGGGGTGGAGCTCTCCGTAGAGGAGGGTGAGGAAGCGGCTGCGGGCGCCCTCGTCGAGGATGGCCGCGTTGAGGCGTTCGAGGACGGCCGGTCCGCCGAGGCCCTCGCGGGCCAGCAGCCGCAGCGCGTGCCGGGCGAGGCCGGTGACGGCGGCCGCCTCGGGACCCGTGCCGCAGACGTCTCCGATGGCGAAGCCGTACGCGCCGTCGCGGATCGGGAAGACGTCGTAGAAGTCGCCGCCCACCTCGTTGCCCTCGCCGGCGGCGCGGTAGATGACCTCGACCTCCATGCCGGGGATGGCGGGGGAGCCGGGCGGCAGCAGGCTGCGCTGGAGGGAGCGGCTGATCGCGGTGCGCTCGGAGTAGAGGCGGGCGTTGTCGAGGGCGAGTGCGGCCCGGCGGGAGAGGTCCTCGGCGAGTTCGAGGATCTCCTGGCGGAAGTGCTCCTCGCGCGGCTTGCCGAGGGTGAGCATGCCGATCACGCGGTTGCGGGCGAGGAGGGGCAGGACCACCGTCTCCCCGCCGACCGCGAGGGTCGCCTCGGTCCAGGGGCGGGCGCCGGCCTCGCGGACGGGGTCGGGCGGGCTGACCCGGGAGAGGAGGGCCTTGAGGCCGTCGATGCGCTCCTCGTCCTCGTGGAGGACGTAGGAGAGGTACGGGTCGGAGGACTGGTCGGCGATCGTGTAGACGGCGCACCAGGTGGCGAGGGTCGGGACGGTCATCTGGGCCATGAGCGCCAGCGTCTGGTCCCGGTCGAGGGTGCCGGCCAGCAGGTCGGAGGCCTCGACGAGGAAGGAGAGGGAGCCGCGGCGCAGCCGTTCCAGCTCGCCGAGGCGGGCGGACTCGACGGCGAGGGCGATGCGGTCGGCGGCGAACTGGAGGTGGAGTGCCTCTTCGTTGGAGTACCGGCCGGGGGTTTCGGCGGCGACGCCGAGGGAGCCGGTGAGCCGGCCCTCCACCTTGAGGGGGACGGTGACCGCGGAGCGCATGCCGGTGGACTCCAGGAGCGGGACGGCTCCGGGGACCGCGGTGAGGTCGTCGTGGACGGCGGGCATGCGGGCGGAGCCGTAGCGGTTGGTGCCGGCCTCGACGGGGACGCGGGCGAAGCGCTGGCGGGTGGAGGGCAGGCCGGTGGTGGCGCGGACCTCCAGCTCGGTCTCGTCGTCGGTGGCGAGCAGCAGGAAGGCGGCGTCGGCGTCGAGGAGGTCGCGGGCGCGTTCGACGGTGCGCTGGAGGAGGCCGTCGAGGTCGTCGGGGGCCGGGGAGCCGATGAAGACCTCGAAGGGGTCCGCGGGGCGCGGCTCGGTGAAGTGGCCGCTGTCGGTGGCGGGCACCCGTACCGGGGTCTGGAGCAGCGCGCGCTCGTCGTCGTGGACGAGGAGGCAGACGGTGGACGGTTCGCCGTGGGCGTCGCGGACGCGCAGGTGGGAGGCGTAGACGGGGATGACGCGGCCGTCCGAGCCGCGGACCCCGTAGCTGCCCTCCCAGCGGGACAGGCGCAGGGCCTCGGCGATGCCGGTTCCGGTGCCGGGGGTCTGCGGCCAGGCGGCGAGCTCGGCGAGGGGGCGGCCGAGGGCCTTCTCGGCGGGATAGCCGAAGATGTGCTCGGCGTCCTCGTTCCAGGCGGAGATGGTGTCCGCCGCGTCGATCTGGAGGACGGCGACGCGGACCCGGCTGTCGGCGAGGGGGAGCATGCGGTCGGGGACGACGGGTCCGGCGGAGCGGGTACCGACCGGCCGGTCTGGCAGGTCCAGGCGGAACCACACGTGCTTGTGGGTGGCCGTGTACTCGACGCCCCAGCGGGTGGCGAGGGCGGCGCAGAGCATCAGCCCGCGGCCGTTCTCGCTGTCGGCGTCGGCGTACGGGCGCTCGTCGGGGTGCCGGAGCGGGAGGTCGCGCTCCGGGTAGCGGTCGGCGACCTCGACGCGTACGCCGCCCTCGGTGCGCAGGCACAGGACCTCGGCCCGGGTTCCGGCGTGGACCACGGCATTGGTGACGAGCTCGCTGGTGAGCACCACCGCGTCGTCGACGATGTCCGCGAAACCCCAGCCCTGCAGGGTGTCGCGGACGAACGCGCGAGCGGCGGCGACCGAGCGCCCGAGGGGGTCGAAGCTGGCAGCCGCCCGTGCCGTGATCACGAATCTCCTTCGACGCGGTTGGACATCGGTTGCCAGGTTACTTACCTTCGCGGTCGGCATGGTGCCGTCGTCCGGGAATCCACCCGCAGGGTACGGCGGGTGTGCGATGGTGCCGAAGTGTTATGGCCGGGTTCGGCCAGGGTGAAACACTGGGCAGGCTTGAAGAGCCGGGCAGCAGCACTCGAAGCCCGGCGGAACAGCGGTCGACCCTTTCGGGAGGGACACGGTGGAGTCTGGCGCAGCGGTGCGGCGTACGGGAACGCGGCCGAAGGGCGGACGTCCCCGGCGCGGTGGCACGACGGAGGTCGATACCGCCGCTCTGAACCGGCTGCTCACGGCCCTGGTGTCGATGCGGGACGGGAACTTCCGCAAGCGGCTGACGGTGTCCGGCGAGGGCGTGATGGCGGAGATCGCCGCCGTCTACAACGAGGTCGCCGACCGCAATCTCCACCTGACCGGGGAGCTGTCCCGGGTGCGGCGGATGGTGGGCCGCGAGGGCAAGCTCAGCGAACGGCTGGAAACGGGTGCCTGTGAGGGTTCCTGGGCGGCCGCGATCGACGCCTCGAACCAGTTGGTGGACGACCTGGCCCGGCCGGTGTCCGAGGTGGGCCGGGTGCTGTCGGCGGTGGCCGAGGGTGATCTGGACCAGCGGATGGACCTGCGGACGCAGGCCGCCGACGGGGTGGGGCATCCGCTGCGCGGCGAGTTCCTGAAGGTCGGGCGCACGGTCAACAACCTGGTCGACCAGCTGTCCGCGTTCACCGACGAGGTGACGCGGGTGGCGCTGGAGGTGGGCACCGAGGGCAAGCTCGGCGGTCAGGCCCAGGTGCGCGGTATGTCCGGTTCCTGGAAGGACCTGACCGATTCCGTCAACACCATGGCGTACCGCCTCACCGCTCAGGTGCGTGATATCGCTCTCGTCACGACGGCGGTCGCCAAGGGTGATCTGTCGCGCAAGGTCACGGTGCACGTGGCCGGCGAGATGCTCCAGCTGAAGAACACCGTGAACACGATGGTGGACCAGCTGTCGTCCTTCTCCTCCGAGGTGACCCGTGTCGCCCGCGAGGTGGGTACGGAGGGCGAGCTGGGCGGCCAGGCGAAGGTGCCCGGGGTCGCGGGCGTGTGGAAGGACCTGACGGACTCGGTCAACACCATGGCCGGCAACCTGACGGCCCAGGTGCGCGGGATCGCGCAGGTGACGACGGCGGTCGCGAACGGCGACCTGTCGCAGAAGGTGCGGGTCAGCGCGCGCGGCGAGGTGGCGCAGCTGGCCGAAACGATCAATCAGATGACCGAGACCCTGCGGACCTTCGCGGACGAGGTCACGCGCGTGGCCAGCGAGGTCGGTGCCAAGGGAACACTCGGTGGCCAGGCGCAGGTGCCGGGGGCCGCGGGGACGTGGAAGGACCTCACCGATTCGGTGAACACGGTCTTCCGCAATCTCACCACGCAGGTGCGGGACATCGCGACGGTGACGACGGCGGTGGCCAACGGCGACCTGTCGCAGAAGGTCACCGTCGATGTGGCCGGCGAGATGCTGGAGCTGAAGAACACCGTCAACACGATGGTGGACCAGCTCCAGTCCTTCGGTGCGGAAGTGACGCGCGTGGCCCGTGAGGTCGGTGTCGAGGGTGAGCTGGGCGGTCAGGCGCAGGTGCCGGGGGCCGCGGGGACGTGGAAGGACCTCACCGATTCGGTGAACACCGCCTTCCGCAACCTCACCGGTCAGGTCCGCAACATCGCGCAGGTGACGACGGCGGTGGCCAACGGCGACCTGTCGCAGAAGGTCACCGTGGACGTCTCGGGCGAGATGCTCCAGCTGAAGAACACCGTGAACACGATGGTGGACCAGCTGTCCTCGTTCGCCGACCAGGTCACGCGGATGGCGCGGGACGTGGGTACGGAGGGCCGGCTCGGCGGTCAGGCCCGCGTGGAGGGGGTGTCCGGCACCTGGAAGGAGCTCACCGACTCCGTCAACTTCATGGCCGGAAACCTGACGTCGCAGGTGCGCCAGATCGCCCAGGTGACGACGGCGGTGGCGCGGGGCGACCTGTCGCAGAAGATCGACGTGGACGCCCGGGGCGAGATCCTGGAGCTGAAGAACACCATCAACACGATGGTGGACCAGCTCTCCGCCTTCGCGGAGCAGGTGACCCGGGTGGCCCGGGACGTGGGTACGGAGGGCCGCCTCGGCGGCCAGGCGCAGGTGCCCGGGGTGGCGGGCGTATGGCGTGACCTGACGGATTCGGTGAACGGCATGGCCGGGAACCTGACCTCGCAGGTGCGCAACATCGCGCAGGTGGCCACTGCGGTGGCGCGCGGTGACCTGTCGCAGAAGATCGACGTGGACGCCCGGGGCGAGATCCTGGAGCTGAAGAACACCCTCAACACGATGGTCGACCAGCTCTCGAACTTCGCCGAGCAGGTGACGCGGGTGGCCCGTGAGGTGGGCACGGAGGGCATCCTCGGCGGTCAGGCGGAGGTGAAGGGGGTCTCCGGTACCTGGAAGGACCTCACGCAGTCCGTCAACTTCATGGCGAACAACCTGACGTCGCAGGTGCGCAACATCGCCGAGGTGACCACGGCGGTCGCGATGGGCGACCTCTCCAAGAAGATCACCGTGGACGCGAAGGGCGAGATCCTCGAACTCGTCACCACCGTCAACACGATGGTGGACCAGCTGTCGTCTTTCGCGGAGCAGGTGACGCGGGTCGCCCGTGAGGTGGGTACCGAGGGAATCCTGGGCGGTCAGGCACGGGTGCGCGGTGTCACCGGCATCTGGAAGGACCTCAGCGACAACGTCAACACCATGGCCGGGAACCTGACGGCCCAGGTGCGCGGGATCGCGCAGGTCTCGGCGGCGGTCGCCAACGGTGACCTGACGAAGAAGGTCACGGTCGAGGCGCGCGGCGAGGTCGCGCAGCTCGCCGACACGGTCAACACGATGGTGAAGACCCTGTCCTCGTTCGCCGACGAGGTGACGCGGGTGGCCCGCGAGGTGGGCACGGAGGGCCGCCTGGGCGGTCAGGCGCACGTGCCCGGGGTCTCGGGGACGTGGAAGGATCTCACCGACTCGGTGAACTTCATGGCCTCCAACCTCACCGGTCAGGTGCGGCAGATCGCCATGGTCACGACCGCCATCGCCAAGGGCGACATGACCAAGAAGATCGACATCGACGCCCGGGGCGAGATCCTGGAGCTCAAGACCACCATCAACACGATGGTGGACCAGCTGTCCTCGTTCGCCGACCAGGTGACGCGGGTGGCCCGCGAGGTGGGCACCGAGGGAATCCTGGGCGGTCAGGCCCGCGTCCGGGACGTGGACGGCACCTGGCGGGACCTGACGGAGTCCGTGAACGAGATGGCCGGGAACCTCACCCGGCAGGTGCGCGCGATCGCGGCCGTGGCCACCGCGGTGACCCGCGGCGACCTGAGCCTGAAGGTCGACGTGGACGCGGCGGGCGAGATCCAGGTCCTCCAGGACAACATCAACACGATGATCGTCAACCTGCGCGACACCACCCTGGCCAACAAGGAGCAGGACTGGCTCAAGGGCAACCTCGCCCGGATCTCCGCCCTGATGCAGGGCCGCCGGGAGCTCGACGACGTGGCCTCGCTGATCATGAGCGAGCTGACCCCGGTGGTCTCCGCGCAGCACGGCGCGTTCTTCCTGGCGCTGCCGGCCGGCGGCACCACCGAGATCGGGACGGAGGGGGGCGCGGACGGCTCGTACGAGCTGCGGATGCGCGGGAGTTACGCGTACGCGGGCGGCCAGATGCCCATCTCCTTCCGGCCGGGGGAAGGGCTGATCGGGACCGTTGCCGAGGAGAAGCGGACGATCCTCGTCGAGAACACCCCGCCCGGCTACCTGAAGATCTCCTCGGGGCTGGGCGAGGCGCCGCCGGCGCATGTGATCGTGCTGCCGGTGCTCTTCGAGGGGAAGGTGCTCGGTGTCATCGAGCTGGCCTCCTTCACGCCGTTCACGCAGATCCAGAAGGACTTCCTCAGCCAGATCGCCGAGATGATCGGTACGAGCGTCAACACCATCAGCGTCAACTCCAAGACGGAGATGCTGCTGAAGCAGTCGCAGGAGATGACCGAGCAGCTCCGTGAGCGCTCGGACGAGCTGGAGAACCGGCAGAAGGCCCTGCAGGCCGCGAACGCGGAGCTGGAGGAGAAGGCCGAGCTGCTGGCCCAGCAGAACCGGGACATCGAGGTGAAGAACACCGAGATCGAGGAGGCCCGGCAGGTCCTGGAGGAGCGCGCCGAGCAGCTCGCGGTCTCGATGCGCTACAAGTCCGAGTTCCTGGCGAACATGTCGCACGAGCTGCGGACCCCGCTGAACTCGCTGCTGATCCTGGCCAAGCTGCTCGCCGACAACGCGGACGAGAACCTGTCGCCGAAGCAGGTGGAGTTCGCCGAGACCATCCACGGGGCGGGTTCGGACCTGCTGCAGCTGATCAACGACATCCTCGACCTGTCGAAGGTCGAGGCCGGGAAGATGGACGTCTCGCCGACCCGGATCGCGCTGGTCCAGCTGGTGGACTACGTGGAGGCGACGTTCCGGCCGCTGACGGCGGAGAAGGGCCTGGACTTCTCGGTCCGGGTCTCGCCGGAGCTGCCCGCCACCCTGCACACCGACGAGCAGCGGCTCCTCCAGGTGCTGCGCAACCTGCTGTCGAACGCGGTGAAGTTCACCGACAGCGGGGCGGTGGAGCTGGTGATCCGGCCGGCCGGGGCCGATGTGCCGACGGCGATCCGGGAGCAGCTGCTGGAGGCCGGTTCGCTGCGGGAGGCGGACGCGGACCTGATCGCCTTCTCGGTCACCGACACCGGGATCGGGATCGCGGCGAGCAAGATGCTGGTGATCTTCGAGGCGTTCAAGCAGGCGGACGGGACGACGAGCCGCAAGTACGGCGGGACCGGACTGGGCCTGTCCATCAGCCGGGAGATCGCCCGGCTGCTCGGCGGGGAGATCCACGCGGCGAGCGAGCCCGGCCGCGGGTCCACCTTCACGCTGTACCTGCCGCTGCACCCGAGCGAGCTGCCGCCGCAGGGGTACGCGCCGCCCACGCCCGGCGGTGGCCGCGGCGAGCTGTACCGCAGGTCCCTGGACGGGGCGCGGCCGGTGCTGCCTTCGGCCCCGGCCGGGCCCGCGGCCGTACCGTCGGGGCCGCCCCAGTCGGCGCGGCCCGCGCTGTCGGCCGGCGAGCCGGGCGGGCCGGGGCAGAACGGCGGGGCCGCGCTGTTCCGGCGGCGGCGCAAGGCGCTGAGCGACCTGGAGCCGCGTACGGCGGTGCCCGGGCAGCCGAACGCGGTGGCGGCCGAGGACGGCTGGGGCGGCGCGGAGGACGAACTCCCGGTGGTGCCCCGGACGTACGACTTCCACGGGGAGAAGGTGCTCATCGTGGACGACGACGTACGCAACGTCTTCGCGCTCACCAGCGTGCTGGAGCAGCACGGACTGGCCGTGCTGTACGCGGAGAACGGGCGGGAGGGCATCGAAGTCCTGGAACAGCACGACGATGTGACGGTCGTACTGATGGACATCATGATGCCCGAGATGGACGGATACGCCACGACCTCGGCGATCCGGCGGATGCCGCAGTTCGCGGGTCTGCCGATCATCGCGCTGACGGCGAAGGCGATGAAGGGCGACCGGGAGAAGGCGATCGACTCCGGCGCTTCCGACTATGTCACCAAGCCGGTCGACCCCGACTACCTTCTGTCGGTGATGGAACAGTGGATGCGGGGCAAGTGATCGCAGGGAGAGCGATGCCTTCCAATTGCTGACTCACTGTGGCCGGAGCGGTGTGGGAGCCCGGTAAACGGGGAACCTTCTGCTCTCCCACCACGTTTCTGCTTCGTGCACAGTGACATCCTGGTGACAGGGTGTGGCGATCTCGGGACTGGGGCTACGATGACCGGCACAAGGACGGACGGCGCAAGGATGCCGTCCTCTGGGGCGGGGCCCGGCGCACAGGCCGGAGCCAGGAGCCGGGGAGGCCCCATGCCGGGGCGAGGAGGACAGGGCATGGTGCAGAAGGCCAAGATCCTCCTGGTCGACGACCGGCCGGAGAATCTGCTGGCGCTGGAGGCCATCCTCTCCGCGCTCGATCAGACACTGGTCCGGGCGTCGTCGGGGGAGGAAGCGCTCAAGGCGCTGCTGACGGACGATTTCGCGGTCATCCTGCTGGATGTCCAGATGCCGGGGATGGACGGATTCGAGACGGCCGCGCACATCAAGCGGCGCGAGCGGACCCGGGACATCCCGATCATCTTCCTCACCGCGATCAACCACGGTCCGCACCACACGTTCCGCGGCTACGCGGCGGGTGCGGTCGACTACATCTCGAAGCCGTTCGACCCGTGGGTGCTGCGGGCCAAGGTCTCGGTCTTCGTGGAGCTGTACACGAAGAATTGCCAACTGCGCGAGCAGGCGGCCCTGCTGCGCCTCCAGCTGGAGGGCGGCAGCTCGAACGGCGTCGACGCCAGCAAGGAGACGGCCGGTCTGCTGGCCGAGCTCTCCGCGCGGCTCGCGGCGGTCGAGGAGCAGGCCGAGGCGCTGACCAAGCAGCTCGGCGAGGACTCGGCCGACGCCGGCGTGGTGGCGACCGCGGCCCATCTGGAGCGCAAGCTCACGGGGCTGCGGCGGGCGCTCGACGCGCTGGAGCCCGGGACCGCCGGAGGGGCTCCGGCCCTGCCGTCACAGAACTGACCGCGCGGGCGTCGGCTCTGGCGGTGCGTCAAAGCATCAACGGAGCCGACGACACGAACGGGTGAAGGGGTGGGCACGCGTGTCCACCGGCGCGCGCACCGGTAACCTCGGGCCCATGGCCTCAAGTACGTCCGGCAAGGGTTCCCAGAGCACCGCGGGCACCGCGAAGGGCCGCACCGGCCGTACGACGGCGCCGGCCAAGAAGGCGGCTCCCGCGCGCAAGCCCCCGGCGAAGAAGGCCGCGGCCGCCAAGCGCGCCCCGGCGAAGAAGGCCGCGGCCAAGCCCGCGCCGTCCCCGACGGGGGGCGTGGTGCGGCTGGTGCGCGCGGTGTGGCTGGGCTGCGCGCACGCCGTCGGCGCCGTCTTCCGCGGGATCGGCCAGGGGGCCAAGAACCTCGACCCCGCCCACCGCAAGGACGGCGTCGCGCTGCTGCTGCTCGCCCTCGCGCTGATCGTGGCCGCCGGTACCTGGTCGAACCTGAGCGGTCCGGTCGGGGATCTGGTGACCATGCTGGTCACCGGCGCCTTCGGACGACTGGATCTGCTCGTGCCGATCCTGCTCGGCGTCATGGCGGTACGTTTCATCCGCCATCCCGAGCAGACCGACGCCAACGGCCGCATCGGCATCGGGCTCTCCGCCCTCGTCATCGGGGTCCTGGGCCTGGTCCACATCGCCTGCGGGGCTCCCGGCCGCGACGAGGGCACCACCGCGATGCAGAACGCGGGCGGGCTCGTCGGCTGGGCCGCCTCCAAGCCGCTGATCTTCACCATGGGCGCGCCGCTGGCCGTGCCCATGCTGGTGCTGCTCACGGTCTTCGGGCTGCTGGTGGTCACCGCGACCCCGGTCAACGCGATCCCGCAGCGGCTGCGCCGGCTCGGCATCCGGCTCGGGATCATCGCCCCGAACGCCTACGACGAGGGGTACGGGGAGGCCGAGGGCGCCGCCGGCCGCCGGGACCGGCGGGATCGTCACGATGCGGAGCAGTGGCGGGCCCGTACGGGCGCGTCCGCCGGCTCGGACGACCCGGTGGACGCCGCCGAGGAGGAGGCGCTCGCCCGGCGGCGCCGGCCGCGAAGGGGCTCCACCCGGCCGGCCATGGACCGGGAGATGGACGCCGTCGACGTGGCCGCGGCGGCCGCCGCGGCGCTGGACGGGGTGGTCTACGGCGGCCTGCCGCCCTCCCCGCTCGTCGCCGACCTCACGCACGGCATCACCGCCGAGCGGGAGGGCGCGGAGCTCACCGCGCCCGTGCCGACCGCCCGCGGGGAGCGCCCCGCGGCGCCCCCCGTCCCCGAGGCCCCGGCCGCTTCCGCGCTCCCCGCCGAGCAGCCGCACGCCACCACCGCCGCGGCCTCCGGGACGCTGTCGGTGCCCGACCTGACCAAGGCCCCGCCGCAGACCCAGGCGCTGCCGCCGCGCGCCGAGCAGCTCCAGCTGCGCGGGGACATCACGTACGCCCTGCCCTCGCTGGACCTGCTGGAGAAGGGCGGGCCGGGCAAGACCCGCAGCGCCGCCAACGACGCGGTGGTCGCCTCGCTGCGCAACGTGTTCACCGAGTTCAAGGTCGACGCGGACGTCACCGGCTTCACCCGGGGGCCGACGGTCACCCGGTACGAGGTCACGCTGGGCGCCGCGGTCAAGGTCGAGCGGATCACCGCGCTGACCAAGAACATCGCCTACGCCGTCGCCTCGCCGGACGTGCGGATCATCAGCCCGATCCCGGGCAAGTCGGCGGTCGGCATCGAGATCCCGAACACCGACCGCGAGATGGTCAACCTGGGCGACGTACTGCGCCTCGCGGACGCGGCCGAGGACGACCACCCGATGCTGGTCGCGCTCGGCAAGGACGTCGAGGGCGGCTACGTCATGGCCAACCTCGCCAAGATGCCGCACGTGCTGGTGGCCGGCGCCACCGGTTCAGGCAAGTCCTCCTGCATCAACTGCCTGATCACCTCCGTGATGGTCCGGGCGACCCCGGAGGACGTGCGGATGGTGCTCGTCGACCCCAAGCGGGTCGAGCTGACGGCGTACGAGGGCATCCCGCACCTGATCACGCCGATCATCACCAACCCCAAGCGGGCCGCCGAGGCCCTGCAGTGGGTCGTGCGCGAGATGGACCTGCGCTACGACGACCTGGCCGCCTTCGGGTACCGGCACATCGACGACTTCAACCGGGCCATCCGGGACGGCAAGATCAAACTGCCGCCGGGCAGCGAGCGGGAGCTCAGCCCGTACCCGTACCTGCTGGTGATCGTCGACGAGCTGGCCGACCTGATGATGGTGGCCCCGCGCGACGTCGAGGACTCGATCGTCCGCATCACCCAGCTGGCCCGCGCGGCCGGCATCCACCTGGTGCTCGCCACCCAGCGGCCCTCGGTGGACGTGGTCACCGGCCTGATCAAGGCGAACGTGCCCTCGCGGCTGGCCTTCGCCACCTCCTCGCTCGCCGACAGCCGGGTCATCCTGGACCAGCCGGGCGCCGAGAAGCTCATCGGCAAGGGCGACGGGCTGTTCCTGCCGATGGGGGCGAACAAGCCGGTCCGCCTCCAGGGGGCCTTCGTCACCGAGGACGAGATCGCCGGGATCGTCCAGCACTGCAAGGACCAGATGGCGCCCGTCTTCCGGGAGGACGTCACCGTCGGACAGAAGCAGAAGAAGGAGATCGACGAGGACATCGGCGACGACCTGGACCTGCTGTGCCAGGCGACGGAGCTGGTGGTCACCACGCAGTTCGGCTCCACCTCGATGCTCCAGCGCAAGCTGCGGGTGGGCTTCGCCAAGGCCGGGCGGCTGATGGACCTCATGGAATCGCGGGGGATCGTCGGCCCGAGCGAGGGTTCGAAGGCGCGCGACGTGCTGCTGAAGGCCGACGAGCTGGACGACGTGCTCGCCGTCATCCGCGGCGAGGCCCATCCGTAACCAATTCGCGAGCAACCGTTTCCCTTGGGCCCACGTCCAGTTGAAGGGAGGTAGTGGTACCGCGCACGACCTCGCGTACGGCGTCGGTCCGCCACGCCGGAGCGGACCTCCCTTCGCCATTCGTATGGCGTATGAAGTGCACCCTCCGGTTGCTCCACCCTTTCGTCACCCCCCTAGACTGGACATCCAGCAGGTGGCTACACGCTCGAAAGGCGCCCACGTGTCCATCGGCAACGCCAACTCCCCCGAAGAAGAGCGGCCTTCGACCGACGACCGGTCCGAGGACCGCATCGTCGAACGACCCGTCGAGACCCCGTCCATCGGGACCGCCCTCAAGAAGGCCCGCATCGCCGCCGGGCTCACCGTCGACGAGGTCAGTTCCATCACCCGCGTGCGCATCCCGATCGTGCACGCGATCGAAGAGGACGACTTCACGCGGTGCGGCGGCGACGTGTACGCCCGCGGTCACATCCGTACGCTCGCCCGCGCCGTCCACCTCGACCCGGTCCCCCTGGTCGACAGCTACGACGCGGCCCACGGCGGCCGGCCGGCACCCACGCCCGCCGCGCCGATGTTCGATGCCGAGCGCATCCGTCCCGAACGGCAGCGGCCCAACTGGACCGCGGCCATGGTCGCCGCCATCGTCGCCGTGATCGGCTTCGTGGGCTTCACCGCCTTCAGCGGCGGCGACGCGAAGGACAAGCGACCGGTGGCGGAAGGTTCCGCCGCCCCGAAGCCGGCGGCACCCAAGCAGACCGGGGGCAAGCCGGCCGCGCAGCCCCAGCAGACCCCCGCCGCGCCCAAGCCGGAGCCCTCGGACAGTGCGATCGCCGCCGCGCCCAAGGACCTCGTCACGGTCGTCCTGACGGCCGACACCGGCGAGAGCTGGATCTCCGCGAAGGACTCCACCGGCCGGCTGCTCTTCGACGGCACCCTCACGCAGGGTGAGTCCAAGACCTTCACGGACAAGGAGTCCGTCGACCTCGTGCTCGGCGACGCCGGGGCCGTGAAGCTCTTCGTGAACGGCAAGGAGATCAAGGACGACTTCCAGCCGGGTCAGGTGGAACGTCTCACATACACCAAGGCGGACCCTCTTCAGGATCAGCCCCAGGCGGGCTGAGCAGAGGCCGCCCCCGGGCGGAACAGGGAAATCCGGATCCCCGGGGTGCTGCGCCGCACCCCGGGGATCTTGCTGTACGGGGACTTGCGGCTGGGGCCGACGCCGGGACGAAGTAGTCTTGAGTCCATGCCCGAACGCCGTACCGTCGCCCTTGTCACTCTTGGCTGCGCCCGTAACGAGGTGGACTCGGAGGAGCTCGCAGGCCGCTTGGCGGCGGATGGCTGGGAGCTCGTCGAGGACGCCGCCGATGCGGACGTAGCCGTCGTCAACACCTGCGGCTTCGTCGAAGCCGCCAAAAAGGACTCCGTAGACGCCCTCCTGGAAGCCAACGATCTCAAGGATCACGGCAAGACCCAGGCGGTCGTCGCCGTCGGCTGCATGGCCGAGCGCTACGGCAAGGAGCTCGCCGAAGCCCTGCCGGAAGCCGACGGAGTCCTCGGTTTCGACGACTACGCCGACATCTCCAACCGCCTCCAGACCATCCTGAACGGTGGCAGCGTGGAGGCCCACACCCCGCGCGACCGGCGCAAGCTGCTGCCGATCAGCCCCGCGGAGCGGCAGAGCGCCGACGTGGCCCTTCCCGGCCACGCCCAGGAGCCGGCCGAGGCCCCCGCCGACCTGCCCACCGGGCTCGCGCCCGCCTCCGGGCCGCGCGCACCCCTGCGCCGCCGCCTGGACAAGAGCCCCGTGGCCTCGGTCAAGCTGGCCTCCGGCTGCGACCGGCGCTGCTCCTTCTGCGCCATCCCGTCCTTCCGCGGCTCCTTCATCTCCCGCCGCCCCAGCGACGTGCTGAACGAGACCCGCTGGCTCGCCGAGCAGGGCGTCAAGGAGGTCATGCTGGTCTCCGAGAACAACACCTCGTACGGCAAGGACCTCGGCGACATCCGGCTGCTGGAGAGCCTGCTGCCCGAGCTGGCCGCGGTGGACGGCATCGAGCGCGTGCGCGTGAGCTACCTGCAGCCCGCCGAGATGCGGCCGGGCCTGATCGAGGTACTCACCTCGACCCCCAAGGTCGTGCCGTACTTCGACCTGTCCTTCCAGCACTCGGCCCCCGACGTGTTGCGCGCCATGCGCCGCTTCGGTGACACCGACCGGTTCCTGGAGCTGCTGGACACCATCCGCAGCAAGGCCCCGCAGGCCGGCGTGCGGTCCAACTTCATCGTCGGCTTCCCCGGCGAGAAGGAGTCGGACTTCGCCGAGCTGGAGCGTTTCCTCACCCACGCGCGGCTCGACGCCATCGGCATCTTCGGCTACTCCGACGAGGACGGCACCGAGGCCGTCGGCTACGACCACAAGCTGGACGAGGACACCATCGCCGAGCGGCTCGCACACATGCAGCGGCTCGCCGAGGAGCTCACCTCGCAGCGCGCCGAGGAGCGCATCGGAGAGACCCTGGAGGTACTCGTCGAGTCCGTGGAGGCCGTGGACGAGGACGGCGACGGCGCCTACGGGCGCGCCGCCCACCAGGCCCCCGAAACCGACGGCCAGGTCGTCTTCACGGACAGCACGGGCCTGGTCCCCGGGCGTATCGTCACGGCCAAGGTGGTCGGCACCCTCGGTGTGGACCTGGTGGCGGAGCCCCTGGGCATGGATCTTGAGGAGGCGGCCGGATGACCGGAGTCCCGGCGTCTGCGGCGGGCGGGACCGATCGCCGGCCCGTACCCGGCGCGAAGCTGGGGGCCGCCGCGGTCAATCAGGCCAGCCTGTGGAACATCGCCAACATCCTGACGATGATCCGGCTCGCCCTGGTGCCGGGATTCGTCTTCCTGCTGCTCGCCGAGGGCGGCTACGACCCGGCCTGGCGCGCCTGGGCGTGGGCGGCGTTCGCCGTCGCCATGATCACGGACATCTTCGACGGGCACCTGGCCCGCACGTACAACCTGGTCACGGACTTCGGCAAGATCGCCGACCCCATCGCCGACAAGGCGATCATGGGGTCGGCACTGATCTGCCTCTCCTGGCTCGGTGACCTTCCCTGGTGGGTGACCGGGGTGATCCTCGGGCGGGAGCTCGGGATCACGCTGCTGCGCTTCTGGGTCATCCGCTACGGGGTGATTCCGGCCAGCCGCGGCGGCAAGCTGAAGACCCTGGCCCAGGGCACGGCCGTGGGCATGTACGTGCTCGCGCTGACCGGCCCGCTGGCGACCTTGCGCTTCTGGGTGATGGCGGTCGCCGTCGTGCTGACCGTGGTCACCGGTTTGGACTACATCCGGCAGGCGGTCGTACTGCGCCGCCAGGGCCTTGAGGCGGAGCGGGCCGCGCGGTGACCTACGGGGCGGGGGATTCCCTCCGGTGACCGGAGGCGGAGCGGAGACGTCGGGCGGGGCCGGCGCCGCCGGAGCGGTCGGTCGTGTGTTCGATCTGGCCGCGGAGGCGCTGAGGTTGCTCACGGAAAGTGACCAGACGCTCGCCGTGGCGGAATCCCTGACCGGCGGCGTGGTGGCCGCCGAGCTCACGGCGGTCCCCGGTGCCTCGCGGTCCTTCCGTGGATCGGTCACGGCGTACGCCACGGAGATCAAGCACCGGGTCCTCGGGGTGGACGCGGAGCTGCTCGCGGCCGAAGGCGCGGTGAACGCGCAGGTCGCGGCGGAGATGGCAGCCGGTGTGCGGCGGGTGATGGGCGCTTCGTGGGGAATTGCGACCACCGGGGTGGCCGGTCCGGAGCCGCAGGACGGGCAGCCGGTGGGCACCGTTTTCGTCGCGGTGGACGGTCCGGGGGGCAGGAAAACGGTCCGGCTGAGGTTGAACGGCTCCCGTGCGGAAATCCGTAGGGAGAGTGCACGCACAGTGCTCGAGCTTCTCTCAGGCCAACTCCGTGAGAATGCGCGGAGGCAGGATACGGAACAGAACGGGGGGATTTGATGTTTGCAGCCCTGAGTGAACACGACATCGCTCCCCGCACGGCCGCGGCGCGAGGCGGTACGGTGGGGCGTGAAGGATGCGGCTACACGGTCAGAGGAGGGAGCCACCGATGATTCTGCTCCGTCGCCTGCTGGGTGACGTGCTGCGTCGGCAGCGCCAGCGCCAGGGCCGTACTCTGCGCGAAGTCTCCTCGTCGGCCCGAGTTTCGCTCGGCTATCTCTCCGAGGTGGAGCGGGGGCAGAAGGAGGCATCCTCCGAGCTGCTCTCCGCGATCTGCGACGCGTTGGACGTACGGATGTCCGAGCTGATGCGCGAAGTCAGTGACGAACTGTCGCTGGCCGAGCTGGCACAGTCGGCCGCGGCAAGCGAACCGGTGAGCGTGCCGGTCCGCCCGATGCTCAATTCGGTCTCCATGGCTTCGGTCACGGGTGGACCGGAGCGGGTGACCATCAAGGCGCCTGCGGAAGCGGTGAATGTCGTAGCCGCGTGAGCGAGCACGTGAGCGTTTGAGCGTGGCCGGAGCCCCGGTCGGTGCGTGAAGCACCGGCCGGGGCTCCCGGCCGTTCTGGGTGCGGCGCCGGGGGTGGTGCGGGAGGATGGGGCAGTCCGGGTCCCGGCCCTCCCCCAGACTCCGTCTGGGGGGACCCCCAGGGAGGTAGCCGTGCGGCGGTTACTGCGCATACCTGCGGCATGGGCGCTCGCGCTTGCGGTGGGTGTGCTGTGGTGGTGGGCCGTGCTGCGGCTGGTGCTGGCGCCCGAGGAGTCCGGGGCGGTGGAGGGCGCGGTGGCGGTGGGCGGCTGGGGGCTGGGGCTGCTGCCGGTGCACTGCGTACCGGGCCCGGTACGGAAGGCCCGGCGGTCGGCGGATGCCGGCGTCCGCGGCGGGGCCACCGGGGGAGCGGACGGTGCGCGGGGTGCGGGCGGTGCCGGAGACGCGGGCGGTGTGGGCGGTGCCGGAGATGCGGGCGGTGGGGCCGATCTGGGCGGTGGGGGCGGTGGGGGCGGTGCCGGGTCTACCAGGGCATCGACACTCCGCCGTTCGGGCGAAGGATCTGGCCCGTCATGAAGGACGAGGCGTCCGAGGCCAGGTAGAGCACCGCCTGGGCGATGTCCTCGGGCTCGCCGACCCGGCGCAGGGGGGACATGCGGACCATCGCCGCCTCGGTCTGTTCCTGGACCTCGGGGCTGTGCCGGCCGGTCATCGGGGTGCGGATCCAGCCCGGAGCGACGGCGTTGACGCGTATGCCGTGCGGGCCGGCCTCGGTGGCGAGCGTCTTGGTCAGCTGGACCACGGCGGCCTTGGCGGCGCTGTAGCAGAGCAGGCCGGGCTGGGCGGCGTCCACGGCCCCGGAGGCCATGGTGACGATGGAGCCGCGGCGGCCCGCCGCGATCATGCTGCGGGCGGCCTCCTGGCAGGTGCGCAGCACCCCCTTGAAATTGATGTCCAGGACCCGGTCGAGGTCCTCGTCGGTCGTCTCCAGGACGCTGCTGGTGTGCATGACGCCGGCGATGGCGGCCGTGATGTCGAGCGAGCCCGCCGCGGTCACGGCCGCCCGGAGCGCGGCGCGGTCGGTGACGTCGAGGGGATGGACGGTGGCGGCGCCGCCGGCCTTGGTGACGAGGGCGGCCGTCTCGGCGAGGCCCTGCTCGTCGCGGTCCGCGCAGTGGACGTGTGCGCCCGCCTCGGCGAGGAGGACGGCGGTGGCGCGGCCGATGCCGCTGGCGGCGCCGGTGACCAGGGCGGTACGGCCGGTGAGGTCGTACGAGGCTGTGGGTGTGGGCATGCCGGGACGGTACGACTGGATCTGACGGGCCGTCAACCAGTGCGCCCTGTCGCCTGGACACCGGCTACGGCGTGGGCCCCGGCTGGCAGCGGGGACACCAGTAGGTGGGGCGGCCGTCCTGGGGGGCCTCGCGGACGGGGGTGCCGCAGCGCAGGCACGGGCGGTGGGCGCGGCCGTAGACGAAGAGGTCCTGGCCCGGGCGGCGCAGGCCGGTGGTGTTGCGGGGGCCCGGCCGCGCGCCGGTGTTCGCGGACAGCAGCCGGTGGGCGGCGGAGGCCAGGCGGGGCAGGGTCGCTTCGGGGAGCGCGCCGACCGGGGTCCACGGGGTGACCCCGGCCAGGAAGCACAGCTCGGCCTTGTAGATGTTGCCGATGCCGGCGAGGTTGCGCTGGTCGAGCAGGGCCTCGCCGAGGGGGCGCTCGGGGGCGGCGAGCAGGTTGGCGGCGGCTCGCGCGGGATCCCAGTCCGGGCCGAGGAGATCGGGGCCGAGGTGGCCCACGGCCCGGTCCTCGTCGGCGGTGCGGATCAGCTCCAGGACGGGGAGGCGGTAGCCGACGGCGGTGTGCCCGGCGGTGCCGAGGACGGCCCGGATCTCGTGGACGGGGCCGCCGCGCCACTTCTCGCCGGCGGCGAAGACGTGCCAGGCGCCGTCCATCCGGAGGTGGCTGTGCAGGGTGAGGCCGCCCTCGAAGCGGGCGAGAAGGTGTTTGCCGCGGGGGGTGACGTCGAGGGTGACGCGGCCGGTGAGGTCGGCGGTGGCGAAACGGGGGACGCGGAGGTCACTGCGGGTGAGTTCGCGGCCTGCCAGGGCGGTGTGGAGGCGGGTCGCCGCGCGCCGGATGCTGTCGCCTTCGGGCATGGGGCCATTCTCCCCCGCCCGCGGCCTGCGTGAGCCCCTGCGGGGCCCCTGCGGCGAGGTGCGGCCGCAGGGGCCCCGTGGATCAGGAAGGGCAGGAGGGACGGGAGGGGGTGGAAGGCTTTGAGGGGTCCAAGGGCTCTGAGGGGCCCAAGGGCTCTGAGGGGCCCAAGGGGTCCGAGGGGCCCGAGGGACCGCTCATCACTTCCAGACGAGGCCCTTGTTCGGGTAGCCGTACGGGTTGCCCCAGTACTCGGCGGCGGAGACCTTCGTCTGAGCCGACGGGGCGAGGGCCACCGCGCAGCTGGTCTGCGTCTGGCCGTTGACGAAGCCCTTCGGCAGCGACTCGTTCGGGCACTTCTCGAACTTTCCTATGATCGACACGCGCTGGGCGTCGGTGCCGTCCCCGAGCAGGCCCTTGACCTGCGTCACGGAGGAGAACGACAGGTCCGTGGTGCCGGTGTTCTTGACCGAGTAGCGGATGTAGTACGGGATCATCCCCTTCACCTTGTCGCCGAGCTTGAGCGAGTCCAGGTCGGCCGGGTTGCCCTGCTCGATCGCGGTGACCGTGAGGGCGATCTGGCCGCCCTTGTTGCTTCCGTAGCTGAACGGGATCTCCGCGGCCTCGCCGATCTTGAAGGTCTGGCCGGACTTCGCCGTGCCGTTCGCCCCGGCGGGGGCCTCGCTGCCGCCCGTGGCGGGGGCGGTCATGCTGGGGCTGGGCGCTTCGGACGGGGCGGCCGACGAGGCCGAACCGCTCGGCTGCACCGGGGCCAGTTCCTCGTTGCCGTTCTTGCAGCCGGTCAGGGCCAGGGTGCCGGCGACCGCCAGGACGACCGCGCCGAGGGTGGTGGTACGCATGCTGATGGTGCTCACTCTTCTACTCCCCCATGACTGTGCATCGCCAACGCAATGCCTGTGATCATCTTGATAAGGGATGAGTAAGCGGCTGTGCCAGCCCAGGGGGCGGCCCACGACGGTTCTGTGACATGTCCAGGACGTGAGTGGAACAGTCGGTGCCGATTTGCAGTCGTCAGGAACGCAAGCGCAAACCCCTCGGAGTGGCGTGGAAGCCGGCCGCCTCCAGGTCCCGGCCCAGGGGTGAGGTCAGGGCGGCGGCGGCGTTGATGCGTTCCACCGTCAGCGCCGGGAGGGTGCCCGCGCGGGAGGCCGCGGCCAGGGCGGCCGTGGCGGCCGCGAGACGGGGGTCCTCCGGCGAGGGCCAGGCCAGCAGGGTCTTGCCGCCGCGCTCCAGGTACAGGGTGAGCTCGCCGTCCACCAGGACCACCAGGGAGCCCGCCTTGCGGCCCGGTTTGTGGGTGGCCCCGGCCGGGGGCTCGGGCCAGGGCAGGGCCGCACCGTACGCGTTCGCCGGGTCGGCCGCCGCCAGGACCACCGCCGCCAGCGGGGGCGGGGTCCGCTCGGCGGCCCGGAGGCGGTCCACCGCGCCGTCCATGGCGAACTGCGCCGCGCCCAGCCCCTCGACCACATAGCCCCGGCGGGCCTGGCCGCTGTCCTCGAAGGCCGAGAGGACGCGGTAGACCGCGCTGAAGCCCCCTTCGACGCCTTCCGCGGCCACCGCGCCCCGGGTGACCACGCCGTGCCGGTCCAGCAGGGTGCGGGCCAGCGCGTGGGCCCGGTGGGTCGGGTCGGGGGCCTGGGACGGCAGCAGCGACCAGCGCCCGGAGACGGTGGGCGGGCCCGTCCGGGACACGGTCGCGCTGAGCGTGCCGTACCGGCCGCGGGGGACCGTGCGCCGGGCCCGGTGGGCCGTGGAGCCCGCCGTGCGGCCCGAGCCCAGCAGCGAGCGCAGCGGGGCCAGGGTGTCGTTGGTGAGCCGGCCCGACCAGGCCAGGTCCCACACCGCCTCGGAGAGGGCGAGGTCGGAGACCTCCGGGAAGTCGGCGCGGATCGACTGCGCGATCTGGCGGAAGAACAGGCCGTACCCGCCGGTCAGGGAGGCCAGGACCGCCTGGTGGAGCGGGCTCGGATCCAGCGGGTGCGGCGGCGGCAGGAGCATCGGGGCCGCGTCCGCCAGGTAGAGGGAGATCCAGCCGTCCTTGCCCGGCAGGGCACCGGCGCCCGCCCAGACCACCTCTCCCGCGGTGGTCAGCTCGTCCAGGAGGCCGGGGGAGTACCCCGCCACCCGGGACGGGAGGATCAGGCGCTCCAGCGCCGAGGCCGGCACCGGGGCGCCCTGGAGCTGCTCGACCGCCCGGGCCAGCCCGTCGAGGCCGCGCAGGGCTCCCCCGAGGTGCTGCCACTGGGGCAGGAACGTGGCCAGCGAGGTCGGCGGTACGGGCTCCAGCTCCTGGCGGAGCGCGGCGAGGGAGCGGCGGCGGAGCCTGCGCAGCACCGTCGCGTCGCACCATTCCTGGCCGATGCCCGCCGGATGGAACTCGCCCTGGACCACCCGGCCGGCCGCCGCGAGCCGGTGCAGGGCGCCCTCGGTCACCGCCGTGCCCAGGCCGAAGCGGGCGGCGACGGCGGCCGTGGTGAACGGCCCGTGGGTACGGGCGTACCGGGCCAGCAGGTCCCCGAGCGGGTCCTTGACCGGCTCGGTGAACGCCTCCGGAACGCCGACGGGCAGCGCCGTGCCCAGCGCGTCCCGCAGCCGGCCCGCGTCCTCGACCGCCGCCCAGTGGTCCGCGCCGCCGATCCGGACCCGGATGGCACGGCGGGCCGCCGCGAGCTCCTGCGCCCAGGCCGGCTCCGCCCCGCGCTCGGTGAGCTGGTCCTGCGTCAGCGGGCCCAGCAGACGCAGCAGATCGGCCACCGACTCGGGATCCTTGGCCCGCCGGTCCTCGGTGAGCCACTGCAGTTCCCGCTCCAGCTCCTCCAGCACCTGCGCGTCGAGGAGCTCGCGCAGCTCCGCCTGCCCGAGCAGCTCGGCCAGCAGTCGGGAGTCCAGCGACAGCGCGGCAGCCCTGCGCTCGGCGAGCGGCGAGTCACCCTCGTAGAGGAACTGGGCGACGTACCCGAAGAGGAGGGAACGGGCGAAGGGGGAGGGCTCCGGGGTGGTGACCTCCACCAGGCGCACACGGCGCGCCTCGATGTCCCCCATCAGCTCGGTCAGGCCCGGCACGTCGAAGACGTCCTGGAGACATTCGCGTACGGCCTCCAGCACGATCGGGAAGGAACCGAACTCCGAGGCCACCTGGAGCAGTTGGGAGGCGCGCTGGCGCTGCTGCCACAGCGGGGTGCGCTTGCCCGGGCTGCGCCGCGGCAGCAGCAGGGCGCGGGCGGCGCACTCGCGGAAGCGGGAGGCGAACAGCGCGGATCCGCCGACCTGGTCGGTGACGATCTGGTTGATGTCGCCGTGGTCGAAGGCGACGTCCGCCGCGCCCAACGGGGCCTGCTCGTCGTCGAACTCGAAGGGCTGCGGGGCCGCGGGATCGTGGTCCAGCAGGTCCATGGACAGCAGGTCCGCGTCCGGGAGGCGCAGCACGATGCCGTCGTCGGCGTGCATCACCTGCGCGTCCATGCCGTACTTCTCGGCGAGGCGGGCGCCCAGCGCCAGCGCCCACGGGGCGTGCACCTGGGCACCGAAGGGGGAGTGGACCACGACCCGCCAGTCGCCCAGCTCGTCGCGGAAGCGCTCCACCACGATGGTCCGGTCGTCCGGGACGTGACCGCAGGCCTCGCGCTGTTCGGCGAGGTAGGCCAGCACGTTCTCCGCGGCCCAGGCGTCCAGGCCGGCCGCCAGCAGCCGCAGCCGGGCGTCCTCGTCGGTGAGGCCGCCGAGCTCGCGCAGGAACGCGCCGACCGCGCGGCCCAGTTCCAGGGGGCGGCCGAGCTGGTCGCCCTTCCAGAACGGCAGCCGGCCCGGCACCCCGGGGGCCGGAGTGACCAGGACGCGGTCGCGGGTGATGTCCTCGATCCGCCACGAGGTGGTGCCCAGGGTGAAGACGTCCCCGACGCGGGACTCGTAGACCATCTCCTCGTCGAGCTCGCCGACCCGGCCGCCGCCCTTCTTCGGGTCCGAGCCGGCCAGGAAGACGCCGAAGAGACCGCGGTCCGGGATGGTGCCGCCGGAGGTCACCGCGAGGCGCTGGGCCCCCGGCCGCCCGGTGATCGTCCCCGCCACCCGGTCCCAGACCACGCGCGGCCTCAGCTCGGCGAACGCGTCCGACGGATAGCGGCCCGCCAGCATGTCCAGCACCGCCGTGAACGCCGACTCCGGCAGCGCGGCGAACGGCGCCGCCCGCCGGACCAGGGCGAGCAGGTCGTCCAGCTGCCAGGTGTCCATCGCGACCATCGCGACCAGCTGCTGCGCCAGGACGTCGAGGGGGTTGGAGGGGACGCGGAGGGACTCGATCGCGCCCGTGCGCATCCGCTCGGTGACCACGGCCGCCTGCACCAGGTCGCCGCGGTACTTGGGGAAGACCACCCCGGTGGAGACCGCGCCCACCTGGTGGCCGGCCCGCCCCACCCGCTGGAGGCCGGACGCCACCGACGGCGGTGACTCCACCTGCACCACCAGGTCCACCGCGCCCATGTCGATGCCCAGCTCCAGGCTGGAGGTGGCGACCACGGCCGGCAGCCGGCCCGCCTTCAGGTCCTCCTCCACGATCGCCCGCTGCTCCTTGGAGAC
This sequence comes from Streptomyces sp. NPDC029164, assembly GCF_055563995.1. Taxonomy (NCBI): domain Bacteria; kingdom Bacillati; phylum Actinomycetota; class Actinomycetes; order Kitasatosporales; family Streptomycetaceae; genus Streptomyces; species Streptomyces sp. NPDC029164. The sequence continues at coordinate 15,310 of NZ_JBVHWW010000055.1, read as the reverse complement.
CGAGCCGTGGTGCGCGCGGGCCAGCAGGGGCGGGGCGCCCAGGGCTGCGCCCGACTGGGCCATGATCTCGGCCGGCGGCGAACCCTCCGGCAGCCGCTCGCCCATGGCGCGCTCGTACGCGATCTCGTTGAGGCGGTTGCACAGCCGCTCGGCGAGGCGGCGGGAGTTGGCGAACACGATCGTCGAGCGGTGGGCCTGCACCAGGTCCGCGATCCGCTCCTCCACATGCGGCCAGATCGACGGCTTGTCCCCGCCCTCCTTGCCCTCGGTCGCGGGCGAGCCGCCCAGCTCGCCCATGTCCTGCACCGGGACGACCACCGACAGGTCGAACTCCTTGGCGGAGGGCGGCTGGACGATCTCCACCTTGCCGCGCGGCGCGAGGTACCGGGCCACCTCGTCCACCGGCCGGACCGTCGCCGACAGCCCGATCCGGCGCGCCGGACGCGGCAGCAGCTCGTCGAGCCGCTCCAGGGAGAGGGCGAGGTGGGCGCCGCGCTTGGTCCCGGCGACCGCGTGCACCTCGTCCAGGATCACCGTCTCGATGCCGGTGAGGGCGTCCCGGGCGGCCGAGGTCAGCATCAGGAACAGCGACTCGGGGGTGGTGATGAGGATGTCCGGCGGGCGGGTGGCCAGCGCCCGGCGCTCGGCGGGCGGGGTGTCGCCGGAGCGGATCCCGACCCTGATGTCCGGCTCGGGCAGGCCGAGCCGGACGGACTCCTGCCGGATCCCGGTCAGCGGGCTGCGCAGATTGCGCTCCACGTCGACGGCCAGGGCCTTCAGGGGCGACACGTAGAGCACGCGGCAGCGCTTCTTCGACTCCGCGGGCGGCGGGGCCGAGGCGAGCCGGTCGAGGGCGGCGAGGAACGCGGCCAGCGTCTTGCCCGAGCCGGTCGGAGCGACGACCAGGACGTCCGAGCCCTCCCCGATCGCCCGCCAGGCACCCTCCTGGGCGGTCGTGGGCGTACGGAAGGCCCCCGTGAACCACGAGCGGGTCGCGGGGGAGAACGAGTCGAGCGCAGCGCCTGCCATGCCCCCATCGTGCACCCGGCCACTGACAACGGCCCGGACCTGGGGAAACGTGCGTCGCCGCCGGGGCGCAGAATGAGGGGATGGGGACGGAAGAGGGCGGCCGGGAGTGGGCGCGGCACTGGCAGTACGCGGAGCTGCCCGGGCTGGACCTGCTGCGCGCGCACTACGTACGCCACACCTTCCCGCGCCACGCGCACGACGGGTACGTCATCGCGGCCGTCACCGGTGGCATCGAGGAGGTCGGCCTGCCCGGCCACATCGTGCGCGCCGGACCGGGAAGCGTCGTCCTGATCAACCCCGAGGTGCCGCACACCGCGCGCGCCGGGGTGCCCGAGGGCTGGGCCTACGCCACCCTCTACCCCTCCCGCGAGCTGATCACCGAGGTCGCCGACGACATCGGCACCCTGCGCGGCACCCCCGGTTTCACGGCCGACGTGGTCACCGACCCGCACGGCTCGCGGACGATCACCGAGGTGCACCGGGCCGCCGAGGCCGGGAACGCGCTGGCCGCCGACACGCTGCTGCGGGGAGTCGTGGCGCGGATGCTGACCCGGCACGCGGGCCCGCTGCCGGCCCGTACGGTACGGCGCGCGGGCGCCGCCGACGCCGAACGGGCCCGGGCGGTGCTGGCGGAGCGGATGGCCGACCCGCCGTCGCTGGAGCAGCTCGCGGCGGACCTCGGCACCAGCCCGTTCGCGCTGCTGCGCGCCTTCCGCCAGCAGTACGGGATGCCGCCGCACACCTGGCTGACCGACGCCCGGGTCCGCCAGGCCCGCCGGCTGCTCGACACCGGCACCCCGCCGGCGGAGGCGGCCGTCACCGTCGGCTTCACCGACCAGCCGCACCTGAACCGCCACTTCACCCGCATCGTGGGCGTCCCGCCGGGCGCCTACCGGCGGGGGCGGGCCGTCTAGCTAGTCTGCCGGTCATGGACATCGGGGGAGTACTGGCGCGCTACGACGAGCAGGTGCGGCGACGGGTGCCCGAGTGGCCTCCCGTCGGCGCCGTGGTGGAGCGGGACGGGCCCCTCGTCCGCACCCACTACGGCACGCACGGGACGGTGCAGCACCCGCCGCTGCCCCGGATGACGTCGCGCGCCGAGCTCGCCGAACTGGTGCGGCGCCAGCAGCAGGCGTTCGCCGGGCGGGGCGAGCCCGCGCTGTGGAAGGTCCACGGGAACGACCCGCCGGAGCTGGCCGAGGAGCTGACCGCGGCCGGGTTCGCGGCCGACGAGGAGCGCTCGCTGCTGGTGGCGGAGTTCGAGGCCCTGGGCACCGGCGTGCGGGACGGCGTCCGCCACCTGGTCCTGGACGGTTCCGACTGGTGCGCGCGGGCGCACGAACTCGCGGTCTCCAGCGGTCCGCACGCGCTCCCCCTGCGCGAGTTCGAGGCGGATGCCCTGGGCCTGCACCAGCTGTCCGAGGCGGCCGTCCTGTCCGACCGCGGGCGGATGGTGGCCGTCGGCTGGGCGGGGCGCCCGGCCGGCACGGATTTCGTGGTCGTCGGCGGGGTCACCGGGCCGTATCCGGAGCTGGTCCGGTACTTCGCCCGGCTCGGGAGCAAGAGGTACCTGGCGGACCACGTCGCCCCGTACTGCCTCGTCGAGGCCCAAGGCGAGCTGCGGTCCGAGCTGTCGGCGGCGGGCTTCGCCGAGGTCACTACCGTGCGCACCCACCGCTGGGCCCCGGCGGACGCCACCCCCGCGCGCACCCGACCGGTGCGGAAGACCATCGGCGCGCTGGACGACGGCCCGGTGTGGGACCGGCTGGAGCGGGAGTTCGGCTTCCGGCCCTCCACGAGCCGGTTCCCCGGCTTCGACGCGCCGGCGCCCTCCGTCACCTGGTCGCTCGACGCGGTCGACCAGGGCCGAGAGGAGCGCCTCGACCAGCTCGGCCGGATCGCCGAGCGCGCGCTGCGCGCCGTCACCGGGCCCGGGGACACGCTGTACTGGCTCGACTGGCAGCACATCGGCCATGCCTTCGAGCCGCATCGGGTGGGCGGCCCCGGCCGCCCGAGGTGGCCGGGTTCGGTCTACCCGGAGGGCGACTACCACCTCTACCTCGACCCCGAGCTGCGCTTCGGCACCTTCGGGCACCCGTGGGAGCACACGCTCTGCGTGTTCGGGGCGCCGCTGTCGGCCGTCGTGGAGGCGGAGCTGACCGGGCTGCTCGGCGGTCCGGTGCGGCGGCGGGGCTGACGCCGGTGCGCGCAAGAACGTACAAGACCCATGCGGCGGGCTCCGCGTAGTTTCGGGGTGTGGGAGAGAAGCAGCTGGTCACAGAGCCAGAGATACGAGAGACGCACGTGCCCGACGCGCGGCCGCGGGCCGCCGTCATCCGGGACGCGCTCGGGGTCGGGGTGGCCGTCGGACTGTCCGGGTTCGCCTTCGGGGTGACCGCCGCCGGAGCCGGCATCAGCACCCTCCAGGCCTGCGTGCTGAGCCTGCTCGTCTTCACCGGCGCCTCGCAGTTCGCCCTGGTCGGAGCGCTCGCCGCGGGCGGGAACCCGTTCACCGCCGCGGCCGGGGCCTTCTTCCTCGGGACCCGCAACGCCTTCTACGGGCTGCGGTTGTCGCAGCTGCTCGCGCTGCCCCGCGCCGTACGGCCCTTCGCCGCGCACTGGGTGATCGACGAGACCACCGCCGTGGCGCTGGCCCAGCCCGACCGCAAGTCGGCCCGGCTCGGCTTCACCGTCACCGGGCTCAGCCTGTACGCGCTCTGGAACCTGACCACCCTGCTCGGCGCGCTCGGCGCCGAGGCCATCGGGGACACCCAGGCGTGGGGGCTGGACGCCGCCGGGCCCGCCGTGTTCCTGGCCCTGCTCGCGCCGATGCTGAAGACCGCCACCGAGCGGGCCGTCGCCGCCCTCGCGCTCGTGCTCGGGCTCGGCTTCCTGCCGGTGCTGCCCGCCGGGGTGCCCGTGCTGATCGCGGCCCTGGCCGCCCCCGTCGTGCTGTGGATGAAGGGACGCCGGCCGTGAACGTCTGGATCGCCATCGGCATCACCGTCGTCGGCTGCTACGCCGTCAAGCTCGCCGGGCTGCTCGTCCCCGCCGGGGCCCTGGAGCGGCCGGCGGTGCGCCGGCTGGCCGCCCTGCTGCCGGTCGCGCTGCTCGCCGCGCTCACCGCCCAGCAGACCTTCAGCACCGGGTCCGCCCTCGTCGTCGACGCCCGCGCCGCCGGGCTCGCCGCCGCCGGGCTGGCGCTGCTGCTGCGGGCCCCGTTCCTGGTCGTGGTCGCGGCCGCCGTCCTCGTCACCGCCGGGGTACGGGCCCTGGGCGGCTGATCCCGTCCGGCGGGCGCCCGTACGCCCGCAGGGTCAGCAGGGCCTCCAGCGTGGCGATCGGCCGCCGCTCCAGCGAGCTCCCCGGTGCCCAGGCCTCGCGGCGGACCGGCCAGCCGCCGTCCACCTGCTGGGCGGCGGTCAGGAAGTCCAGCGAGCGGCGCATCTCCTCGTCCGTGAACCAGCCGCGGGCCAGCGACTCCGGCCGCCGCGCGAAGTCGTGCGGGAACAGCTGCTCGCCCGGCGCGTAGCCCGGAGCCGGCGGGTACTCCGGCCGCCGCCGCGGGTCCAGCACCACGAGCCGCTGCTCGCGCACCAGCCGGCCCAGCCGGTCCGCGGCCGCCGCGGCGCGCGCCCGGTCCGGGACGCCGTCCAGGAAGGCCACCGCGCTCTGGACCTCGTACGGATGCGAGTGGCGCAGGTTCTCGACCCGGTCCCAGCAGAAGTCGGTCGCCCGGAAGAGCCAGGCGTGCCAGACCCGGTTGCGGTGCAGCAGACCGACGACCGGGCCGGTGGTCAGCAGCTCGCCCGGCGGGGCGTCGTACGTCGGGTGGTACGGGGCCGCCGGGTAGGCGCGCGGGGCCGGAGAGACCACCGGAAGCGCGCCGTCCGGAGTGGAGACCCCGGTCAAGTGGCGGCAGAGCCGCTCGATGCGCTGCCCGGCACAGCGGCCCAGGCTGTCCAGCACGCGCAGCGCGTGCGCGGTGTGCAGGGGCTGGCTGAGCGGACCGCGCAGATCCGGATCGAGGGCGTGACCGTAGCCGCCGTCGCCGTTGAGGTACGAACCGAGGGCGGTGTCCACCGGGTCGGCGTCCCCGCCGAGGAAGTGGAACGCGAACCGCCGCTGCTCCAGCACACGGGCCGTGAGCCAGATGAACTGCTCGGCGCGGGCCAGCGGGCTCTGCGGGCTCTCCGGCCCGTCCGGCCTCTGCGTGGACTGTGGGGGCTGGGGGGCCTGGGGGGCCTGCGTGGGCCGTGGGGTCTGCGACGTCTGCGAGGAAGCTTCGTCTCCGGGCATGCGTGCAAGGTAGGACGCGGCGGTGCGGCCGGGAGGGGCGAACGCGGCCGGTGCACTCTCCCGGGGCGGGATACTGGGGGCATGCGGTTGACGATTTTCTGGGAACGGATGGCCGAGCACTTCGGCGCGGGCTACGCCGACTCGTTCGCGCGGGACCACGTCATGACCGAGCTGGGCGGGCGGACCGTCCACCAGGCGCTGGACGCGGGCTGGGAGGCCAAGGACGTGTGGCGCGCCGTGTGTTCCGCGATGGACGTGCCGGCCTCGCTGCGCTGACGCCGCCGCGCACCGCTTCGTGGTTCGGGCGGTCGGTGGGCCAGACTTGGCGGCGTGGCAGCCAGTGATGAGACGACGACCGACGACCAGCCCGCCGACGTCCCCGATCCGGGCGGCGCACGTGCCGGAGGCGCCGGTGAAGGCCCCGGCGGCTTCCGTCGTCCGGTAGCCCCCGGCGGCCCCGTCCCGCAGGCCGGCTCCGGCGGGGCGGGCAGCCCCCCGGCCGGTGCGGCCCCCGCGGCCCCCGGATGGGAGGAGGCGCGGATGCCGCGCTGGCTGCCGCGCGCCGTGATCCTCATCCTGGCGCTCGTCGCCTGCTTCCAGCTCGGCAGCTGGGCCTTCCACCAGCTCATCGGGCTGCTCGTCAACATCCTGATCGCGTTCTTCCTCGCGCTCGCGATCGAGCCGGCGGTGTCCGGGATGGCGGCCCGCGGCATGCGCCGCGGGCTCGCCACCTTCGTGACGTTCCTCGCGGTGTTCATCGTGACCGCCGGCTTTCTCGCGCTGCTCGGCTCGCTGCTCGCCGGGCAGATCGTCGCCATGGTCGAGGGCTTCCCGGGCTATCTCGACTCGGTGATCAAGGCGATCAACTCCACCTTCCACACCGAACTGTCCCGGGTGGAGATCCAGGAGAGCGTGCTGCGCTCCGACTGGCTGCGCAAGTACGTGCAGAACAGCGCGTCCGGCGTGCTCGACGTCTCCGCCACGGTGCTCGGCGGACTCTTCAAGCTGCTGACGATCGGGTTGTTCTCCTTCTACTTCGCCGCCGACGGACCGCGGCTGCGGCGGGCCCTGTGCTCCGTACTGCCGCCCGCCAAGCAGGCCGAGGTGCTGCGCGCCTGGGAGATCGCCGTCGCCAAGACGGGCGGCTACCTCTACTCGCGCGGGCTGATGGCGCTGATCTCCGGTATCGCCACCTACATCGTGCTGGCGGTCCTCGGCGTGCCGTACGCGCCCGCCCTCGCGATGTGGGTGGGGCTGGTCTCCCAGTTCGTCCCCACCATCGGCACCTATCTCGCGGGTGCGCTGCCGGTGCTGATCGCCTTCACCGTCGAACCCTGGTACGCGCTGTACGTCCTCGGTTTCGTGGTGGTCTACCAGCAGTTCGAGAACTACGTCCTGCAGCCCAAGCTGACCTCGAAGACCGTGGACATCCATCCGGCGGTCGCCTTCGGATCGGTCATCGCGGGCACGGCCCTGCTGGGCGCGGTCGGGGCGCTCGTCGCGATCCCGGCCGTCGCCACGCTGCAGGCCTTCCTCGGCGCGTACGTGAAGCGCTACGCGCTGACGGAGGCGGCGCACACCTCTACGGCGCGTCCCCGGCGCCGCCGAGTGCGCTTTCCACGGCTGCGGTGACGGTCGCCTCGGCGGCGTCCTTGCGCACGCCGAGGCCGCTCAGCGGGCCCTCGCCGTTCTCCAGCTCCAGCAGTGCGAGCAGGATGTGCTCGGTGCCGACGTAGTCGTGCCCCAGGCGCAGGGCCTCGCGGAAGGTGAGCTCCAGGGCCTTCTTCGCGGACGCGTCGAAGGGGATGAGGTCGGGGACCTCCGCCTGCGGCGGGGGCAGTACGGCGGCCACTGCGGCGCGTACGTCGTCCGCCGCGACCCCCTGGGCGCCCAGAGCGAGGCCCGCGAAGCTCTCGGGCTCGGCCAGCAGGCCCAGGACCAGGTGGTCGGTGCGGATCTCGACGCCGCCGGCGGCGCGGGCCTCGTTCTGCGCGCTCACGACGACGTTGCGGGCGCGGGCGGTGAAGCGGCCGAAGCCCGCGTTCGGGTCGAGCGCGGCGGCACCCTCCTTGTCCGCCTTGGGGACGAAGCGCTTCTGGGCCGCCTGGCGGGTGACGCCCATGCTGCGGCCGATGTCGGTCCAGGAGGCGCCGGAGCGGCGTGCCTGGTCGACGAAGTGGCCGATGAGGTGGTCCGCGACGTCCCCGAGGGCCTCGGCGGCGACGACGGCGCCGCTGAGCTGCTCCAAGGGGTCGGTGTGGACCTTGTTGATGGCCTCGATCAGGTCGTCGAGGCGCACCGGATTGGTCATGCGAACGGGTTCCACGGAAGGGTTCGTCATGGATGCAACCGTAGGTTGACAGTCAAGAGAGTGTCAACCCTGGGTTGTCAGTCGCGCCGCTCTCGGTCACGGTGTGACGGGGCGCCGTGGCTGGTCCCCGTCTTCCTCCGCGCGCGGCCAGTACCGTCCTTCGAGGGCCTCGGCGCTGCGGTTGAGCCGGACCAGGACGTCCTCCAGCTCCCGTACTTCCTCGGGGGACCAATTCGCGACCACCCGGGCCAGGCAGGACTGGTTGACCTCGCGGTCTTCGGCGAGCCGGCGCCCGCCTTCAACGGTGATGCGCAGCTTGCGGGCCATCCCGCCGTCCGGGTCCGCGACGCGCTCGGCCAGCCCGCAGCGCAGCAGTGCGGCCGTCTGGCGGTTCACGGTCGAGGTGTCGAGCCCGAAGGCATCCGCCAGCTGTCCTATGGACATGGGGCCCTGTGTGTCGATCCGGCTGAGCAGCAGGTACGCCGACCGCTCCAGGCGTTCGGGGTCGCGCTCGCGCCGGGCGAGCACCTGGTGCCGTGAGAGCAGCATCAGCTCCCGCTCCAGTTTCTCCAGCACTGCGCCTCCAGCTCCTTCCGGCGCTCCATTATCGCGGACCCCCTGCGCGGCGCGGCCCGCGGGCCGGCCGCGCGATATGCATGATACATAGCATGTGTACTATGCACTTCTCGTTGCAGTCCGACGAGCCACGAGCCACGAGCCACACGCCTCAATCCGGAGGACCCGCATGACCGTCACCACGTCCACCGCCTCCCGCGCGGCCGAGATCCTGTCCCGGCCCGTCAAGCTGAACGGCCTGACCGTCCCCAACCGCATCGCGATGGCGCCGATGACGCGGATGTTCTCCCCCGGCGGCGTACCCGGCGAGGACGTGCAGGCGTACTACGCCAGCCGGGCCGCCGCGGGCGTGGGCCTGATCGTCACCGAGGGCACCTACGTCGGTCACGACTCCGCCGGGCAGAGCGACCGGGTGCCGCGGTTCCACGGCGAGGACCAGCTGGCGGGGTGGGCGAAGGTCGCCGCGGCCGTGCACGAGGCGGGCGGCACGATCGTGCCCCAGCTGTGGCACATAGGCATGGTGCGCAAGCAGGGCGAGGCGCCGTACGCCGACGCCCCCGCCGTCGGACCCTCCGGCATCCGCGTCGACGGCACCGAGGGGACCGGCAGGGCGATGACCCGCGCCGACCTCGACGACGTCATCGGCGCGTTCGCCGACGCCGCCGCGGAGGCCGAGCGGGCCGGCTTCGACGGCGTCGAGCTGCACGGCGCCCACGGCTACCTGCTCGACCAGTTCCTGTGGGAGCGGACCAACCGCCGCACCGACTCCTTCGGCGGCGACGCGGTGGCCCGTACGAAGTTCGCCGCGGAGATCGTGGCCGCGGTCCGCGAGCGCGTCGCGGCCGACTTCCCGGTGATCTTCCGCTACTCGCAGTGGAAGCAGGAGGCCTACGACGCACGGCTCGCGCAGACCCCGGAGGAGCTGGAGGCGATCCTGGCCCCGCTGGCGGCGGCGGGCGTCGACGCGTTCCACGCCTCCACCCGGCGCTACTGGATCCCGGAGTTCGAGGGCTCGGACCTGAACCTGGCGGGCTGGACCAAGAAGCTCACTGGGCGGCCGGCCATCACCGTCGGGTCGGTCGGCCTCGACGGCGACTTCATCCGCGCCTTCGCCGGGGAGGGTGCGGCGCTCGGCGACATCGACAACCTCCTGGACCGCATGGAACGCGACGAGTTCGACATGGTCGCCGTGGGCCGGGCGCTGCTCCAGGACCCGCAGTGGGCGGCGAAGGTCCTCGGCGACCGCTTCGACGAGCTGAAGCCGTACGACGCGGCGGCGCTCAGGTCGCTCAGCCGATAGCCGGTGGCCGTCCTGTGACTGGGCGTTCTACTTGGCCACCGAGCATTGCACGCGGCTGTGCGGTGCTTGGTGCGCGACGACAGGGTGAGCACGACGAGCAACTCGTGATCTATGCGTCGGGCGGTGTCCATCGCTTGATGATGTGGGGCTGAGAGTGCGGTGCCGGCCATGCCTGGATCCGGATCTCCTCCATCTCTTCCGGCTCGTCCTCGCTGTCGGGGCCGGGGAAGGCAGCAGCTTCGAGGTTTCGCCGGGACGTCCGGATGCGGGTCCATCCGGCGGGCATGTCGAAGCGTGCTGCGTCGGGGATGTAGTCGGTGCAGCCCAGCACGACGAGGCGTCCCGAGGTCAGGTTGAGGCTTGCCTCGACGACGTGGTCGAAGTCGTCGCTGTCATCGTCCGGCCGGCCCGTGAGGAGGTCGAGGGCGACGGTGACGGTGACGTTGACAGCGGTGCCGATGGCCAGGGCGTGTTCGTCGACCCCGAGCCCGTCGAGGAAGGCCTGCTCGGTCCATACGTCGCCGATGCCGGTCTCGGTTGCCTCGGATTCATCGTCCATGACGTAGATCTGGAAGTAGTCCGCGAAGAGCTCAAGATTGGTCGCCACGGAGGCATCATTCCTGCTGCCTGGGAACGGCACGTGTGTCGTGCGGGGCCGTGCTCGCGCGGTGGGGCGGGCCATGGTCGGTCGCGGGAGATCCGGCGGCGGAGGGAACGGTCCGCGGCTGGATCCGTCGGCCCGGAGGGCCGGTGGGCGTGGTGCGCTTGACAGGAAAATCGAACATCCATTCTGATGAGTTATCCACAGCCGAACCGGTCGTGGAGGCGCATTGTCAGTGGCAGGCATTAGCGTCAATGGCGTGAAGCGATCGACTCAAGCAAACCGGGTGGAACCCATGGCAGGCACCGACCGCGAGAAGGCTCTCGACGCCGCGCTCGCACAGATTGAACGGCAATTCGGCAAGGGTGCGGTCATGCGCCTCGGCGACAAGCCGAACGACCCCATCGAGGTCATCCCCACCGGGTCGACCGCGCTGGACATCGCGCTCGGCGTCGGCGGGCTGCCCCGCGGCCGCGTGATCGAGGTGTACGGGCCGGAGTCCTCCGGTAAGACGACCCTGACCCTGCACGCCGTGGCCAATGCGCAGAAGGCCGGCGGCACCGTCGCCTTCGTGGACGCCGAGCACGCGCTCGACCCCGAGTACGCGAAGGCCCTCGGCGTCGACACCGACAACCTCATCCTGTCGCAGCCGGACACGGGCGAGCAGGCCCTGGAGATCGTGGACATGCTCGTCCGCTCCGGTGCCCTCGACCTGATCGTCATCGACTCCGTGGCGGCCCTCGTGCCGCGCGCGGAGATCGAGGGCGAGATGGGCGACTCGCACGTGGGTCTCCAGGCCCGACTGATGAGCCAGGCGCTCCGGAAGATCACCGGTGCGCTCAACCAGTCCAAGACCACCGCGATCTTCATCAACCAGCTCCGCGAGAAGATCGGTGTGATGTTCGGCTCGCCGGAGACCACCACCGGTGGCCGCGCGCTGAAGTTCTACGCCTCCGTGCGTCTGGACATCCGCCGCATCGAGACCCTGAAGGACGGCACGGACGCGGTCGGTAACCGCACCCGCGTCAAGGTGGTCAAGAACAAGGTCGCGCCCCCGTTCAAGCAGGCCGAGTTCGACATCCTCTACGGCCACGGCATCAGCCGCGAGGGCGGTCTGATCGACATGGGCGTCGAGCACGGCTTCGTGCGCAAGGCCGGTGCCTGGTACACGTACGAGGGCGACCAGCTCGGCCAGGGCAAGGAGAACGCGCGGAAGTTCCTCTGCGACAACCCCGCCCTCTCCGACGAGATCGAGCGGAAGATCAAGGAGAAGCTGGGCGTGGGGGTCCGCAAGGACGCCGACACCGCCGCCCCCGAGGCCGGTGCCGCAGCGGCCGACGCGGCAGCCGCCGCCGTGCCCGCCCCGGCGTCGAAGGCCAAGACGACGGCCAAGGCCGCCGTGGCCAAGAGCTGACCCGTGCGGGAGCAGGAAGGGGGCGGCAGGAGCAGGCGCGGTCGTGAGGACCGTCCGGAACTGCCGCCCCAGAGCCCCGAGGAGCAGGCGCGGGCGATCTGCCTGCGCCTGCTCACGGGGAGCCCGCGCACCCGGCGCCAGCTCGCGGACGCCCTGCACAAGCGGGGCATCCCCGAGGAGGTGTCGCAGCAGGTCCTCTCCCGGTACGAGGAGGTGGGCCTGATCGACGACGCCGCCTTCGCCGGGGCCTGGGTCGAATCCCGGCACCGAGGCCGGGGCCTAGCCCGCCGGGCGCTCGCCCAGGAGCTCCGGACCAAGGGGGTGCACGCCACCCTCGTGGAGGAGGCCCTGGAACTGCTCGACTCCGAGCAGGAGGAGGAGACCGCCCGGGAGCTCGTGGAGCGCAAGCTCCGCGCCACCCGGGGCCTGGAGCGCGACAAGCGGATCCGGCGCCTCGCCGGGATGCTCGCCCGCAAGGGATACCCGGAGGGCATGGCCCTGCGGGTGGTGCGCCGCGCGCTGGAGGCGGAGGGCGAGGACGCCGACGAGCTCGGGTACCAGGGGGAGTGAACCGCCGGGCCCGGGGTGCGGGTAGCCCCCGCGTACGGATGCCGGGGTACGCCAGTGTCAGGAGCCGCGTCCGTCAGCAGAGTTGACGGCATGATGTGCGTTACGCCCTTCAGACCCTCAGGGATCGCAAGGCCGGTTTCCTCGGCGCCTTCGTCGCACTGCTGTGCGCGGCCGCCCTCGTCACCGCCTGCGGCGCCGTTGCGGGGGCTCTGCCCCCGAGCCCCCGCGCCTCAAACGCCGGCGGGGCTGGAGGATCGCCTCAAACGTCGGCGGGGCCGGATGTGCGGCGGCCCGGGTGGTGTGAGGGCGCGTCAGGCGGGTGTGACCGGGAGGCCGGCTGATTTCCAGGCCTGGAAGCCGCCGGCCAGGTCGGTCGCCCGGTGGAGGCCCAGGGAGTGGAGGGAGGCCGCGGCGAGGGTGGAGGCGTAGCCCTCGTTGCAGATCACCACCACCTGAAGGTCGTGCCCGGTGGCCTCGGGGGCGCGGTGGCTGCCGCGGGGGTCCAGGCGCCACTCCAGTTCGTTGCGTTCGACCACCAGTGCCCCCGTGATCAGGCCGTCGCGCTCGCGCAGGGCCTGGTAGCGGATGTCCACCAGCAGGGCGCCGGCGCGGGAGGCGGCGTACGCCTCCTCCGGGCCGACGCGGGTGTAGCCCGCGCGGACCTGCTCCAGCAGCTCGTCGATGCCGACGGGGGCGCTCACTGCCAGTCCGCCGGGCGCTCGACGTGCTCCAGGTGCAGCACCGGGCCGCTGCGGCTGTAGCGGCGGATCAGCGGGAGCGGCGGGTAATACGCGTGCACCGAGACCGCGTGCTCGGTCGGGGACTCGTTGAGGACCTCGTGTACGTGGTGTTCCAGGAACGCCCGCCCGGTGCCCGCGTCCAGCGTGCGGCGGCGGTCGACGTCGGGAGCCAGTTCCAGCGAGCGCCAGCCCTCCGAGGGCAGCCGTACGGCCAGCGAGTGTTCGGTGAGCCGGCCCCGGGCGGTGGCGAACGCGCCCCGCGATTCGGCGTGGTCGTGCCAGCCGGTGCCGGTGCCCGGCGGCCAGCCGATCAGCCAGGCCTCGCTGCCGCCCGGCCCGTCCAGCCGGATCCACGTGCGGCCCTCCGGATCGAGCGGAAGCGAGGCCACGGCGGCGGGGTCGGCTGCCGTGCGGAGGGCGAAGTCGAGGAGTTCGGCGGCCGTGGGATCCCCGGCCGGCGCGGGCTCAGGGGTGTACGGGCGTGCGGTGGACGCGGGTGCAGACGCAGACATGAAAGGAGACCGTTCCTGGGTTCGCGGAGGTGCGCGCAGGCCGGTGGACGGCACGGGGCGCGCGAAGGGAAGGGCGAATCAACAGGAAGGGCGACACACGCAGCCCGCGTAGCGGAGCAGGTCCATATGGACCCTCCGCCACAGGCGTACGTCGTTGCCGGTCATTCGGCGAGTGAACCACGAGTGCGGGAGGACGGTCAATCGATCACCACGGTCGGTGTCGTCGAGGGGGCGGGCAGCCGGGACTCGGGCGCGCCCGCCCGGACCGTGTCCGCCGCCTCGTACAGCTCCGCCGGGCGGACCCCCGCGAAGGTCGCCGCCAGGTGCCCGTCCGGCCGTACGAGCAGCACGGTGTGGGCCGGCGCACCCGGGTAGGAGTCCGCGACCAGCAGGTCGGTACGGACCGGAAGGGCGCTCACCGCCGCGGCGAGGCGGGGCATCAGCCCGGCGCCGAGCCAGTGGCGCCGGTCCCAGACCCCGGTGCCCGGGGCGACCAGGACCACCAGCAGCCGCCCCTGCCCCAACAGGTCCCGCAGCGGCACCGTCGACCCGTCGGGCGCGGTCACGGGGACGTTCGCCACCGGACCGCCCGGTTCGGTGGCCGTCGGCACCTCGCGTACGGCGACCGGCGGGGCGTACGCCGGCTCCGCGCCCAGCAGCCCGCGCCCGAGGTGGCCGTCGGTGAGGAGGGATTCGGCGGAGCGCGCGGCTCCGGGCAGATAGGTGCGCAGGCCGCCGCCGGCCCGCAGCGTCGGCATCGCCTGGTCGGCCGCGCGCAGCCGGGAGGCGACCGCGGTGCGCCGCTCGCCCTCGTAGCTGTCGAGCAGGGCTTCGGAGGCTCCCTGGTGCCAGGCCAGGGACAGCTTCCACGCGAGGTTCTCGGCGTCCCGGAGCCCCTCCTCGACCCCCTGGGTGCCGAGTGCCCCCAGCAGGTGCGCGGCGTCGCCGGCGAGGAAGGCACGGCCGTCGCGCCAGCGCCGGGCGAGGCGGTGGTGCAGCGTGTGGACGCCGGTGTCGATGAGGTCGTACGGGGGAGTGCTGCCACCGCACCACACCGCGAGGGTGTCCCGGATCAGGGTCACCAGCGTGTCGGGAGTCACCAGCTCCCCGCGGGCGGGCAGCAGCCAGTCCAGCCGCCACACCCCGTCGGGCAGCGGCCGGGAGGTGACCTCCCGCGGCGCGCTGCGGTGCAGCAAGGCCTCGCCCGGCCAGGGGAGTTCGGTGCGCAGCGCGGCCACGGCGTGCCGCTCCACGGCGGTGCGGCCGGGGAAGCGGATGCCGAGCAGCTTGCGCACGGTGGAGCGGGCCCCGTCGCAACCGACCAGGTAACTCCCGCGCCACCACGTGGTCTCGGCGCCCCGGGTGTGGGCGGTGACGCCGTGGCCGTCCTGCTCCACGGCGTCCAGACGGCTCTCGGTGACCAGCTGGACCAGCGGATGCGCCGCGGCGGCGTCGCGCAGCCCGCGCGTCAGCGCGTGCTGCGGCACGTGCAGGGGGGCCGGATGGTCCTCGAAGGTGATCCGCTGGGTGTCCCGGCCGCGCCGCATGGTGCGCCAGGCGGCGAAGTACGCCCCCTCGTCGCGCAGCGTCGTACAGCCCAGCCGGTGCGCCATGGACGCGGTGTCGGCGTGCAGGACGACCGTACGGGCCGGGCGCGGTTCCTCCTTGCCGGGCCCTTCGTCGAGCACGACGGAGGGCACGCCCGCGCCCGCCAGGGCGAGGGACAGGGACAGCCCAACGGGCCCCGCGCCGACGACGATCACCGGGTCCATGATGTGGCTCCCGGTGTCCGGTATGTGATCACAGAACGTATGCAACCCACTGTAGGTGCCCGCGTCAAGTGACACCCGAGGGCGCAACGCAGTGTGGTGGGGGGGGGGGGGGGCGGGCCCCCCCCCCCCCCCCCCACCCCCCCCCCCCCCCCTTCCCACCAGGGGGAGCCCCCCAGAGGGGTCTAG
>NZ_JBVHWW010000054.1:0-39848 GCF_055563995.1 Streptomyces sp. NPDC029164 | reverse complement strand
CCTCCCCCCCCCCCCCCCCCCCCCCCCCCTCCCCCCCCCCCCCCCCCCCCCCCCCCCCCCCCCCCCCCCCCCCCCCCCCCCCCCCCCCCACCCCCCCCCACCCCCCCCCCCCCCCCCCCCCCCCCCCCCCCCCCCCCCCCCCCGACCCTGATCGAGTTCACCTTCCGCTGGGTCAACCGCACATTCCCGGCCTAGGGCGGCGGAGGCGACGGCCTACGCGAGGCCCTCGGACCGGAGGCCGGTGAGGACGGCTTGGCCGAGGGCCTGGACGGCGGACTGGGGGCGGACCATGACCGTGAACTCCTTGACGCGGCCCTCCTCGTCGAACTGGAGCAGGTCGATGCCGTGGATCTGCTTGCCGTCCACCGTGGCGCGGAAGGCCAGGATCGCCGAGGGGGTCTCCGTGCCGTCGGTGCTCGTCTCGGCCGTGCCCTCGAAGCGGCCGACGTAGCGGAAGTCCTCGAAGATCCGCAGCAGGACCCCGAAGAGGCCCAGCACCATGGGGCGGCCCTCGAAGGGGGTGAACTTCACCGGGCTGTACAACCGGATGTCCTCGGTGAACAGGTCCTCCACCGCGGCGAGGTCGCGCTTCTCCACGGCTGCGCGGAAGCGTTCGGCGGTCTGCTGGTCCAGTTCCCTCATGGCCCCTCCTCATACTCATAAAATTGAGTAGTCATATTTGTGAGTATGATGCGGGGGAGGGCGAGGAAAGGGAAGGGGGCTGCCGCGATGGCCTTGAGACACGCCGTACTGGCGGCGCTGCTGGACGGCGAGTACAGCGGCTACGAACTGGCGAAGTCGTTCGACATCGGCGTCGCGAACTTCTGGCACGCCTCCCCCCAGCAGCTGTACGCCGAGCTGACCAAGCTGGAGAAGGACGGGCTGGTCGAGGGCCGCCAGGTGGTCCAGGAGAGCCGGCCCAACAAGCGCATGTTCCAGGTCACCGACGCCGGCCGCGCCGAGCTGGAGGACTTCGCCGCGGCCGCGTCGAAGCCCCTGGTCATCCGCGACGACCTCCTCGTCAAGGTCCAGAACGCCGACCGGATCGGCACCGCGCCCGTGATCGGACAGCTCGAAGAGCGGGCGGCCGCGGCCGAGGCCAAGATCGAGCTCCTCGGCAGGGTGCTGCGCAAGATGCGCGGCGACATGGACGAGGAGGAGTACCTGGTCCGCGGCGAGCGCATCGGCGGGTACCTGACCGGCCTGCGCGGCATCGCCTTCGAACAGGGCCACCGCGACTGGTGCCGCCGCAGTGCGGCCGTCTTGAGGGAGAGGCTGAACCGTGCCGAACGGTGAGTACCTGCGCTACGTCGCCCTGGGCGACAGCCAGACCGAAGGCCTCGGCGACGGGGACGACACGGCGGGCCTGCGCGGCTTCGCCGACCGCCTCGCCGGGCACCTCACGGCCGTCAACCCCGGCCTCCAATACGCCAACCTGGCCGTACGGGGACGCCTCGCCGGCCAGGTCCGCGCCGAACAGCTGGGCGCCGCCCTGGCGTTGCGCCCCGACCTGGCCACCGTCGTCGCCGGGGTCAACGACATCCTCCGGCCCCGGTTCGACGCCGCGGAGGTCGCCGCGCAGCTGGAGGAGATGTTCACCGCGCTCACGGACGCCGGCACCCACGTGGCGACCGTGACCTTCCCCGACCTGGGCGGGGTCGTGCCCCTGGCCCGGCCCCTCTCGCCCCGCATAGCCGACCTCAACGACCGTATCCGCGCCGCGGCCGCCCGCCACGGGGTCACCGTCGCCGAGACCGCCCGGCCGGCCGCCGTGGCCGACCCGCGGATGTGGACCACGGACCGCCTGCACGCCAGCGCCGTCGGCCACGCACGGATCGCCGCGGCCCTCGCCCACGCCCTCCACCTGCCCGGCAGCGACGACAGCTGGACGCACCCGCTGCCGCCGCAGGCCGCCGCTCCGCCCGGATCGGCCCTGGCGGCCGAACTGCGCTGGTTCGCCACTTTCCTCGGCCCTTGGCTGGGCCGTCGGCTGCGCGGCCGCTCCTCCGGGGACGGCCGCACCGCCAAGCGCCCCCAGCTGCTGCCGCTGAGCGCGACGCCCCTCGAAACCCGCTGAACCAGCCGGTTGTGCCCGGCCGTCTCCCAGCGCGGCGCCGCTGCCGGGGCTCCGCCCCGGACCCCGCGCCTCAAACGCCGGCGGGGCTGGAGTTGCCGGTTGGGCCCGGGTCGGGTGTGTGTCGGGGTGATCCCCGCAGGGCGCCGAACACAACAAGGCTCCGCTCTCCGACCCCTCGACGCGTTCGGCGCCCGAGGAGACGCCCCGGCGCGCGCCCGGCCCCGGCACAACCGGCCCCCCGCCCGCCCGGGTCCGGCGCAACCGGCCAACCCGAAGCCCGGCCCGAGCGGCGCAGCCAACCGGCGCCCGGCCCCGGCACAACCGGCCCACAGCCTGCCGACCCGCCGGAGGCAGTGGCGCGGCCGCTCAGTCGAACCAGCGGTCCCGCGCCAGTTCCGCCGTGCGCGACGGATCCTCCAGCAGCGCCGCCACCTCGAAGCGGCGCGGCCACTGGCCCGCCGCCCACGCGAGACCGGCCGCTACGCCCTCCAGCGTGGACGCGTGGAGGGTGCCGTCGGGGGTGCGGCGCCAGTCGAGTTCCGTGCCGCCCGCGACCAGCTCCTCGTGCTCCACGTACGTCACCGGGGTGGCCGGGCCCAGCAGCACGCGCACCGACTCCGGTACCTCGTGCACCTCACCCGGCGTCGTCACCTCCGCCGGGACCGTCTCCGACAGGCGCCGCACCTGGAGCAGCTCCGCGAGGTCCGCCGCGCGCGACGGCGGCACCGGCAGCAGCGGGAGCCCCGCCGTCAGCGGCAGCAGGTCCGGGGCGTCCGCGATCACGGCGTCGGCCGCGTCCACCACCCGGACCTCGCCGTCCACCACCGCGCGCAGCTCGTCCGGCAGGGTGACCTGCTCGGGGTCCAGATCGGCCAGCGCCCCGTACAGGCCGTGCAGTTGCCGGCCCGTCACCTCGCGCTCCGGGTCGGCGAGCCGGGCCAGCAGCTCGGCCGCGCCGCCGGGCTCGTCCAGCAGGGCCGGCACGGTGGTCCGTACGCCCAGCGCCCGCAGGACCTGCTCGTCCTCGAAGCCCGTGGCGTCCGCCGGGGTGTAGAGGCCCGCCAGCAGCGGGTCGCCGCCCGCCGCGCGCAGACCCGCCGGGCGGCGGCCGTCGAGCACCGGGTGGTCGCGCAGCCACCACGCGGTGTACGAGCGCACGGACTGCGTGGTGCCGTCCGGCAGCAGCACCCGTACGGGCTGGGTCAGCGCGTCGCGCAGCGGCGGCTGCGCGAGCATCGCCAGGGCCTGCGGCCAGCAGTCGTCGTCGACCAGGTCGAGGTCCCGTACGGCGACCAGCTCGGTCGCCACCGGCGGCACCGGGGTGTCCGGCAGCTGGTCCAGCAGGTCCTCGCACCACACGTCCACCGCGTCCAGCAGTCCCGCGTCGTCGGGCTCGGCGAAGTCCCCTTCGCGGGGTTCCAGTTCGTCCGGGTCGAGGACGACGTCGGTGGCGCGCACCAGCTGGAACGTCGCCAGCACCCCGCAGGCGGTGAGCGGGCCCTCGCCCCACCGCTGCGCCAGCTCGGCGTCCACGTACGGGACCTCGTCCTCGCGGATCACCGAGGCGAGCGCCGAGCCCGGCAGCAGCAGTTCGCCCGCCGGGACCAGTTCGCCGTCCTCGTCGGGCAGGGCCAGCGCGCCCAGCCAGGGCTCGTCGCCCGGCGCCAGATCGGCGTCGCGGGCCAGCCCCAGGACCACCTCGGCCAGTTCGTCGGCGTCCAGGGTGTCCGCGTCCTCGTCCCAGACCTCCCCGGCGTCGAGGGAGCCGGCGACGGCGGCCCGCACCTGCGGGGTCGTCAGCACGGCCCGGGCGGTGGCCGGCAGGGCCCCGAGCTTCTCCAGCAGCGGGTGCGCCGCGTCCGGGTGGGCCACCTTCAGCCCCAGCCGGGCCAGGTCCGCCGGGGTGTCCGCGTACGGGAGCAGGACGTGGCGCGGCCCGATCGTCGTGCGGCCGTCGGCGAGCGGCACGGGCAGCCCGGACAGCCGGTCGGGGTCCACGCCGGCGAGGCTGTCGTAGAGCCGGTGCCACCACTCGGGGGTCCGCTCGATGCCCGCGATCCGCTCGATGGCATCGCCCAGCGGGAGCCGGCCCACGCCCAGGGTGCGCAGTTCGGCGCGGCGCTCCAGGCCCGCCGGCAGCAGCGTCGGCAGGACCTCGGCGAGGACGCGTACGGTGTCGGCGCCCGCGCCCTCCACCACCTCGGCCTCGAAGGGGCGCAGGGCCGCGCGCTCCTCCGCGTGCTCGGGCGGTGCGGCCGGCGCGAGGAAGGCGATACGGGGGAGCCGCTGGAGCACGGCGTGGCGCAGGGCCCCGTCCAGCTCGCCCTTGCCGAGCGGGCCGGGGACCAGGTCGACGAGGGCGGTGCTCACCGGGTCCCAGGCGCCGAGGAGTTCGGCGTACGCGTCGGCCGCGCGCTCCACGAGGAAGTCGGTCAGCGGTCCCGGGGCGGGGTGCCGGCGGGTGGTGTCCAGCGGCAGGGTCGCGATGAGCAGGGCCGGGATGCCCAGCGGCTCGTCGGTGGGGGTCGGCGCGTGCACGACGGGCGCCGTGGCCGGGCGCAGCGGGGCGCCTTCGGAGTCGACGGGCACGGCCCAGGACACCGCCCAGGCGGGCCGCAGCCGTTCCTCGACGGGCCGGTCGGCGAGCAGGGCGCGCTCGATGGGGCCGCCGTGGCGGACGGTGCGCCAGCGGCTGGTGTGCGTGCCGGACGCGGTGGTGTCCTCGATGACGGTGTACGGGCCCTCGTCGCGCCGGTACAGGGCGCGGGAGCCGCCGGAGGGGGTTTCCACCACGACCTCGCGCAGCCCGGGCAGGGTGAGCAGCAGGGCGTCGTCGATGCCCGCCAGCAGTCGCTCCACGAGGTCCTCGGCGGCGGCGTCGCGCAGCGGGAGGACCACGACGGTGTCGTAGCCGTCGGGGGCGGTGCCCTCGGCGGGCAACGGGAGCCGCAGCAGCGGGACGTGGCCGTCGCGGCGGCGCAGTTCGTCGCCGAGGCCGGGGCTGCCGACGGCGGCGTCCCGGGCCAGTTCGCGGGCCTCGGCCAGAGACCAGCGGACGCCGCCGTGCCGGCCGAGCACCGCGGGCTCGTCGGAGACGGCGAGGACGGCCGCGAAGCCGACGCCGAAGCGGCCGACGCTGTCACCGGAGGGCTCCCGCTTGGCGGAGGCGCGCAGGGTGCTCAGCGACTCCACGCCCGTCGCGTCGAGCGGGGCCCCGGTGTTGGCGACGGCCAGCAGAGCGTGGCCGTTCTGGCCCTCGTGCAGGGTGAGCCGCAGCCGGCCGGGCACCTTGGCCCGGGCCGCGGCGTCGGCGGCGTTCTGCGCCAGCTCGATGACGAGCCGGTCCCGGTAGCCGCCGAGTGCGAGGTCCTCCTCGGCGTTGGCGTCCTCGCGGAACCGGGCCGGGCCGGCGCCCCAGGCGTCGAGCACCCCGCGCCGCAGCCGGGCCGTGCCGAAGGGGTCCACGCCGCTCTGTGCCGCCGTCACTCGCACGCTCACGCCGCTGCCTCCACGCTGTGCTGCCGTCAAGAGTTGCCCGCCGGAGTTGCCCTCCGGACCCCTGAAGGTATCGCGTACGGAACTACGCCTTGCCCGTGAGGTGCGCGAACACGACGACGTTGGCATGGCAGTGGCGGTCCGGGGTGAGCTGCCGCCGCAGGTGATCAGGCGGAGTTCCGCCCTGCCGTGCGTGTCCCCGTAGGCCTTCTCCTCGTACCAGGCCGCGTCCCGCGGCTTGGCGAAGTCGGGCTCCCGCATGACGCCCTGGGGGCGAGGCCGACGGCGTCGAGCGGGGCGTCCACGCCGATGCGGGGGATCCTGATGCGGTCCGCCCCGGCGGAGGCGGAGGGGTGGCGGACTCAGGCCGTCGCTTGTCGCTTGTCGTGCGTCGCTCCGGACGCCGGGCCACGGGAGGGAGTGGCCCGGCATCGCGGGGGCGGCCGGCAGCTCGCGGACCGTCCGCACCGGGTCAAACGGCGAGGGCGGTCCACCGACGATCAGCTGACGAGCGCGAACCGGTGGTGACCTGGGGCGACAGTAGGCCGCGCCCCCTCGGTCGGACCAACTTCCCCCACCCGCCCGCGATCTTCGAATGGCCTGATCTCGTCGGTGGATTGAACGGCCCGCCCACCGGCCGGGCTCTTCCGTACCCTGCACCGGATGCCCGCCCGCGGGGGCAACCGGAACGCGGACCTTCCGTCCGCTTGAGCTCGGACGCTGGCCGAAACCGCGCGCGGGAGACCGGGAACGCCGAGGCCCCCGGCGACTTCACGTCACCGGGGGCCTCGGAACCGATCGGTACGGACCGTCAGAGCTTCTCGATCACGTAGTCGATGCAGGCCGTCAGCTTCTGCACGTCGGCCGGGTCGATCGCCGGGAACATCGCGACGCGCAGCTGGTTGCGGCCCAGCTTGCGGTACGGCTCGGTGTCCACGATCCCGTTGGCGCGCAGCACCTTGGCGACGGCCGCCGCGTCGATGTCGTCCGAGAAGTCGATCGTGCCGATGACGGACGAGCGCTTGTCGGCGTCCACGACGAAGGGGGTCGCGTACTTCGACGCCTCCGCCCAGCCGTACAGGTTGCGCGCGCTGGCCGCCGTACGGCCGGTGGTGAACCGCAGGCCGCCCTGGCTGTTCATCCACTCCAGCTGCTGGTCCAGCAGGAAGAGGGTGGCCAGCGCCGGGGTGTTGTACGTCTGGTTCTTCAGCGAGTTGTCGATCGCCGTCGGCAGCGAGAAGAACTCCGGGATGTGCCGGCCCGACGCGTGCACGCGGGCGGCGCGCTCCAGGGCGGCCGGGGAGAACGCGGCCAGCCACAGGCCGCCGTCCGAGGCGAAGGACTTCTGCGGGGCGAAGTAGTAGACGTCCGTCTCGGTGATGTCCACCGGCAGACCCCCGGCGCCCGAGGTCGCGTCCACCAGGACGAGTGAACCGGCGTCGGCACCCGCGACGCGCTTGACCGGCGCGGCGACACCCGTCGAGGTCTCGTTGTGCGTGTACGCGTACACGTCCACGCCCGCCTCGGCCACCGGCTCCGGGTGCGTGCCCGGCTCCGAGGAGATCACGGAGGGCTCGTCCAGCCACGGCGCGAGCTTCGCGGCCTTGGCGAACTTGGAGGAGAACTCACCGAAGGTGAGGTGCTGGGACTTCCGCTCGATCAGACCGGCGGTCGCGATGTCCCAGAAGGCGGTGGAGCCGCCGTTGCCCAGGATCACCTCGTACCCCTCGGGGAGGGAGAAGAGGTCCCGGATGCCCTGCCGCACCGAGCCGACCAGGTTCTTGACCGGGGCCTGGCGGTGGGAGGTTCCGAGCAGGGAGGTACCGGTGGCGGCGAGGGCGTCCAGCGCCTCGGTCCGCACCTTGGAGGGGCCCGCGCCGAAGCGTCCGTCGGCGGGCTTGATGTCAGCGGGAATCTGGATCTCGGCCACGAGCGGAGCGTATCCGGTCCCGGTCCACGCCTCGGAGGCGCGTCCACCCGATGAGACGCGGCCGGACGGTGCGAGGGTGGTGCCGTGACGTCACCCGGGGAACTCGAACGGACATTGCGGGCGGAGCTGCGCGGCGAGGTGGACTTCGGGGCCGCCGCCCGGGCACTGACGACCATGGACGCCTCCAACTACCGGCGCGTCCCCGTCGGCGTGGTCGCTCCGCGCGACGCCGAGGACGTGGCGGCCGCCCTCCGCGTGTGCGCCGAGGCCGGGGTTCCCGTCGTCCCGCGCGGCGGCGGCACCTCCATCGCCGGCCAGGCCACCGGCACCGGAGTGGTCCTCGACCTCACCCGGCACATGAACGCCCTGGTGTCGGTGGACCCGGCCGCGCGCACCGCCGTGGTCCAGCCCGGCCTCGTACTCGACCGGCTGCGGGACGCGGTGCGCCCGTACGGACTGACCTTCGGGCCGGACCCCTCCACGCACTCCCGCTGCACCCTCGGCGGCATGATCGGCAACAACGCGTGCGGAGCCCACTCGGTGGCCTGGGGCACCACCGCGGACAACGTGGCCGAGCTGGCGGTGACGGCGTACGGGGGCGCCGCGCACCGGATCGGCACGGGCTGGTCGGGGGCGCCGAAAGGGCTGCGGGAACTGGTCGACGGGAACCTCGCCCTCCTGCGCACCGGGATGGGCGGCGGCTTCTCGCGGCGGATCTCCGGCTACGGCGGACTGGACGCGCTGCTGCCCGAGCGCGGGGTGCAGCCGGCGCGCGCCTTCTGCGGGAGCGAGGGCACGCTCGGGGTGGTGACCGAGGCCGTCGTGCGCCTGGTGGAGGCGCCGCGCGCACCGGTCCTGGCCGTCCTCGGGTACGCCGACGAGAGCGCGGCCGCGGACGCGGCCGCCGGGCTGCTCCCGTACCGGCCGCTGACGGTGGAGGGGATGGCCGAGGACCTGGTGCGCGGGGCGGCGGGACTGCCGCGGGGCCGGGCCTGGCTGTTCGTGGAGATGTGGGACGAGGCCGCGGCGCGGGAACTCGTCCGGGGCGCCGACGCCCTCGACGCGGTCGTGGTCTGCGACCCGGCGGGCCGGCGAGCCCTGTGGCGGATCCGGGAGGACGCGGCGGGCACCGCGACCCGGCTGCCGGGAGGGGAGATGGCCTGGCCGGGATGGGAGGACTGCGCGGTGCCGCCGGCCCGGCTGGGCGCGTACCTGCGGGAGTTCCGCGCGCTGCTGGCGGCACACGGGCTGCGCGGATCCCCGTACGGGCACTTCGGCGAGGGCTGTGTGCACGTACGCATCGACTTCGACCTCGTCTCGGCGGCCGGGGTGGCCCGCTTCCGGGCCTTCTCCGGCGAACTGGCCGACCTGGTCGTCGCGCACGGCGGCTCGCTGTCGGGGGAGCACGGCGACGGACAGGCGCGCGCCGAACTGCTGCCGCGCATGTACGGGCCGGAGGTGATCCGGCTGTTCGGCGCGTACAAGGACGTGTGGGATCCGGCCGGCGGGATGAACCCGGGGATGCTGGTCCGGCCCGCACGGCTCGACGAGAACCTCCGCTTCGCGGTGCTGCCGGCCACGCCGTTCGCCGGTGAGGTCGCGCGGTGCGTCGGGGTCGCGAAGTGCCGCACCGCGGACGCCGGCGGCGGGCCGGGGGCGATGTGTCCCTCGTACCGGGCCACGGGCGAGGAACGGCACTCCACGCGCGGCCGGGCCCGGCTGCTGCACGAGATGCTGGCGGGGGAGATCGTGCGGGACGGCTGGCGCTCGGCGGAGGTCGCCGAGGCCCTGGACCTGTGCCTGGGCTGCAAGGGCTGCCTCAGCGACTGCCCGGTGGGTGTGGACATGGCCACGTACAAGTCGCAGTTCCTGCACCACCACTGGGCGGGGCGCATCCGCCCGCTCGCCCACTACGTCCTGGGCGGCCTCCCGGCCTGGCTCCGCCTGATCACCCGGGTGCGGGGGGCGAGAGCCGCGAATGCGCTGGCCCGCCTGGTGCCCGTCCCGGGCCTGGCCCGGCAGCGCCCCATGCCGGCCCTGGCGGCCGAGCCGTTCAGCCGCTCTGCGTCAGCCCCGCCGGCGTTTGAGGCGCGGGTCCGGGCAGAGCCCGGAAGCGGCCCGCAGGGCACCGCACCCACGGCCACCACGGCCACCCCCACCGTCACGCTCTGGCCCGACACCTTCACGGAGTACCTCGCCCCCGAGGCCGGCCGCGCAGCGGTACGGGTCCTGCAGGCGGCCGGCCTGACGGTGACGGTCCCCCGCGGCGGAACGGTCTGCTGCGCCCTGACCTACATCTCCACCGGCCGCCTCGACCGCGCCCGCAAGGTCCTCCAGCGCACCCTGACCGCCATCGGCGACGCCCCGGCACCCGTGGTGGTGCTGGAACCCAGCTGCGCCGCGGCCCTCCGCACGGACCTCCCCGCCCTCCTCCCCGACGACCCCCGCGCGGCCCGCCTGGCGGCAGCCGTCCGCACCTTCGCCGAGGCCCTGGAGGAGTACGCCCCGCACTGGCGGCCGCCCCGCCTCGACCGCGCGGTGGCCGGGCAGACCCACTGCCACCAGCACGCGGTGCTCGGCGACGCGGCGGACCGGCGGCTGCGCGAGCGCGCCGGCCTCGTGGGCGAGCTCAGCGGCGGCTGCTGCGGTCTGGCCGGGAACTTCGGCTTCGAGCCGGGCCACCACGAGGTGTCGGTGGCCTGCGCGGAGGAACAGCTGCTCCCGGCGCTGCGCGCGGCCGGTCCGGACGCCCTGGTCCAGGCGGACGGCTTCTCGTGCCGCACCCAGATCGCCCAGCTCGGCGGGGTCCCGGCCCGCCACCTGGCGGAACTCCTGGCGGAGGGCCTGACGGCGGACCTGTAAGGCAAGACCTGTAAGGCAAGACACGGCTAGACACTCCTTACGGAACGCGTAATCTGGATAAATGCCCGCACCTTCCGCATCCCCCTCCTCCTCGCCCTCGCCGGCCGCCGCGGCGGCCCCCGCCGCCGTACCGGCCCCGCTGCCCGCCGAGGGCCGCGGCCGCGGTCTCGGGCCGGTCGCGCTGGTGATCTCGGCGGGAATCTCGGTGCAGTTCGGCGCCGCCCTCGCGGTCATGATCATGCCGAGGGCGGGCGCGGCGGGCGTGGTCACCCTGCGCCTCGCGGCCGCCGCGGTCGTGCTGCTGCTCCTGTGCCGGCCCAAGGTGCGCGGCCACTCCCGCTCCGACTGGGGCACGGTGCTCGCCTTCGGCGTCGCCATGGCCGGCATGAACGGGCTCTTCTACCAGGCCATCGACCGGATCCCGCTCGGCCCGGCCGTCACCCTGGAGGTGCTCGGGCCGCTCGCGCTGTCCGTCCTCGTCTCCCGGCGCCTGGTGAACCTCCTGTGGGCCGGCCTCGCCCTCGGCGGCGTGGTCCTGCTCTCCGGACACGGCGGGGGCGGCCTCGGCTTCGGCTCGCTCGATCCGCTGGGCGCGGCCTACGCCCTCGGGGCGGGCGCGATGTGGGCGGCGTACATCGTGTTCAGCGCGCGTACGGGCCGCCGCTTCCCGCAGGCGGACGGCCTGGCCCTGGCGATGGCGGTGGCCGCGGTCCTCTCGCTGCCGCTGGGCATCGCCGGCGCGGGCACGGACCTGCTGGTCCCGAGCACCCTCGCGCTGGGCCTCGGCGTGGCCGTACTGTCCTCCGTCCTGCCGTACACGCTGGAAATGCTCGCCCTGCGGCGGATGCCGGCCCCGACCTTCGCGATCCTGATGAGCCTGGAGCCGGCCATCGCCGCCACCGCGGGCTTCCTCGTCCTGAACCAGGCCATGTCCGCCGTGGACGCCCTGGCCATCGCCCTCGTGATCGCGGCCAGCATGGGCGCGGTCCGTTCCCAGATCCGGAAGCAGCCCGCCTGATGGACGTCGTCACCTACCTGGCCGGGGCCCCCGAGGCCCGCCGCCCCGCCCTCACCCGCCTGCGGGAACTGTGCCTGGCGGAACTGACGGGCTTCGAGGAGGTCATCGCGTACGGGATGCCCGCCTACGTGCGGCCCGGCGAGACCGTCGGGGAGATCGCCTGGGCGAACCAGAAGCAGTACATCTCCTTCTATCTGCTGCGCACGGACGTACGGGACGCCTTCGAGGACCGGCTGGCCGCCCACGACATGGGCAAGGCCTGCCTCCGCTTCCGTAACCCGGCCAAGGTCGACTTCGACCTTTTGCGCGACCTCCTCCGCGCCACGGCGCGGGCCGCGCCGGGCCAGGTCTGCTGAGGGTGTCCCGAGTGCAACCGGGCGGGCACTCCCTGCGTCGTTGCTGACGCGTACGCCCGCCCCGCCGGCCGCGGGGGACCGGCCGGGCGGGTGTACGTCTCAGCCGAGCGGCAGGTCCAGGTAGGAGGGCGTCGCCTCGGGCGAGGTGAACGCCAGCGTCGCGCGCGGCAGGTTGGCGTCGCCGTAGAACGGGTCGCGGGCGTCGATCACCAGCATCAGGCGGTGACCGCGCGGTACGTCGTACGCCGTCGCCTGGAGGTCGATGTCCGCGCTGACCAGGCTGTCGGGCGGGGAGTCGGCATCGGTGTACGGGGCGTGCGTGACGATGTGGGCCGTGCCGTCGGGGGCCGCGTCGAGGAGGTACGCGACGAAGGTGGAGCCGGGGTTCGCCGCCCGGTAGGTGACGCGCAGCCGGGGCGTGCCGCGCAGCCGGACGGTCTCCGCGGCCGGGTCCGCTTCCCATACGGCGGCGAGGGTGCGGTCGATGTCGTCGGTCGGGTAGATCTTCGGGCGGCCGGCGATCTCGTCGTATCCGGACTCGACGACCTTGTCGGCGACGGTCGCCGGGGTGTCCACCCCGCACACGACGGTCGCGGTCCAGCCGGCCTGCGGCTCCTCGGCCAGTTCCCCGTCGTCGGCCAGGTGCAGCCGTTGCACGCTCTCGGTGAGGGAGGGCCAGCTGGGGCGGGGTTCGAGGGTCTTGCTCCACATGACCTCGCCGAGCACCTGGCCTTCGGCGCCGATGCCGTTGTCGATGCCCTTGAGGTGGTGGTCGAACCAGCGGTGGGCGTCCGTCCAGATCCGGTTCGGCAGGCCGAGCATGCCGGTCATCTCGGGCCCGGAGTGGTCGCCGATGGAGACGGCGAGGCGTTTGGGGCCGGTCAGCTCGTTGAACATCTTCAGGGTCTGGTTGGGCGGGAAGAGCGTCTCGTGCCAGGCGTGCGAGAAGAAGACCGGCACTTGGCGGCGGTTGAGCTCCTTGATGTGGCTGAAGGGCGAGCGGGTCTCCGCCCAGCGCAGCGTGCCGGGGATGTCGCGGTTGCCGAGGACGTTGTCGAAGACGCTGTGCGTCTGCGGGCTCAGCCGTGCCTTCGCGGCCGCCTTGAGCAGGGCCCGTACGGCGGCGACGTGGCGGGTGGAGTTCTCGTAGAACGCCTCCCCGAGGTCGCCCCAGGTGCTGAGCGCGACCACGGCGTCGACGCGGGTGTCGTGCGCGGCGACCAGCTGGCTGATGCCGGAGCCGTACGAGTCCCCGAGGAAGCCGATCTTCGTCACGGGGCCGGAGCTGCGCTCGATGAGGTGGTCCAGGGCCCGGCTGCCGTCGGCGACGTCGAGCGGGCCGGCCACGTCGGCCTGGCCCTCGGAGCCGGCGAAGCCGCGGGCGGAGTAGGCGAGGACGTTGTAGCCGCGGGCCGCGAACAGGCTGGCCTGGACGGCGTACGGCAGCCAGCCCAGGCTGGTCCAGGGCGAGGGCATGACGATCACCGGGCGCGGCTGGGCCCCGGTGTGCCGCCAGAGCGCGGCGTCGAGGAGGTCCCCGTCGGCGCCGGTCACCTTGCCGCGGGTGAACACGGCGAGGGAGCGGACCTCGGCGACCTCCGCGGCGCGGGCGGGGGCGAGGCCGGTGACATCGCCGCTCTCCAGGGCGGCGACGAAGGCGCTGAGGGCGGTGGCGTCGAGTTCGGGATAGAGGGAGAAGGGGGGTTGGGCGGCTGGAGTCACGTCAGTCCATCCTCTTCGTCGTGGATCCAAAGCGGATCGAACGGGGATCGAATGCGGATCGAACGTGGTGCGCGCGCCCGGGCCCGGAGCGGAACGTTCAGTATCGACGGGACATCCGGTGACGTATCGCGAGTTTCCGGCTTACGGCCTGAATCGCCCCCTCCGCGCCCGGCGGCCGCCGCCCGGTGGGACCTGCGGTCGGCGGGGCGACGGGACAACCCCCTTTCCGCCGTGCCGGTTTGGGGTGGGTGGCGGGAAGGCGCCGCCTTCACAGAAAATCATGCAAGCGTGCTTGATTGTTTTCTTGGGTGCTGCCAGTCTTCCCTCACGCCGAGAGGGGAGCGCACCGTGCCCGATCCGTCCGCCGTCGACGCAGCCGTCGCCGTCTTCGCAGATCTGCGCGAGGAGGGCCGCGAACTCGAAGCCCTCGTCCGGGAGTTGCCGGATCCCGACTGGACCCTGCCGACCCCCGCGCCCGGCTGGAGCATCGCCCACCAGATCGCCCACCTGCACTGGACCGACCGCGCCTCCCTGCTCGCCCTCACCGACGCCACCGGCTTCGGCGTCATGGTCGAGGAGGCGCTGAAGGCCCCCGACTCCTTCGTCGACGAGGGCGCGGAAGAGGGCGCGGCGCTGCCGCCCGCCGAACTGCTCGCCCGCTGGCGGGCCACGCGGGCCGCCCTCGACGGGGCGCTCACCGCGGCCTCGCCCGACACCCGGTTCCCCTGGTACGGGCCGCCGATGAAGGCCGCCTCCATGGCGAGCGCCCGGCTGATGGAGACCTGGGCGCACGGCCAGGACGTCGCCGACGCGCTCGGCGTGCGCCGCACCCCCACCGCCCGGCTGCGGCACGTGGCGCGGATCGGCGTACGGGCCCGCGACTACGCCTACGCCGTACGCGCACTGCCCGCGCCCGCCGAGGAGTTCCGGGTCGAGCTGATCACCCCCGACGGCGCCGGGGTGTGGACGTACGGGCCGGCGGACGCCCCGCAGCGGATCACCGGCCCGGCGCTCGACTTCTGCCTCCTGGTGACCCAGCGGGCCCACCGCGCCGACCTGGCCCTCACCGCGGCCGGCCCCGACGCGGACCGCTGGCTGGACATCGCCCAGGCCTTCGCGGGCCCGGCGGGCGCGGGGCGCGAGCCGGGGGCCGCCCGGTGACCCCCCGGCCCCCCGCCGACCGCCCGCTGCGGATCGGCAACGCGTCCGGCTTCTACGGCGACCGCTTCGACGCCCTGCGCGAGATGCTGACCGGCGGCCCGCTCGACGTGCTGACCGGGGACTACCTCGCCGAGCTGACCATGCTGATCCTCGGCCGCGACCGCCTGAAGAACCCGGACCTCGGCTACGCCAAGACCTTCCTGCGCCAGCTGGAGGAGGGGCTCGGGCTCGCGCACGAGCGGGGCGTACGCATCGTCGCGAACGCGGGAGGCCTCAACCCGGCCGGACTCGCCGACGCCGTACGGGCCCTGGCGGCCAAAGTGGGCGTCCCCGTCACCGTGGCCCACGTCGAAGGGGACGACCTCACCCCGCACGAGGACGGGGCGCTGACCGCCAACGCCTACCTCGGGGGCGCCGGCATCACCGCCTGCCTGCGGGCCGGCGCGGACGTGGTCGTGACCGGCCGGGTCACGGACGCGGCACTCGTCAGCGGCCCGGCGGCCTGGTGGTTCGACTGGGCCCCGGACGACCACGACAGGCTGGCGGGGGCGGTGGTCGCCGGCCACGTCCTGGAGTGCGGAACCCAGGCCACCGGCGGCAACTACGCGTTCTTCACCGCGCACGACGTCCGCCGCCCCGGGTTCCCGCTCGCGGAGATCTCCGCCGACGGCTCGGCGGTCATCACCAAACACCCCGGCACGGGCGGGATCGTCTCGATCGGCACCGTCACCGCCCAACTCCTCTACGAGACCCAGGGCGTGCGCTACCTCGGCCCCGACGTCACCGCCCGCCTGGACACGGTCCACCTCGCCGAGGACGGACCCGACCGCGTCCGCATCTCCGGCGTACTCGGCGAACCCCCGCCGCCCACCCTCAAGGTGGGCGTCACCCGCATCGGCGGCTGGCGCAACGAGATCGTCTTCGTCCTGACCGGCCTGGACATCGAAGCGAAGGCGGCCCTGGTCCGCACACAGCTCTCCGACGCCCTGGAGGGCGTGGCCACCGCCGACTGGACCCTCGCCCGCACGGACCACGAGGACGCCCCGACGGAGGAGACGGCCAGCGCCCTGCTGCGGCTGGTGGTCCGCGACCCGTCCCCGGACCGGGTGGGCCGCGCCCTGACCTCGACGGCCATCGAACTGGCCCTGGGCAGCTACCCGGGCTTCCACGTCACCACCCCGCCGGGCCCGGCCCAGCCGTACGGCACCTTCACATCGACCCTGACCCTGGCGGAGTCCGTCCCCCACGTGGCCGTCCTCCCGGACGGCACCCGCCTGCCGGTATCCGCTGCGCGGAGCCTTTCCCCCACCGCGCCCCGTCCCGGTCTTTCAGCCCCTCCGGCGTTTGAGGCGCTGGGGGCACCGCCAGCGGCAGCTGGGGGAGCGTCCGGGGGCGGAGCCCCCGAAGGGCCCACCAGCCGCGCCCCCCTCGGGGCACTGGCCGGGGCCCGCAGCGGAGACAAGGGCGGCGACGCCAACGTCGGGGTGTGGGTCGAATCGGCCGCGGCCTGGGACTGGCTCCACCACACCCTCACGGTGGAGGTCTTCCAGGAGCTGCTCCCCGAAGCCCGGGAGCTGCCCGTCATCCGGCACGCGCTCCCGAACCTCCGTGCCCTGAACTTCGAAATCCCCCGCATCCTCGGCGCCGGCGTCGCCTCCGGCCACCGCTTCGACCCCCAGGCCAAGGCCCTCGGCGAATGGCTCCGCGCCCGTCACCTGGACATCCCGACCCACCTGCTGCCCGAGACCGCCCCGGAGGGGACCGGCCCATGACCCGCCTCCGCACCACCGTCGACCCGCACGCCCTCGAGCACGCGCAGGCCCGTACCGCCACCCTGGAACGCCTCGCCGCCCTCGACGCCGAGCACGCGAAGGCCCTCCAGGGCGGCGGCGAGAAGTACACGGCCCGCCACAAGCAGCGCGGCAAGCTCCTGGCCCGCGAGCGCGTCGAGCTGCTCCTCGACCCGGACACCCCGTTCCTGGAGCTGTCCCCGCTGGCCGCCTGGGGCAGCGATTACCCCGTCGGCGCCTCCATGGTCACCGGCATCGGCACGGTCGAGGGCGTCGAGTGCCTGGTCACCGCCAACGACCCCACCGTCCGCGGCGGCGCCTCCAACCCCTGGACCCTCAAGAAGGCCCTGCGGGCCAACGAGATCGCCCGGCAGAACCACCTGCCCTGCATCAGCCTCGTCGAGTCCGGCGGCGCCGATCTCCCCTCCCAGAAGGAGATCTTCATCCCGGGCGGCGCCATCTTCCGTGACCTCACCCGGCTCTCGGCCGCTGGCGTTCCCACCGTCGCGGTCGTCTTCGGCAACTCCACCGCCGGAGGCGCGTACATCCCCGGCATGTCCGACCACACCATCATGATCAAGGACCGTTCGAAGGTGTTCCTCGGCGGTCCGCCGCTGGTCAAGATGGCCACCGGCGAGGAGAGCGACGACGAGTCCCTCGGCGGGGCGGACATGCACGCCCGCACCTCCGGCCTCGCCGACTACTACGCCCTCGACGAGTACGACGCCATCCGCCAGGCCCGCCGCGTCGTCGCCCGGCTGAACCACCGCAAGCCCCACGCCGATCCGGCCCCGGCGCAGGAGCCGAAGTACGATGCCGAGGAACTCCTCGGCATCGTCCCGCCCGACCTCAAGACGCCCTTCGACCCGCGCGAGGTCATCGCCCGCATCGTCGACGCCTCCGACTTCGACGAGTTCAAGCCGCTCTACGGCACCAGCCTCGTCACCGGCTGGGCCACCCTCCACGGCTATCCGGTCGGCATCCTCGCCAACGCACAGGGCGTGCTGTTCAGCGCCGAGTCGCAGAAGGCCGCCCAGTTCATCCAGCTCGCCAACCAGCGCGACATCCCGCTGCTCTTCCTCCACAACACCACCGGATACATGGTCGGCAAGGAGTACGAGCAGGGCGGCATCATCAAGCACGGCTCGATGATGATCAACGCCGTCTCCAACTCGAAGGTCCCGCACCTGTCCGTGCTCATCGGCGCGAGCTACGGCGCCGGCCACTACGGCATGTGCGGTCGCGCCTACGAGCCCCGCTTCCTCTTCGCCTGGCCCAGCGCCAAGTCCGCCGTCATGGGGCCCCAGCAGCTCGCCGGTGTGCTCTCCATCGTGTCCCGGCAGTCCGCCGCCGCGAAGGGGCTGCCCTACGACGAGGAGGCCGACGCCGGGATGCGCGCCTTCGTCGAGGCGCAGATCGAGTCCGAGTCCCTGCCGATGTTCCTGTCCGGGCGGCTGTACGACGACGGGGTCATCGACCCGCGCGACACCCGCACCGTCCTCGGCCTGTGCCTGTCGGCCGTCCACAACGCCCCCGTCGAGGGCGCCCGTGGCGGCTTCGGCGTCTTCCGGATGTGAGCCCGCACATGACCCAGCTGATCACCTCGCTGCTCGTCGCCAACCGCGGCGAGATCGCCGTACGGATCTTCCGCACCGCCCGCGCCCTGGGCCTGGCCACCGTCGCCGTCCACTCCGACCCGGACGCCGACGCCCTGCACGTGCGCGAGGCCGACGCGGCCGTACGCCTGCCCGGTGCGGCCCCCGCCGACACCTACCTGCGCGGCGACCTGATCATCAAGGCCGCCCTCGCCGCCGGCGCCGACGCCGTCCACCCCGGCTACGGCTTCCTCTCCGAGAACGCCGACTTCGCCCGCGAGGTCCTGGCCTCCGGCCTGACCTGGATCGGCCCGCCGCCCGAGGCCATCGAGGCCATGGCCTCCAAGACCCGCGCCAAGGACCTGATGCGCGCCGCCAAGGTGCCGCTCCTGGACCCCGTCGACCCGGCCGTTGCCACCGTCGCCGACCTGCCCCTGCTGCTGAAGGCCGCGGCCGGCGGCGGCGGGCGCGGGATGCGCGTGGTCCGCGATCTCGCCGGGCTCCAGGAGGCCCTCGGGGCGGCCTCCGCCGAGGCCCGTTCGGCCTTCGGTGACGGCGAGGTCTTCGCCGAGCCCTACGTCGAGCGCGGCCGCCACGTCGAGGTGCAGATCCTCGCCGACGCCCACGACACCGTCTGGGCACTCGGCACCCGCGACTGCTCCCTCCAGCGCCGCCACCAGAAGGTCATCGAGGAGGCCCCGGCGCCCGGCCTGGCGGAAGCCCTGCGGGAGAGCCTCCACGCCGCCGCCGTCGCCGCCGCGCGCGCCGTCTCCTACCGGGGCGCCGGCACCGTCGAGTTCCTCGTCACCGCCGACGGACGCCCGTACTTCCTGGAGATGAACACCCGCCTCCAGGTCGAACACCCCGTCACCGAAGCCGTCTTCGGCCTCGACCTCGTCGCCCTCCAGCTGCGCGTGGCCGAGGGCGAGGCCCTGCCCCCGTCGCCGCCGGAGCCCACCGGTCACGCGGTCGAGGCCCGCCTCTACGCCGAGGACCCCGCCCAGGACTGGCGCCCGCAGACCGGTGCCCTGCACACCCTCGCCGTCCCCGGCCAGGTCCGCGTGGACACCGGCTTCACCGACGGGGACACGGTCGGCATCCACTACGACCCCATGCTCGCCAAGGTCATCGCCCACGCCCCCACCCGCGCCGAGGCGGTACGGGCCCTCGCCCACGCCCTCGCCGGAGCCCGCATCCACGGGCTGACCACCAACCGCGAGCTCCTCGTACGGTCATTGCACCACCCCGAGTTCGCCGCCGGGCAGCTCGATACGGGCTTCTACGAGCGCCACCTCGGCGCCCTCACCGAGGGGGCCGCGGACGCCACGGAAGCGGCCCTCGCCGCCGCCCTTGCCGAGGCGGCCCCCGCCGTGGACGCCCCGCTCGCCGCCCGTCTCGGCGGCTGGCGCAACGTCCGCTCCCAGCCGCAGATCCGCCGCTACACCGCGGGCGGCGCCGAGTACGAGGTCCGCTATCAGGCAGGCCGGCTCGTCGACCACCCCGGCGTCCGGGTCCTGGCCGCCACCCCCACCCTCGTCACCCTCGAAATCGAGGGAATCCGGCGGGTGTTCCACGTGAAACGTAATTCGAACAACGCCGACGCGACCGAGATCTACGTGGATTCGGCACTCGGCGCCCACACCCTGACCCCCGTCCCCCGCTTCCCCGACCCCCAGGACCGGACCGAACCGGGCTCCCT
The DNA here is from genome assembly GCF_055563995.1 of Streptomyces sp. NPDC029164. Taxonomy (NCBI): domain Bacteria; kingdom Bacillati; phylum Actinomycetota; class Actinomycetes; order Kitasatosporales; family Streptomycetaceae; genus Streptomyces; species Streptomyces sp. NPDC029164. Next base: position 20,143 of record NZ_JBVHWW010000054.1, on the reverse strand, counting down.
GCTCGCCCCCATGCCCGGCACCGTCGTCCGCATCGCCGAGGGCCTCGCCGTCGGCAGCCCCGTCACCGCCGGGCAGCCCCTGCTCTGGCTGGAGGCCATGAAGATGGAACACCGCATCCTCGCTCCCGCCTCCGGCACGCTCACCGCGCTCCACGCCGACACCGGCCAACAGGTCGAGTTCGGCGCCCTGCTCGCCGTAGTCCAGGAGGAAACGCAGTCATGAGCTCCGCCACCAGCACCGTCGAGACCGAAGAGCACCAGGCCCTGCGCACGGCGGTCGCCGCCCTCGGGCAGCGCTACGGCCGCGAGTACCTCGCCCGCGTCGCCCGCGAAGGCGGCCACCCGGACGAGCTGTGGGCCGACGCCGCGAAGCTCGGCTACCTCGGGGTCAACCTCCCCGAGGAGTACGGCGGCGGAGGCGGCGGCATCGCCGAACTGTCCATCGTCCTGGAGGAACTGGGCGCGGCCGGCTGCCCCCTCCTGATGATGGTCGTCTCGCCCGCCATCTGCGGCACGGTCATCTCCCGCTTCGGCACCGAAGCCCAGAAGCAGGCCTGGCTCCCCGGCCTCGCCGACGGCAGCCGCACCATGGCCTTCGGCATCACCGAACCCGACGCCGGCTCCAACTCCCACCGGATCACCACCACGGCCCGCCGCGACGGCGACGACTGGATCCTCACCGGCCGCAAGGTCTTCATCTCCGGCGTCGACATCGCCGACGCCACGCTGATCGTCGGCCGCGCCGAGGACGCCCGGTCCGGCCGCCTCAAGCCGTGCCTGTTCATCGTCCCGAGGGACACCCCCGGCTTCTCCCGCTCGGTCATCGACATGGAACTCCAGGCCGCGGAGAAGCAGTTCGAACTGGTCCTGGACGAGGTGCGGCTGCCCGGGGACGCGTTGGTCGGCGACGAGGACGCGGGCCTGCTCCAGCTGTTCGCCGGGCTCAACCCGGAGCGGATCATGACGGCCGCCTTCGCCATCGGGATGGGCCGCTACGCCCTCGCCAAGGCCGTGGACTACGCGAAGACCCGGCAGGTGTGGAAGGAACCCATCGGCGCGCACCAGGCCGTGGCGCATCCGCTGGCCGCGGCGCACATCGAGCTCGAACTGGCCCGCCTGATGATGCAGAAGGCTGCCCGCCTGTACGACGCGGGGGACGACATGGGGGCCGGGGAGGCCGCGAACATGGCGAAGTACGCGGCGGGGGAGGCGTGCGTCCGCGCGGTGGACCAGGCCGTGCACACCCTCGGAGGCAACGGCCTCACCCGCGAGTACGGGCTCGCGTCCCTCGTCACCGCCTCTCGCGTGGCCCGCATCGCCCCGGTCAGCCGCGAGATGATCCTCAACTTCATCTCCCACCAGACCCTGGGACTCCCCAAGTCCTACTAACCGCCCCGCGCCTCGATCGCCGGCCGAACCCAGCCTCGCCGGCGTTTGAGGCGCGGGTCTGGGACGGAGCCCCAGGGGGCGGCGGAGCCGGGCTTCGCAGAGCCCTGCGGAGCAACGCCGCAGGCGACCCGCATACCCTCCCCGGGAGGATCCCGGACAGCACGGATACCCGCACACCCCCTCCGGAGGAGACATGGTCCAACCCGTTCACACGGCAACGGCGGCGGGAGTCACCACCCTCACCCTCGACTCCCCGGCCAACCGCAACGCCCTTTCCGCCGACCTCGTCGCAGAACTCCGCGCCGCCCTCGCCACCGCCGCCGCGGACCCGGCGGTCCGGGCCCTCGTCCTCACCCACACCGGCAACACCTTCTGCTCCGGCGCCGACCTCAAGTCCCCCAGCGCCCCCGCCGACTTCCTGGCCCTGCTCCGCGAGATCGCCGAGCTGCCCAAGCCCGTACTCGCCCGCGTCACCGGTCACGTCCGGGCCGGCGGGCTCGGGCTGCTCGGGGTCTGCGACATCGCCGCCGCCGGGCCGAAGTCCTCGTACGCCTTCACCGAGACCCACCTCGGCCTCGCCCCCGCGGTGATCTCCATGCCGCTGCTCCCGCGCCTGGACCCGCGCGCCGCCGCCCGCTACTTCCTCACCGCCGAGGCCTTCGACGCCGCCGAGGCCGCCCGGATCGGGCTGCTCACCCTGCACGCCGAGGACGTGGACGAGGCACTGGAGCCCGTACTCGCCGGCCTGCGCAGGGCCTCCCCGCAGGGCCTGGCCGCGACCAAGGCGCTGACCGCCGCCGCCGTGCGCGAGGCCCTGCACTGCGACGGCGCCCGCCTGACGGAGCTGTCCGGGGAGCTCTTCGCGTCCGCCGAGGCCCGCGAGGGCATCACCGCCCGCTTCGAGCGCCGGGAACCGTCATGGGCGCTGTGAGCAGCGCGACGGGCGCGGCCGGTCCCAAGCAGGCGCGCAGCCGCGTCACCCGCCGCCACCTCCTGGAGGCGGCCGTGTCCTGTCTGGCGGAACACGGCTGGGCCGGTTCCACCGTCTCCGTCGTCGCCGAACGGGCCGGCGTCTCGCGCGGCGCCGCCCAGCACCACTTCCCGACCCGCGAGGACCTGTTCACCGCGGCCGTCGAGTACGTCGCCGAGGAACGCTCCACGGCCCTGCGCGACCTGTTCCACGCCGGCCCGGCCGCCCGCCCGGCGGTGGTGGAGGCGCTCGTGGACCTGTACACGGGCACCCTCTTCCGGGCCGCGCTCCAGCTGTGGGTCGCCGCCTCCAACGAGGAGCAGCTGCGCCCCCGGGTCACCGAACTGGAGGCCCGGGTCGGCCGCGAGACCCACCGCATCGCCGTGGAGCTGCTGGGCGCCGACGAGTCCGTGCCGGGCGTACGGGAGACCGTGCAGGGCCTCCTCGACATGGCGCGCGGCCTGGGTCTGGCCAACGTCCTCACCGACGACAGGGCCCGCCGGGCCCGCGTGGTGGCCCAGTGGTCCCGCATCCTCGACGCCGCCCTGTCCTGAGGCCCGGGCCGGGGAAACGGCAGGGACAAACGGCAGGGACAAACGGCAGGGCGCCGCACCCCGGTATCGGGATGCGGCGCCCCGCAGGGGTCCGTTCACGCGCTCACGCGGTCGCGGCGATGTCCGCGTAGCCCTCGATCTCCTGCGGGTTGCGCCGGCCCGGGCCCGTGTAGCGGGCCGACGGCCGCACCAGGCGGCCCGTGCGCTTCTGCTCCAGGATGTGCGCCGACCAGCCGGCGGTACGGGCGCAGCTGAACATCGAGGTGAACATGTGCGCCGGGACCTCCGCGAAGTCCAGCATGATCGCGGCCCAGAACTCCACGTTCGTGGCGAGCACGCGGTCGGGGCGGCGCGCGTGCAGCTCTTCCAGCGCGGCCTTCTCCAGCGCGGCGGCCACCTCGTAGCGCGGCGCGTCGAGCTCCTTGGCGGTGCGCCGCAGCACGCGGGCGCGCGGGTCCTCGGCGCGGTAGACGCGGTGCCCGAAGCCCATCAGCCGCTCGCCCTTGTCCAGGGCCTTCTTCACGTACGCCACGGCGTCGCCGGTGCGCTCGATCTCCTCGATCATGCCGAGCACGCGGGAGGGCGCGCCGCCGTGCAGCGGCCCCGACATGGCCCCGACGGCGCCGGACAGGGCGGCCGCCACGTCCGCCCCGGTGGAGGCGATGACGCGCGCGGTGAAGGTGGAGGCGTTCATGCCGTGTTCGGCGGCCGAGGTCCAGTACGCGTCGACGGCCTTGACGTGCCGCGGGTCCGGCTCGCCCCGCCAGCGGATCATGAACCGCTCGACCACGGACTCGGCCTTGTCGATCTCCCGCTGCGGCACCATCGGCAGGCCCTGGCCGCGGGCGGACTGGGCGACGTACGACAGCGCCATCACGGCCGCGCGCGCCAGGTCGTCGCGGGCGGTCTGCTCGTCGATGTCCAGCAGCGGCTTCAGACCCCACACGGGGGCGAGCATCGCGAGCGCGGACTGCACGTCGACGCGGATGTCACCGGAGTGGACCGGGATCGGGAAGGGTTCGGCGGCGGGCAGGCCGGGGTTGAAGGCACCGTCGACCAGGAGGCCCCAGACGTTTCCGAAGGAGACGTGCCCGACGAGATCCTCGATGTCGACCCCGCGGTAGCGGAGCGATCCGCCTTCCTTGTCCGGTTCGGCGATCTCGGTCTCGAACGCGACGACCCCTTCGAGCCCGGGTACGAAGTCGGACATCAGGCGGCTCCTCAGATAGTGCGAACACGCGCGGCTCCCGGCGTGACTCGCGGTCCGGCGCGGTCATCCCCGTTGATGCCCGGCACGGCCGATGGTCACCCGCGCGGGGACCTTCGGACCGGCCCCAAGATTTTGGCCGCTCCGCCTCGACTGCGGAAGCGTGACATACGGCACACCGCCACCGGCCCGGCTGCGGCAGGATGGCCAGCGTGACCGATCAGGACATTGACCCCGCCACGATGCGCAAGCAGTACCGCTCGGAAATCGTTCTCGAGGAGACCCTCGCCGAGCATCCGATGGACCAGTTCGCCCTGTGGTTCCAGCAGGCCGCCGACTCGCACCTCTTCGAACCGAACGCGATGATCGTCTCGACGGCCACCCCCGACGGCCGGCCCAGCTCGCGCACGGTGCTCATGAAGCAGTTCGACGGGCGCGGCTTCGTCTTCTTCACCAACTACCTCTCCCGCAAGGGCCGCGAGCTCGCCGAGAACCCGCACGTCGCCCTGCTCTTCCCCTGGCACCCCATCTCGCGCCAGGTGATCGTCACCGGTACCGCGGCCCGCATCGGCCGCGACGAGACGGCGGCGTACTTCCGCTCCCGCCCCCACGGATCCCAGCTGGGCGCCTGGGCGAGCGAGCAGTCCAGCGTGATCGATTCCCGCGCCGAACTGGACCGCCGCTACGCCGAGCTCGACGCCCGCTACCCGGAGGGCGAACAGGTCCCGGTCCCGCCGGAATGGGGCGGCCTGCGCGTGGTCCCGGAGACGGTGGAGTTCTGGCAGGGCCACGAGAACCGCCTGCACGACAGGCTGCGCTACGTCCTGGACGAGGGCAAGTGGCGCGTCGAGCGGCTCTGCCCGTAGCCGTGCGGCGCCGTGCGGGAGGGCTCGGGAGGGCCCGCTGAGGCGGTTGGGCCGCCGGGGCCCTGCTCACCCCGAGCGGGAGCGGCAAACGCAGGCGACCCGCGGGCTCTGGGTCTCTCTCCTGCAGTGAGAGAAGCCGGCCGGACGTACCGGCGAGCCCGCGGGTCGGGTGACTGCTGTGGATTGGCGCCTGGCGATCCCGCCGGGCACCGCACTGGGTGCGTGCGACGACGGGCGCTTAGCCCGCAGCCACCTCACGCGTCCGGTTTCCGTACATTGCGGCAACCACCTCCCTTCTCGTGTACGTCCGAGCCTAGGCAGGCGTCGCGACAGCCACAACTGTTTATTTCCCCCTCCCGGCGGGCTAGGGCGGCGCCCACGGCATCCTCTTCGGCGGCACTTGACCGGATTTCCCGTACCCAATCCGCGGAAAGCGGTGTGGGCTGCGTCACGTTCCAGTTGAATGATCCGACGTGCCGCACACGCGAACACCTGCTGGGGGTGCCAGGTGACTGCTTCCGGACGTAACGAGACCGCAGACGATCTGCTTGCCGCGCTGCTGGACGGGATGGACGCCGCCTTGTGCGCGTTCGACGCCGACGGCGTGATCACCCACTGGAACCGCGAGGCCGAGCGGATCCTGGGCTGGTCCGCGGGCGAGGCCGTGGGACGCAAGGGCTTCGAGGGGTGGGCGGTGCGAGCCGCCGACGCGCACGACGTGCAGGACAGACTCATGGCCGCGCAGCACGTGCCCGGCCGGCAGGTGCACGAGTTCGCGCTGGTCACCAAGGACGGCGGGCGCGTCCTCGTACGGACCCAGTCCGCCGGGGTGCCGGGTGCGGACGGGAAACCCGCCGGGGTGTACTGCGCCTTCAGCGAGGTGCACGCGCAGATCGACCTGGAGCGGTCCATCGCGCTGAGCGAGGCCCTGATGGAGGACGCCTCGTGGGGCGTCGTCCTCGTCGACGTCGACCTGCGGCCCGCCGTGGTCAACGCGCACGCCGCACGCGCCTTCGGGACCGGCCGCACCGCGCTGCTCGGGCGCCCGCTCGGCGAGCTGCTCACCCAGGGCGTGGAGGAACTCGAAGGCGCGCTCCAGCACGTGCTCGCCGAGGGGGCGCCGCCCGCGCCCGTGGAGATGTGGGTGTCGGTGCGGACCGCCGAGGGGGTGCGGCGCAGGTGCTGGCGGTGCGGGTTCCTGCGGCTGGCCTCGCCGCTCGCGGAGGAACCGGTGCCGCTGGGCGTCGGCTGGCTGTTCCAGGACGTCACCCAGGCCCGCCAGGAGCAGCTGGACACCGCGCAGCTGCGGTTCCGGTCCCACCAGCTGCACCGTGCGGGGCGGGCCGCCGCCGAGTGCGAGGACCCGGCCGAGGCGGCCGCCGTACGCCTGGACTTCGCCCTGGCCGGTTTCGCCGAGCACGTGCTGCTGGACGTACTGGATCCCGCGGCCGACCCCGAGCGGCGCAGGCTCGTACGGTCCGCCGCCTCCCCGCCGGTGCTGCCGGGGCCCGGGTCGATCCCGGTCCGGTACACGGCCGGGCATCCGGCCCTCCAGGCCCTGGACCGGATCGGCTCGGTGCGCACCTCCGCCCCGCGCGGCGAGGCGGACGCGGAGTGGGCGCGGGCCCGCCAGTGGCCCGAGGGCGCGGCGCACGTGCTGTGCACGGTGCTGCGCAGCCGGGGGCGGACGCTGGGGGCGCTGACGTTCGTGCGCGGGCCCACGCGGGTGGCCTTCGAGCGCGCGGACGCGGAGTACGCGGAGGAGGTCGCGGCCCGGGTGGCCGCCGATCTGGACCTGGCGGCGGGAGGGCCCCCGACGGCCTAGTGCCGGTCCCCGTTTCCGTTCCCCTTCCGGTTCTCGCCGATCTGGGACGGGGAGGGCAGGGGCCACAGGTGGTCCGGGGGGACGATCCGCGTGACGGCCCGGCCGATCGTGGTGCTGTACGAGCCGCCGCGGTCGACGTCGGAGTTGACCTGGACGACCAGCGTGGCCTTCTGCTGCGGCAGCCGGCCGTCCGCCAGGGCCGGGGCCCAGGTGCGCAGGTCGTCGAGGAACTTCGGGTCGCCGGTGTAGTCGTAAGGAACGGGGTGCCGGTGCGGCGACCGCCCGGTCAGTGCCGGAAGAAGATCCGGTCGCCGTACTCCTGCATCACCCGGCCGTTCCACTCGTGGCCGCCGTCGACGTTGCCCGAGCGCAGCAGCGGCGGCACCATCCCGCGGGCGGCGAGCTCGCCGGCCGCGGCGGCCATGACCGCCTGCATGATCGCGCTGGTCACGACGGTGGAGGCGGGGGCGAAGGGCGCGTCGATGCCGTCGATGCTCAGCTCGGCGTCCCCGACCGCGATCTTGCTGTCGAGGACGACGTCGCAGTGGTCCTTGAGGAAGCCGCCGGAGACGTGCCGCGACTTGGTCTCGGTGGCGTACGCCACCGAGGTCACGCCGATGACCTTGAGGCCGATGGCGCGGGCGTTCATGGCCATCTCGACGGGCAGGGCGTTGCGCCCGGAGAGGGAGATGATCACGAGGACGTCGCCTTCGGAGGCGGGGCTGCTGTCCAGGACGGCGCCGGCGAGGCCGTCGACCCGTTCCAGGGCGCTGCCCAGGGTCGCGGGCATGACGTCGATGCCGACCGTGCCGGGAACGGCGAGGAAGTTCATCAGGGCCATGCCGCCGGCCCGGTAGACCACGTCCTGGGCGGGCAGCGAGGAGTGCCCGGCGCCGAAGGCGAAGAGCCGGTTGCCGCCCGCGACGGCGTCGGCGATGAGGGAGCCGGCCTCCGCGATGTGCGGGGCCTCCTCGTCCCGCACCCGCTCCAGCAGACCGATGGCGGCGTCGAAGAACTGACCGGCCAGCTTGCTCTCGCTCATACGACGATGGCCCTTCCGGAGGTGGGGGTGCGTCCGTGTCCGCCGCTCACCGTGCGGTCTGGACCAACGGCCTGTCAATACGGGCGCCACGAGATGTCCGGGACCGCTCTTGACCCTCGGCACGGGACGGTTGTCGGCCCGATGCGTCAGAATTGGGGGCAGGGCCAGCGCACGCAATCCGAGGGGCACGAATGTCCGGACTGATCGATACCACGGAGATGTATCTCCGCACCATCCTCGAGCTGGAAGAGGAAGGCGTGGTCCCCATGCGCGCCCGCATCGCCGAGCGGCTCGACCAGAGCGGCCCGACGGTGAGCCAGACCGTGGCGCGCATGGAGCGGGACGGCCTGGTGGCCGTCGCCAGCGACCGCCACCTGGAGCTGACCGAGGAGGGGCGGCGGCTGGCGACGCGCGTGATGCGCAAGCACCGGCTCGCGGAGTGCCTGCTCGTCGACGTCATCGGCCTGGAGTGGGAGCAGGTGCACGCCGAGGCCTGCCGCTGGGAGCACGTGATGAGCGAGGCGGTGGAGCGGCGGGTGCTGGAGCTGCTGCGCCACCCGACCGAATCGCCGTACGGGAACCCGATCCCGGGGCTGGAGGAGCTGGGCGAGAAGGCCGAGGCGGACCCGTTCCTGGAGGACGGCATGGTCAGCCTGTCCGAGCTCGACCCGGGCGCGGAGGGCAAGACCGTGGTCGTACGCCGGATCGGTGAGCCGATCCAGACGGACGCCCAGCTGATGTACACGCTGCGGCGGGCGGGCGTACAGCCCGGCTCGGTGGTGAGCGTGACGGAGTCCCCGGGCGGGGTGCTGGTCGGCAGTGGTGGCGAGGCCGCCGAGCTGGACGCGGAGGTCGCTTCCCACGTCTTCGTGGCGAAGCGCTGACCTCGACGACCCGGACGGCTTCCGCGACCTCGGCGCAGGCGGTCACGCGCTCCGGCGCCTATTCGTTGCCGGCGTCGACTCGTTTCGTTGGACTGGTGGGAAGTGGGCGGTCCCGGTGCCTCGCGGCACCGGGACCGGTCCTCCCCTTGTGACCCGGAGCCCCGAGCTCTCAAGGTCTCCCCTTCGGACCGTCTTCCCCGAGCGGCCCGCCTCCCTGTTGAAAGGATCTCCATCGGCAGCGGCGGCCAATCCTTGAGCAAGGTCACTCGAAAGAGCGGTGTTGTAGGCGAGAACCCTGTTTTCGAATACGGGTTCGATAGTCTGGCGGGGAGTGAAGGGGGTGCATCTGCGGTGGTACAGCGCGTCGATGTGACAGGGGCCGGAGGCGTCCGGCTGGCCGCCTGGGAGTTCCGCGAAACGGCCGCCGAGGCCGACCCCCGCCCCGGGGTGCTCTTATTGCACGGTCTGATGGGCCGCGCCTTCCACTGGTCCGGCACCGCCCGCTGGCTCCGCGAGAACCGCCGCGTGGTGGCCCTGGACCAGCGGGGACACGGCCAGAGCGACCGCCCGCCCGGCGGCCCCGACGTCCACACCTCCTTCGGGCGCGAGGCGTTCGTGGCCGACGCCGAGGCCGCCGTCGAGCAGCTCGGCCTCGCCCCCGTCACCCTGATCGGCCACTCCATGGGCGCCCTCACCGCCTGGCAGCTCGCGGCCCGCCGCCCGGACCTGGTCGAAGCCCTGGTCATCTGCGACATGCGCGCCTCGGCCCTCGGCGCGGCCTCACAGCAGGAATGGGAGGACTGGTTCCACCGCTGGCCCCTGCCCTTCCCCACCCAGGACGCGGCCCGCCGCTGGTTCGGGGAGGACGACCCCCGGGTGGAGCGCCCCGATCCAGGCCGCGGGGCCTTCTTCGCCGAGGTCATGCACGAGGCCCCGGACGGCTGGCGCCCGCTCTTCTCCCGCCGCGAGATGCTGACGGCCCGCGAGACCTGGGTCCACGACGCCCACTGGGAGGAGCTGGCCAAGGTCCGCTGCCCGACGCTGGTGGTCCGCGGCCTCGACGGCGAGCTGGGCCGGGCGGAGGCCCAGGAGATGGTCCGCGTCCTCCCGGCCGGGCAGTACGCGGAGATCCCCGACGCCGGCCACTACCTCCACTACGACCAGCCGACGGCCTGGCGCGCGGCCCTGGAGCCCTTCCTGGACGGAATCAAGGCCGAGGCCTCGTAACGGGCCCGGCAGGGCCTTCGCTAAGAGCGATGACGCCGAACTGCGGCGCATGGAAGTCAGGTTCGTGCTCGCCGCCGCCGGGAAGGGCTTCCCCGCCGGGTGATGCCGTACCCGCAGAACCTCCGCCACGCCGGGGGGTTCGCCGGCTCCCTCGGGGCGCTCGCCCTGCTCGCCGCCGGGTGGGCCGGATCCCGGGCGCGGAACGGGCCGGCCTCCACTCCCGAGAGGGAGCGCAGGCCGGCCCGTTCGCCGTTCGTGAGCCCGTGCCCGTCAGCCCTTGCTGACCGCCCACAGGATCTCCGGCAGCTTGCGCGCCACCGTCGGGGCCGCCAGCCGCAGGCCCGCCCAGGTGGCCAGCGCACCCCAGGCCACGCCCAGCGGGAGCACGATCCAGGAGACGTCCCGGTGGTCGGCCACGTTGAGCCAGATCGTCAGGGCGATCACCGGGGCGCAGATCACCGTCGAGGCGAGCAGCCCGCCGAAGATGCCCGACCAGGCCAGCCCGGCCTGACCCGGGACGACGTTCTTGAAGGCGCCGTCCGACGGGATCGAGTACGGGAAGCGGGCCGAAGCCAGCGCCCCCGTGCAGAGCATCGAGCCGAGCAGGGCCAGGGCCACGCCCGTGGCCGCCGGAAGGGCGCTCCAGTCGCCGGTCAGCGCGGCCGTGACCACGGTCACGAGAATCGTGTACGGGACCGTGACGAGGGCGAGCGCGGCGGCGCGGGCGCGCAGCTCCACGTACGCCTCGCGCGTGCCGGAGATGGTCTGCGCGACCATCCAGAACGCCGAGGTGTCCTGCCCGAACTGGTTGTACATCTGCATGCCCAGCATGCCCGCGCCGAAGGTGGCGAGGTAGACGGATCCGGTGCCCTGGAGGGCGTTGAAGACCGGGACGATCAGGCCGATCGCCAGCGCGGTCACCCAGGAGGCCTTGGTCTTCGGGTCGCGGACGACGTAGCGCAGGGTGCGCTGCATGGCCGCGCCCGTCCGGCCGGCGGGCAGCAGCGACCAGAAGCCGCCCGCGCCCCGCTCCTTCGCCGGCCGGGCGGCCGCGATGGTCGAACCGTCCGGCGTGACCATCAGCCGGGTCAGGGCCCGCTCCCAGAACCACAGGAGGCCGGCCAGGGCGGCCAGGGTCAGGGCCAGTTGGGCGGCCGCCACCCCGTACGCGCCCTCGCTCACCGAGTCCACCATGCCGACGGCGGTCGCCGGCGGCAGCCACCGCACCACCGCCTCGACGGGCTCCAGCGTCGACAGGCCGCCCGCCTGGAACAGGCGCTGGCTGCCGAAGTTGACCAGCTGCCCGCCCACCGCGATCAGCAGGCCGCTGAGCAGGGCCAGGTCACGGCCCTTGCGGCTGGTCAGCAGTCGTACGTTGGCCGTGGCCACCGCCCGCGCGAGGGCCACGCAGCCGAGCAGCAGGAGCGGCGCGGCCACCACCGCGGCCACCGCTGCGGCGGCGCCGCGCGCGACGGCGATCACCGAGCCGGCCGCGAGGCACAGCGTGAACAGCGGCCCGATGCCGACCAGCGAGGACGCGAACAGGGCCCGTACGAGGGGACGCGGGCGCAGCGGCAGCATGACGAGCCGGCTGGGGTCGAGCGTCTCGTCCCCGGTGGGGAAGAACAGCGGCATGAACGCCCAGGCGAGCGCCAGGATCGCGGCCAGCAGGACGACGACCGTGCCCGCGTGGGCGTTCCCGCGCAGCAGGGCCAGGCCGAGCGTCAGGAAGAAGCCGACGAGCAGGGCGAAGGCGAGCGTGGAGAAGTAGGCGGCCTTGCGCTTGGAGGAGCCCTTCAGGCCGTTGCGCAGCAGCGACAGCTTCAGGCGGACGAAGATCGGGGTCAGCGGGACCGTCGCGACGGAGGTGGCGGAAGCGGCCGCCGGGGCGAGGGCGCCGGCGGCGGCGACAGTGCCGGCGACAGCGGTACCGGTGGCATCCGTGGCCGGGGTGGCGGGCGAGGCGGGCGAGGTCATCGCGTGACCGTCCCGGAGCCGCCGCCGAGCCACTCCAGCGCGTCCCCGGCCGCGTCGCGCCCGTGCGCGCCGACCAGTTCGAGGAAGGCCGCCTGGAGGGAGGGCGCGGAGCCCCGTACGTCGGCCAGTGGGCCGGCGGCGCGGATCCGGCCGGCGGCCATCACGGCCACCCAGTCGCACAGCGACTCGACGAGCTCCATCACGTGGGAGGAGAAGACGACCGTGGCACCGGACGCGGTGTAACGTTCCAGCACCCCGCGGATGGTCTGCGCCGACACCGGGTCGACACCCTCGAACGGCTCGTCCAGGAACAGCACTTCGGGGTTGTGCAGCAGCGCGGCCGCCAGGCCGATCTTCTTCCGCATGCCCGTCGAGTAGTCCACGACCAGCTTGTGCTGCGAGCCCGCGAGGTCGAGGACGTCCAGCAGCTGCGTCGCCCGCTTGTCGGTCTCCTCGCCCGGCAGCCCGCGCATGCGGCCCATGTAGCCGAGCAGTTCACGCCCCGACAGCCGCTCGAAGAGGCGCAGTCCCTCGGGCAGCACCCCGATCCGTGCCTTCACCTCGGTCGGGTCCGCCCACACGTCGTGCCCCGCGACGAACACCCGCCCCATGTCCGGGCGCAGCAGCCCGGTCACCATCGACAGCGTGGTCGTCTTACCCGCCCCGTTCGGGCCCACCAGACCGATGAACTGGCCCGCGGGCAGCTCCAGATCGATCCCGGCGACGGCCACCTGCTCGCCGAAGCGCTTCCACAGACCTTCCACCCGCACGGCGGACGGCGCGGTTCCCGCGCCACCCGTCCCGTACGTTCCACCCGTCGCATCGCCCTGGTCCGGCATGCGCCTGCCTCTCTTGCGTCCCCGTTGGTCGTTCCTTCCTCACCATAGGAGGAGGGGGAGAGGTCCGAGCGGTTACTTATGTCATGACTTTCCGATCATGAACTTCACGCCGTCAGGCCTGGCGCCGCTTGCGGTCCGCCGCCGCCTCGCTCCCGCACGCGTACGCCAGCGCGTCGATCAGCTCCTCCGTGTCCGGCAGCCACCGGTTCGCCGGCGTGGGCCGCCGCGCCCACTGGACCGCGCCCCGGCCGCCGAAACGGGTGGGCGGCGCGGCCACGTACTCGCCCTCGCCGCGCGCCGCCAGGTCGATGCCGGTCGGCGACCAGCCCAGCTTCCGTACGAGGTCGGCCATCTTGACGCCGGCGCCCGGCAGGACGAAGAACAGCATCCGGTGGTCGGGCGTGAGGGTGACCGGCCCGAGCGTGCGCTGCATCCGCTCCAGCCGCGCCAGCGCCAGGAAGCCGGCCGACTCCGGCACGTCCAGCGCGTCGAACGTCCGGCCCGTCGGCAGCAGGATCGAGGCCTCCGGGTGCTTCGCCCAGACCCGCCGGACCTGGACCGCGCTGCCCGTGGCCTGGGCCGCCCAGTCCTTCACCGCCGGGTGTGCTCCGGGCGCGGGGCAGTCCGCCGCTCCGCAGGAGCACAGCTCCCGGCCGTCGCCGGGCTCCAGCCAGGTGCCGGCGAAGACGTCCCAGTGCCGTTCTTCCGTGTACCGCACGGCATGGTCCAGCAGCAGTTCGCCGCGCTGCTTGGGGATGGGTGCGGTCTCCGTGACTCCGATGGTCTCTTCCACGCCCATCACAACTCCCCGGGTCACCCGGGGTTACGGGCGTAAACCAGCGGGTGGACGGAGCATCGATCCTGCATACGGGGCGCACTGATGCACGCGTGGGGGCGCGTAGGAGGCCGGGGCGCTGGAGTTGGGTAGCGACACGACGCAGAGCGGAAGATTCTCCGCACATCAGGCGGGAAGTGATCATTCCAACGGATCACCCGCGGTCAGCAGGGGGTTTTCATGGCAGCCAGGCCTCTCGTCGCCCGCCAGCCGAACGAACGGCTGCAGGCGCTCATCCAGGAAGCCGGGTGCTCCAATGCCGGGCTCGCCCGGCGCGTGAACATGTGCGGCGCGGAGCACGGCCTCGATCTCCGCTACGACAAGACCTCCGTGGCCCGCTGGCTGCGCGGCCAGCAGCCGCGCGGCCGGGCACCCGGAATCATCGCCGAGGCGATCGGGCGCAAGCTCGGCCGGACCGTCACCATCGACGAGATCGGCATGGCCAACGGCAAGAACCTCGCCTCCGGCGTCGGCCTGCAGTTCTCGCCGACCGTCATCGGCGCGATCGAGCAGGTCTGCGAGCTGTGGCGCAGCGACGTCGGCCGCCGCGACTTCCTGGTGGGTTCGAGCGTGGCGGCCTCCGCGCTCGTCGAGCCGAGCCGCGACTGGCTGATCACCGGGGCCGACACCCAGGTGGCCCGCAGCGGCGGCTCGCGCGTCGGCATGCCGGACGTCGAGGCGGTACGGGCCACCACCGAGGCGCTCAAGGACCTCGACCACCGCTTCGGCAGCGGGCACGTCCGGCCGGTGGTCGTGCACTACCTCAACTCGGTGGTGTCCGGGCTGATCGGCGGCTCGTACCGGGAGCCGGTGGGGCGGGCGCTGTTCGCCGCCGTCGCCCGGCTGACGGAGCTGGCGGGCTACATGGCCGTGGACACCGGCCAGCCCGGACTGGCGCAGCGGTACTACATCCAGGCGCTGCGGCTGGCCCAGGCGGCCGGCGACCGGGCGTACGGCGGGTACGTGCTGGCCGCGTCCATGAGCCACCTCGCCGCCGAACTGGGCAACCCCAGGGAGATCGCGCAGCTGGCGCGGGCCGCCCAGGAGGGCACGCGGGGCCAGGTCACCCCGCGCGTCGAGGCCATGTTCTACGCCGCCGAGGCGCGCGGGCACGCGCTGCTGGGGGACACCCGGGCCACGGCGGTGCTGTCGGCGCGGGCGGTGAGCGCGCTGGAGCGGGCGGAACCGGAGTCGGGCGACGACCCGGTGTGGATCCGCCACTTCGACACGGCGTACCTCGCGGACGAGCTGGCGCACTGCCACCGGGACCTGGGGCAGGCCGACGCGGCGGGCAAGCGGGCGGAGGAGGCACTGCGGGGCCTCCCGGCGGGCAAGGCGCGGCGCCGGGCCATCGGGCTGCTGCTGCTGGCGGCGGCGCAGGTCCAGCAGCGCGAGGTGGAACAGGCCTGCCAGACCGCGACGAAGGCGGCGGAACTGCTGGAGGGGCTGCGGTCGAACCGGGGGGCGGAGTACCTGGAGGACTTCCGGACGCGGCTGGAGCCGTACCGGGAGGAGGCGGCGGTACGGGAGTTCGGGGCCCGCCTCGAAGCCAGGGTCGCCTGACGCTCAGCGCCGCCGCCCCCCTTTTCGGCCTCGCCGCCGTCTTGGGCTGCGCCGCCGTCTCTGGCTGCGCCGCTTCCTCTGGCTGCGCCGCCGTCTCCGGCTGCGCCGCGCATTGCGGTGCAGGCCGTCGCAAATCCAGCCTCGCCGGCGTTTGAGGCGCGGGGTCCGGGGGCGGCGCCCCGTTCTTTGACCGGACCGTGGGCCGGCAGCGGGTCCGTTGCCGGGGGCGCCGCCCCCGGACCCCCGCGCCTCAAACGCCGGCGAGGCTGGATAGTGCGCGGCAGCGCTGGATGGTGCTGGGGGGGCTGGATGGTGCGCGCGGCGCTGGATGGTGCTGGGCGGGCCTGGATGGTGCCGCGCGGGGTTGGATGGTGCTGGGGGGCTGGATGGTGCGCGCGGCGCTGGATGATGCTGGGCGGGCTGGATGGTGCCGCGCGGGGCTGGATTGGGGCCGGCGGGGCCGGGTGGGGAGGGGCTGGGATTGACGGGTGGTCTCACCGTGGCGGTGCGTGACCGGGTAGCGTGACCGACGGTTCCGTAGGGTCGGGCGAGTCGGAGAAGGAGTCCCGGTGGCGCAGAGCGGACAAGGGGGTGCCCCCCAGCCGGGTGCCCCGTGGGGTCCGGACGAGGCGTCCGGGTATCCGGTGTACCCGGAGCAGCCGCAGCCCGGGCCCGCGTACGGGTACCCGCACGTGGCACCGGGGCACGTGGTCGGGCCCGGCTACGAGGGCCCGGGGGATCCGCACGGCTACGGGTACCCGCCGCTGCCCGAGGCCGCGACCCAGTACATTCCGCCCGTGCCGGCGGCCTCCGCGCACGACGAGGCCGCGACCCAGTACATCTCGCCCGTGCCGGCCGGCCCCGCGCACGGCGAGGCCGCGACGCAGTTCATTCCGCCCGTGCCGGCGGCCTCCGCGCACGACGAGGCCGCGACCCAGTACATTCCGCCCGTGCCGGCGGCCTCCGCGCACGACGAGGCCGCGACGCAGTTCATTCCGCCCGTCCCGGCCGGCCCCGCGCACGGCGAGGCCGCGACCCAGTACATTCCGCCCGTGCCGCCGGCGCCCGGCGACCGTGGCGACGACCGTGCCGTGGAGGGGTTCGACGGCCTGTTCCGCGGCGATGACGGCTCCGCCGGGCACACCCAGCACCTGCCGCCCGTCCAGGAGCCCGTGCTGCGCCAGCCGCCGCCGCGCCCCTACCCGCCGCGCGCGCAGCGCCCCGTGCCCCCCGTACAGCCCCACCCGCAGCAGCAGTACGCCCCGTCCCCGCCCCCGCCGCCGGAGGCACCCCGCAGGGTCTCGCCCGGCGTCATCGCCGCCGTGGTCATCGGCCTGGCGGTCGTCGGGCTCGGCGTCGGCTCGCTGCTCAGCAACGACAAGCCGCAGAACAACGACCCGGGCGCGGTGCCCGCCGCACCGGCCGCGAGCGGCGCCTCCGCCGCCCCCGGCGGCGAGGCTCCCGTCGACCCCGCCCGCCCGCAGGCCGTCCAGCTGGACAAGCTCCTCGCGGACAGCAACGACAGCCGGGCCTCGGTGATCAAGGCCGTCGAGGACATCAAGGGCTGTAGCAACCTCGGCCAGGCGGCCGCCGACCTGCGCGACGCGGCCCGCCAGCGCGAGGAACTCGTCACCCGCCTCCAGGAGCTGAAGCTGGACAAGCTCCCGGACAACGCCAAGCTGTCCGCGGCCCTCACCAAGGCCTGGCAGTCCTCCGCGGACGCCGACGACAGCTACGCCGCCTGGGCGGACGACGTGGAAGACGACAAGTGCAAGGACGGCAAGGCCAAGTCGACCAAGAACGCCGCCGACGCCAACAAGTCGAGCGGCGAGGCGACCAAGGCCAAGGAGTCGGCCGCGACCCTGTGGAACACGATCGCGGCCAAGTACGGCCTCACCAAGCGGGACAAGTCCCAGCTCTGAGCGTCAGGCCGTCTGGGGCGCCTGCACCAGGGTCGGGGTCATGTCCAGGGGCGGCTCGCCCGGCTGTGCCACGAGCCGTCCGGCCTGGACGATCTGGAAGGTGACCTGGCCGTTGACGATGCGGGGGAAGCCGGCGACGGCGCGCATGTCCTGGTAGCGCCAGCTCAGGTCCGGTGTGAGACCGCCGGTCTTGACGGGCTGGGACTCGTTCAGCGCCCGCTTGACCATGCGGGCGGTGATCTCCTCGTCCTCCTTGAAGCGCTTCACGATCTCGCTCAGCACGGTGTACGCGATCCAGGTCGTCTGCGCCCCGCTGTCGTCGGGGTCGACGTTGTCGTCGCCGAAGGCGTGCTCGGCGACCACGTTCCGCATCGGCGTCCAGAGCGGATCGGAGCCCACCGGGTACCAGCTGGTGAGGTACGCGCCCTCGAAGGGGCTCTCCTTGCCGCCGGTGCGGTCCACAAGGGACTGGCTGACGCTGCCCAGGACGGAGGAGATCTGCGGCTTCTTGCGCTGCGCCTCGGTCCGGCGGAAGGCGTCGAAGAAGGTCTCGGTGCGCTCGCCGAGCACGGCGGTGACGCAGCCCTTGTCCTTTTCCTTCTCCTTGCCGGTGCCGGTGGTGTGGGCGAGCGCCTCCCGGGCCTGCGGCCCGAAGTCCGCGGAGTCCTCGGCGGCCCGGATGTCGGCGGCGTCGGCCATCTTGTTGGCCCGCAGCCCGGCGTTGAGCAGGACCGGCAGCGCGTCGCCCACGAGGGTGTCGGGGCGGACGAGGGCGACCTGGGCGCAGGCGCGGCTCAGCTGGTGGCCGGCGCCGGCGATGAGGACGGGCTGGCCGCCGTTGACGGGGTAGGAGAGCGGGGACTGGAACTCCTCGGAGGAGACCCCGTAGCCGCCGATGAAGGGGATGCCCTCCGCCTCCAGCGGGGCCATGAAGGCGCGTCCGTGCTGGCTGTACGAGCCGACGACGGCGACGGCCTTCTCGGCGACGGCCTTGCGGGCGCAGTCGGCGGCGCCGGTGGCCGTGTTCTTCTCGTTGCAGGTCAGTACGCGTAGTTTGTGCCCGTTGATCCCGCCCTTGGAATTCACCCAGCGTTCGTACGCCTTGGCCATGCCGGTCATGCCCGGCATGTTGGTCGCCTTGGTGTCCTCCGGGGCGAACGTCATGACCGTGATGGTGTCCCCGGAGCCCCCCGAGCCTCCGGGGAGCGCCCCGCAGCCGGCGACGAGGCAAGCACCCATCGCCGTTGCCACGAAGGTGCGGGACAAGGATGCTGCGCGTCGCGATATGGCCATGTCCATGCACACTTCCGCCCCGCAGGTAACTGTCGAGTGAGATGGACACAACATCGGGTGACGCCCCGGTGAATTGCGGGGGTGCGGCTCCCGCCCCAGGCGCCTGAAGATCACGTTTGACCGGAACGTACGATCGAAAGCGTGACATTCGCCCAAGGTTCGAAGAACTCTTCCCGTCGCGGTGGCCGCTCCTCCACCATGGGCGGCATGCCCCTCAATGACATGCCGTGGTGGCGCTGGCGCGGCAACGTGCGCTCGGCGCTGCACATGCTCTCCGACCCGGCCTTCCACGAGGACACCTGGCTGACCGGCGCCGATGGGTACGGGGACGTCACCGACGCCGTGTACCGGCTCGTCGAGGACACCTGGCTCGACAGCTGGTCGGCCGAGAAGTACGTCGGCACGATCTTCCGCGACTCGCAGGAGGCCGCCCTCGTCGACCTCGCGGTGCTGCGGGTGCTCCGCATCCTCCACCAGATCGGGCCCGACGCCCCGGTCTCCGCCTACCTGGAGCACCACGCGTGGCCCGAGGCGGTACGCGCCGCCCGCGAGGCGCACGTACGGCTGGCGGAGGCGGACGGGGACGACCCGGACGTCCGTCCGACCTCGCTGGAAGTGTTGAGGATCCTCACCCGCGCGGTGTGAAAGGCTGTGCGGTCATGAGCGACCCGCACAACGAGGCCCCGGCCCAGCCCCAGCCCCAGCCCCAGTACGTCCTGACCGTGTCCTGCCCCGACAAGCAGGGCATCGTGCACGCCGTGTCGAGCTACCTCTTCATGACCGGCTGCAACATCGTGGACAGCCAGCAGTTCGGAGACCGGGAGACCGGACTCTTCTTCATGCGGGTGCACTTCGAGGCCGAGCCCGCGGTGACCGTCGAGAAGCTGCGCGCCAGCTTCGCCGCGATCGGCGAATCGTTCAAGATGGACTGGCAGATCCACCGCTCCGAGGAGCGCATGCGGATCGTCCTCATGGTGTCGAAGTTCGGCCACTGCCTGAACGACCTGCTCTTCCGTTCGAGCATCGGCGCCCTGCCGGTCGAGATCGCGGCCGTGGTCTCCAACCACACCGACTTCGCCGAGCTGGTCGCCTCGTACGACGTCCCATTCGTGCACATCCCGGTGACGAAGGAGACGAAGGCGGCGGCGGAGGCGCGGCTGCTGGAGCTCGTGCGCGCGGAGAACGTCGAGCTGGTGGTGCTGGCGCGGTACATGCAGGTGCTGTCGGACACCCTGTGCAAGGAGCTGAGCGGGCGGATCATCAACATCCACCACTCGTTCCTGCCGAGCTTCAAGGGCGCGAAGCCGTACCACCAGGCGCACGCGCGCGGTGTGAAGCTGATCGGCGCGACCGCGCACTACGTGACGGCGGACCTCGACGAGGGGCCGATCATCGAGCAGGAGGTCGAGCGGGTGGGCCACGAGGTGACCCCGGACCAGCTGGTGGCGGTGGGGCGGGACGTGGAGTGCCAGGCGCTCGCGCGCGCGGTGAAGTGGCACAGCGAGCACCGTGTCCTCCTGAACGGCTCCCGCACCGTCGTCTTCGCGTAGCCGCCCCAATCAGCCCCTCCGGCGTTTGAGGAGCGGGGTCTGGGGCAGCGCCCCAGGAAGCCGGTCCGCAGGGCCGGATACCGGTGAGGCACAGTGGGCCCGTGCGGCGCCGTTGGGGGGGGGGGGGGGGGGGGGGGGGGGGGGGGGGAGGGGGGGGGGGGGGGGGGGGGGGGGGGGGGGGGGGGGGGGGGAGGGGAGGC
>NZ_JBVHWW010000053.1:19546-40299 GCF_055563995.1 Streptomyces sp. NPDC029164 | reverse complement strand
CCCCCCCCCCCCCCCCCCCCCCCCCCCCCCCCCCCCCCCCCCCCCCCCCCCCCCCCCCCCCCCCCCCCCCCCCCCCCCCCCCCCCCCCCCCGGCCCCGGCTCCTGTAGCAGGCCCCGGTGCGGCCCCGGCTGCCGCCCCGGCTCCGGTGTGGTTCTGGTTTGTGGTGGTGGCCGGACTGCGGGCCGTGGCGGGCCGCTCCACAATGGGACGAGGGCATGCGTGCGGCCGTGGGCGGTGTGCCGGCGGCATCGGCAGAGAGGAACGCCCTCATGCGCGCTGGGTCTTCGGCGGCCGCGCGGAGGACCGGGGCCTTCGTTGCGGTCGCCGTCGCCCTGTTCTGCATCCAGCTCGACTTCTTCGCCCTCAACCTCGCCCTTCCCGGTATCGCCGCGGAGCTCGACGTCACGGTTTCGGCCGCGCAGTGGACCCTGTCCGCGTACATGCTGGCCATCGGCTGCTTCTTCATCATCGGCGGCCGCGTGGGGGACGTCTTCGGGCGGCGCGGCACCCTGCTGGCCGGGACCGCCCTGTTCACGGCCGGTTCGGTGGGCTGCGCGCTGGCTCCCGGACTGGGCTGGCTGGTCGCGGCCCGGATCGCGCAGGGGGTGGGCGCGGCGTTCGTCTTCCCGGTGTCGGTGTCCGTGATCACCAACACCTTTCCCGAGGAGTCCCGTGCGCGGGCGCTGGGCGCCGTGTTCGGCGTCGCGAACATCGGGACCGCGCTCGGGCCCTTCGTGGGCGGCGGGTTCACCGAGGGGCCCGGCTGGCGGTGGATCTTCTGGCTGATGGTGCCGCTGACTCTGCTCTCGCTGCTCACCGCTCTCGTCTACGTACCCGACTCGCGCGATGCGTCGGCGCCGCGCGAGCTGGATCTCGCCGGCTGCGCGCTGGTCGTGTGTGCGCTGGCCGCGCTCACCCTGGCCGTGGAGCGCGGGGACGCCTGGGGGTGGGCGAGTGCTCGTACTCTCGGGCTCTTCGCGGTGGCGGTGGTGGCCGGCGCGCTGTTCGTGGTGCGGGAGCGGCTGGCCCGGCACCCGCTGATCGATCTGCGGCTGTTCCGCAACGTCCCCTACGTCCTGGTGACCGGGATGGGTTCGCTCTCGAACATGGGCTACGGCGTGACCGTCTTCCTCGCCACCCTCTACCTGCAGGGGGTACGCGGGCTCTCGCCGCTCCTGGCGGGCACGGTGTTCCTGGCCCCGGCCCTGCTCGTGGCGCTCAGCGGACCGCTGGGGGCGCGGCTGGCCCGGTACATGCGGCCGACCGCGGTGATGGCGCTGGCCGGGGCGGTCGCGGGCACGGGGATGTGCGCGCTGGCGCAGGTCAGCGCCTGGTGGCTGTACGTGCCGGTGTTCGCGTGGTGCGGGCTGGGGCTGGGGCTGGGCTGGACCTTCTCCAGCGTGGCCACGCAGCAGGTCGTCGCGCCGGAGCGGGCCGGTGAGGCCTCGGGGGTGCTGCTGACGTTCCTGGTCACGCTGGGTGCGATCGCGCTGGCCGGGACGGCGGCGGCGATCTCGGCGATGACGCCGCAGCGGCCGCCCGAGGAGGCCTACGACGCGATCCTGCGGCTGGGCGGGGTGGTCATCGCCGCGACGGCGGTGGCCGTGATGGCCGTACGCCACCGGCTGGTGGTGCTCGGCAGGATCCCGCCCCTGTCGATGCGGGCCCGTGGTGACGCCGGGCAGGAACCGGGCCGCGGGCCCTGACCCCCGCCGGCACGGCGGCCCCGCGGTGTCTCAGGGGGTGTGGCGCCGGTACATCGCGGTCAGGCGGACGGTGAAGTGGATCGCGGCGGCGGCCGCGGCGAGGTCGAGGACGTCGCCCACCATCAGCTGGACGACGGCGTCCCGCAGGTCCGGGATCGACTCGGCGCGGTCGTACGCCCACACGGTGTACTGGTTGAACACTCCCGAGGTGACGAACGGCCCCCACCACAGGCCCACCGGCCAGAACGCCGCCTTGGCCGGCTTGGCCTGCATGGCCGGCTGCCCGGGGGCCGGAGCCGGGGCGGGGACCTGCGCCGGGGCGGGGGCCTGCGCCGGGGCGGGGGCCTCAGCCGGGGCCGGTACGCAGACGGCCCACATGTCCAGGGCGATCCGGAACGGCCACTCGCACCGGACCGGCTGCGCACCGGGACCGGCTGGGCGGTCGGGGCCTGGTTCGTCCCGCTGGTCAACCTCTGGCAGAGACGCGGAGTGCGGCCTTGCCGCAGGAACCGGCAGACCGCGACACCGGCGCGGACGCGGACGCGGGACCGGACCGGGACCGGCCCGGGGCGGTGACCTTGCGCAAGCGGCTGCGGCACGCCCTGCGGTTCGTGGCGCACGACGACGACGGGCTGGACGTCGAGGACCTGAGCCCGCGGGCCGCCGAGTTGCTCCCGCGGCCCTCGGCGACGGATGCGGGGCGCTGGTTCGAGGTGACGGTGCAGCCCGTGTACGTGCTGCACGACGAGTACTTCTTCATGCGTGCGCTGCAAGCTCACGAGATGGTGTTCACGGCGATCGCGCAGGACATGCGGGCGGCGATCGCGGCGTTGCGCGACGGGTGTCTGGAGCCGGCGGCCGCGTGTGTGGACCGGGCGGCCGCCTCGTTCGAGCGGGCTTCGGCGCTGTTCAGGCTGGTCGCGACGATGCGGCCGGAGCATTTCCACGGGTTCCGGGAGTTCACTCAGGGCGCGAGTGCCATTCAGTCCGAGCAGTACAAGCGGTTCGAGATCCTGTGCGGCCTCCCGCACACGGAGCGTCTGGGATCCGAGGCGTTCACGAGTGTTCCGGCCGTACGGTCCGAGGCGCAGGACGCGGGCCATGACACGGTCACGCACGCGTACCTCGACCTTCGCCGCAGAGCTCGTCTCAGCTGGACGGACTGGAACCTCTTCCACACGGCGCTGGGCGGGCTGGAGGAACGGCACCAGCGGTGGAAGTCCACGCACCGCAGTCTCGCGGCGCGGATGCTGGGCAGTGCGCGCGGCTCGGGTGACACCGACGGCGTGCCGTATCTGACGCAGTGTCTGGACAACCGGCTCTTCGGCCGGCTGAACGGTCAACGCGCCCCCGGATGCGGCCAGGACGAGCCCGACCCGAGCTCCTGACGACACGACCGGTGCGGGGCGGCCGGCCTGCAGCGCAGCCGACCCCGGCCCGGCATGAACCGTGGCCGCCAGCCCCCGTACGACGGCCACGGGCACGGGCGGGGTGTCGGCCACCGGCCGCACGACCCGCCCCGCCGTCCACACCCCACCGCTGTGCACGGGCACTGTCCGCCCGACTGGGCACCGAGCCCGTCGAGTTCACCGGGTGGCCGGTCAGCTCAGGTCAGGGCCGCGGTGGACGGCACGACCACGCCGTACAGGTCCTCGACCGTGGCGAGCGCCGCGTGGTGGAGCTGGACGGCCGGCACCTCGACGCCGGCGGCACGCAGGGGGCGGGTGGCCGAGGCGTCCGCGACCACGGTGGGCCGGTTGCCCCGCAGGAACGCACCGGCCGCCGTGTACTGCACGCACATGTGGGTCATGAACCCGGCGAGGACCAGGTCGGTGTTCCCGGCACGGTCGACGAGCTCGCCCAGGTTCGTCTCGTGGAAGGCGTCAGGGGTGGTCTTCACGACGGCCCGCTCCCCCTCGGCCGGCGCCACGGCCGGGTGGATCTGGCCGATCTCGGCCCGGATGTCGTACGGGGTGCCCTCACCGCCGTCGTTGACGACGTGGACGACGGTCGCGCCCGCCTCCCGGGCCCGGGCCAGCAGCTCGACGGCGGCGTCCAGCGCCTCCTTCCAGCCCTCCAGCTCCATCACTCCACGGGTGTAGGTGTTCTGGTAGTCGATCAGGACCACGGTCGCCGCGGCCAGGGAGGCCGGGCTCTGGTCGAAGCCGTTCAGTTCACGCAGGGTCGTCGAAGACATGCCGCACCGTTTCGGTTCGCGTATCGGAAAGGGAAGGGATGGCGCCACAAGCGGTGGCGCACCACCCACGCTACGAACCCCGCCCGCATGACGGCAATGTCACGTAACTTGCAGATACCGACACCGCCGTGGTGTCGTGCCACCACTTCACCCGCGCCTTCGGCTTCGGCTTCGGCTTCGGCCCCGACTGGACGGACTTCCCTGTGAGCAGCCTGAACCGGCTCTTCGTCGTGCTCCTCTTCGACGGCGTCGACCTGCTCGACGTCACCGGTCCCCCGGAGGTCTTCGCCCTGTTGCGGCGGGAGACCGGCAGCGCGCAGGGCTACCACGTGGTGCTGGCCGCCGAGAGCATGGAGGCGGTCACCACGTCCGCCGGGGTGCGGATCCTGCCCGACCTGACCTTCGAGGAGGTCGCGGCGCGCAGTATCGACACGCTCATGGTTCCCGGCTCGGTCGAGGTCGACGGCCAGTCGCGTGTCCATGCCGTCACCGATGCGGCCGTGGTGCACTGGGTGAAGGAGCTGGCGGGCAGGTCCCGGCGCATCGCGTCGGTGTGCGTGGGGGCGCACCTGCTGGCGGCCGCAGGGCTCCTGGACGGCAGACGTGCCACCACCCACTGGTCGACCGCGCAGCAGCTCGCCGCCGACCACCCGGCCGTCGAGGTCGACGCCGACCCCATTTTCATCCGCGACCAGGACGTGTGGACCGGAGCCGGGATCACCGCGTGTCTGGATCTGTCGCTGGCGCTGGTCGCCGAGGACTTCGGCGAGGCGGTCGCGCTGCGCGTCGCCCGACATCTGGTGATGTACCTCAAGCGTCCCGGCGGGCAAAGCCAGTTCAGCGTCCCGATCGAGCCGCTCTCCGCGACCCGGCGCATGGACGACATCCGCCACTACATCACCGGCAACATCGCCGGCCGGCTCACGGTCACCGACCTCGCCGAGCACGCCCACGTCAGCGAACGGCAACTCACCCGCATCTTCAAAACCGAGCTGGGTACGACACCGGCCGCCTATATCGAGGCAGCCCGCGTCGAGGTGGCCCGCAACCACCTGGAATCCACCGACGACACCCTGGAACGCGTCGCGTCAGCCTGCGGCTTCAACACCCCCGACACCCTCATCCGCGCGTTCCGCCGCAAACTGAACACCACGCCCACCGAATACCGCAGCCGCTTCCGCCACACCCCATAACCGCCCCGCCCCCCCGCCCCACCCAGCTCCGCGCACCTGACTCACCGGCCGTGAAGGCAGCCGCGAGCCCGGCCTTGACGGTGGGCGAGGGCTGTCGTGAGGGGCAGCTGTGAAGGTCTGGTGAGAGTGGGGTGAGAGTGAGGGGCCGCGAAAACGGCGGTACGGGCGCCCCAGGCGACCCCGAGCGGTCCTGAAGCAGCGGTGCGGCAGGGGCGGGGTCGGCCTGACCGGGGCGCGTGCCGGGGCCAACGGGGACATACCGGTCGGATGGCCGGGTGGCGGGAGGTGACCGTCACTCAGCCGGGGGTGGTGGGCCGGCCGCGCCGGGGCACTCGTAGGATGACCGTTCGATCATTGCATTCGCAGATTGTTACGGGGGCTCTCGGGTGAGCAT
Organism: Streptomyces sp. NPDC029164; assembly: GCF_055563995.1. NCBI lineage: Bacteria > Bacillati > Actinomycetota > Actinomycetes > Kitasatosporales > Streptomycetaceae > Streptomyces > Streptomyces sp. NPDC029164. The sequence continues at coordinate 34,808 of NZ_JBVHWW010000053.1, read as the reverse complement.
GACGTCCTTCGACGCGGAGTGGGCAGGGCTCAAGCAGAGCACCGCGGCCGGCACGCAGATGCGGCTGGCGAGCGCCGCACCCGACGGCGGTGGCGGCGGGGGTGGTGGTGAGGACCTCAAGTCCGACCTGGCGGTCTGGAAGAAGGGCAGCGAGGACGTCGGCGAGCTGGTGACCGCCGTCAGGAAGGCGCTGACCGAGTTCGAGACCGGCCAGAAGGGCGCCGCCGTCACCGGCGTGGAGAGCGCTGCCGCCCAGGGAGAGCTGTACACGTCGTGGAAGACGTATCTCGATTCCCTGGTCGGCAAGTGCACGACGCTGCAGGGGCCGATGATCTCGGCGGGCAAGGGCCAGGTCGCCAATGACGAGACCCTGCGCGGTGACTTCGCCCGCATGAACGACACGTACAAGGACACGCCCGCCACCGGCGGCACCAGCGGGGGCCGGTGAGAGCGGGATGGACTACGCGACCCTGAAGGCGCTGCGGCCGGCGGAGTTCACGGAGGCGGCGGACGGCTACCAGTCGGTCAGTGCGATGGCCGACCACGCCTACGGCAGCGCGGAGGGCCAGATCACGGCCCGGCTGCGGGCCGGACTCTCCGGGAAGGCCGTGGAGGAGGCCCTGATCCAGTTGCGGGGGCTGGCCCAGAACTTCCACTACACGCAGGTCGAGTGCGGTCTCGCCGCGACCTCCCTGAACGCGCTCGCGGCGTCGTTCACCGAGGCGAAGCGGAAACTGGACGCGGCCGTCGGTGACGCCGAGGCGCAGAAGTTCTCCGTAGGCGCCGACGGCTCGGTGAGCTACCCGCCGGGCGGGACGGAGAAGGACGGCAAGCTCCCCGAGGGCGGCACCGTCAGTGGCAGCGCCAAGGGCAAGCCGTCGGGGAACGTCATCGACCCGACCAAGGACGCCAACGACCTCGCGGGCGCGCTGGAGCGCCAGGCCGCGAACATCCACCCCAATCCGAACTTCGGCAAGGCGGTGGAGATAGCCAACCGGATCGCCCAGGCGGTCGCCGAGGCCACCGAGGCCGACACCCAGTGGGCGCCCCGCCTGCGACGCCTCAAAGCCGATGACGATCTCGTCGTCTCCGACTCCGACTGGGCCGACGTCCAGGCGGACACCGGCGAGGTGCGTGCGGGGGCGAAGGACTACCTCGACCACATCAAGCCCCCGCCGCCCAAGGGCAGCGATCCGACGGCGAACGCCGACTGGTGGAAGGGCCTGTCCCCCGACGAGCAGTCGGCGTACCTGTCGCTGAACGCGGCGCAGGTCGGCGCGCTGGACGGGCTGCCGTCGGTGATCCGGGACGAGGCCAACCGCACCGTGCTGGCCGAGAAGCACGGTGAATTCCAGCTCCGGCTGAACTCCATCCCGCCGCAGCCGCAGAAGTACGTTCCCTCCGGGCGGGACTATCCGGCGGTGGTCCTCAACCCGGCCTGGTCGGAATGGGACAAGAAGTACGCCAAGGACAAGGAATTCCTGGAGAAGAACCTCAAGGGCATGAACGCCATCCAGGACCGGTTCGACGCCACCGGCAAGGAAGGCCTGCCCGAGGCGTACCTTCTCGGCTTCGACACCAGCGGCGGCGGCCGGGCGATCGTCGCCAACGGCAATCCCGACACCGCCGCCCACACCGCGGTGTTCGTCCCCGGCACCTACACCGACATCACGAAGACCAACGACTACATCCACCACATGAGCGAGCTGTGGAAGGAGACGCACGCGATGGCCCCCGGCCAGAACGTGTCCACCATCACCTGGATCGGATACGACGCCCCACAGAGCATCGTCCCCGAGGCCATGAAGAAGCACTACGCCGAGACCGCCGCCCCCGATCTCAACCGGTTCATGCAAGGCCTGGAGAACATCCAGGGCGGCGACGAGAAGAGCCACACCACGATCATCGGCCACAGCTACGGCAGCACCGTCCTGGGCGCCGCGTCCAACGCGGGTGACCTGCGCGCCGACGACATGATCGCGGTCGGCAGCCCGGGCATGCTCGTCGAGCACGCCAAGGACCTCGACGCGGGCGAGGGCCACGTATGGTCCCAGGCCGCCTCCACCCTGGACGACCAGGTACCGCTGGGCGGGAAGGTCGCCGGTCTCGGCGGCCCCACCGACTGGTGGGAGGAGATGCTGCCGTTCGGGACCGTCTGGGGATCGAACGTGCCCTCCGACGAAAGCTTCGGAGCCAATATCATGGCGAACGACGCCGACAGCCACACCGACTACTGGAGAGATCACTCCTTGAGCATCGAAAACCAGGCAAACGTGGTCGCCGGCCGCTATGACAAGGTCCAGCGTGGCTGACACCGCACCCGGCGGCCTCACCCGCCGAACCACGAAGACGATCAGGGCCACCGCACTCGCCGTCGCCCTCACCGGCCTGCTGTCCACACTGTCTGTGGGGTGTTCCAACGTGAAAGAACTCAACTACACACCGGCACGCATGGACCCCGAACCGGCCCGCACCAAAACCAAGCAGGTCTCCAGCAACCTCCTCGAGATGGCCGGCGTCAAGGGCAAGGTGACCGAACCCGGCCCGAGCGTCACACGCTGCCGCGAATACGGCGACGACCTGTTCTCGATGTCCCACCCCTGGTCGGTCTACGACATCACCGACGAACAAGTGGACACCGGCATCACCAACCTCCGCACAGCGCTCAACGAAAACGGCTGGAAGATCACCAAGGACGGAAAAGCGAACAGCCAGGCACAAGACGCCGAAATCTACGCCGAGAACAACGCCGAGCAATTCGCTCTCCACGTCACCGGCAGCAAGAAATCCGCCACCGGCAACCCCATGCTCCTCTTCAAAGTCGTCTCCAGATGCTTCAAAGCAGAATCCGCCACAGCTCTCGACGGCGAATACTGACGACACGACACGCGACCGTTCCCGGGAGCCGAGCTGCCGGATCCGGTCCGGTTCCGGGGCTACGGGTGCAGGGCGCCGGGGCGGTCGGGGGTGCGCAGCGCCTCCAGCCGCTGCTCGGCCAGACGCAGATGACGGGGGTCCGGCAGCGGCAGAACCCGCAGGAGCGCGACCAGGTCGGGCCCGAACTCCAGCACGAGGGCACGGTCCCTGAGCTGCGCCCAGCAGTACAGGGCGCCTGCCGCCGCGGCGTGCACCTCCAGAGCACCGGCGCCCTGACGTGCCAGACGGGCCTGACCAGCGCCGATCCACAGCCGGGTCGCCGAAGGGAAATCACCCGCCATGCGCGCCAGGTCGGCGCGGATCTCCGCCCACCCGATGGCCTCCGGAGAGGCATGTCCGCACGTCTGCAGCACATGTTCCTCCCAGACCCGGGCCATGCCGGCCGCCTCCCCATGACGACCCGCCACAGCCAAGGCGTGAATAAACGGCCGCGGATCCCCCGACCCCGAAACCGGCAGGGAGCGCGGTACGGGGACCGGTGCAGGGACCGGTGGAGCTGCGGGTTGCTGCGGCTGCTCGGGGTGTGGTGACCGGTGAGGGCCGTGCGCCTGTGGGGGGTGTCCGGGTTCGTGCTGCGGGCCGGGGCGCATGCCGAGCTCCCGCGCGGTCGGCAGGACGAGCGTTCCCGGGGGCAACGCCGCCGCCGAAACCGCGAGCGCGTGCACCTGCACATTGGCCGGCCGGCCCGGCCCGCGACGCAGCTGCGCAATCCAATGCCGGGTATAGCCGCTCACCGCAGCGCCCACCGCGGCCGGGGCGAAGGCCGGCGGGCTGACCACCCCGTACACCTCCGCCGACCCGGAAACCGGCAGGCCGGCGTACTCCTGAAGCAACGGCCACGCACTCTTGTCCGCAACAAGGTCGACAACCACCGTGGTCAGCCCGGCCGGACGCCCCCGCAGCTCGGCCCCCAACCACTCCCACGGCAACGCGCTGTAACGGACCGTTCCCGCCGTCGTCCCGGCCAGCGCGAAACACAGCCCGCCGCCACGGCGATCGACCGTCAGCCGCCCCGAAAGGTAGACCAGCAACGGCCCTCGCGTCGCCGCAGCCGCCCGCAACCGCGTCAACACCGTGTTCGGGTCACGCGCCCCATCCAAACAGACCGTGTCACACGGCACGTCGCTGCCCAGCAACACCGAACCCGGCACCATCGCAAGAGCCGCGACATTGGCACTCGGCGCCAACTGCACCACACGCCGACGCACGGCCGCATCACCCGCCACCACGAGGACATGCCCCCGCCCCTGCCCCTGCTCGTGCCCCGCTCCACTCAAGTACATGAACAGACCGTACTCACACAGGGCACCGCCCCTTCACCCGCACACCCAAAACCCCACACCGCAGAGGCGCGCTCAACGACCGGACAGAGACCACACCTGACCGGGACCCGCCCGGGACCCGCCCGGGTACCCCCCGCCCGGACGCCCGCCGCCTGGTCTACCCTCGGACAGGTGATCGAGCACGTGAATCAACTCGGCGGCCAGCCACCACACATCGGACCGCCCCCCACCGACAGCACCCCCATCGTCTGGGCCTGGGACACCACCGCCGACACCCTCGGCGGACACCCCGTCGACACCGCGGCAACCCTCCTCGACACCAACGAACGCACCCGCGCCGAGCGCATGGTCAAGCCCGCCGACCGGCACCGCTACCTCGCCGCCCACCTCGGCCTGCGCGTCATCCTCGCCGCCTACCTCGACCTCCCCCCACAACGCATTCGCCTCACCCGCGAAAGCTGCCCCACCTGCGGCGGACCCCACGGCCGCCCCAACACACCCGACAGCCCCCTCCACTACAACCTCTCCCACAGCGGCGACCTCGCCTACCTCGCCCTCGGCACACGGCCCATCGGCATCGACATCGAGCAGACCCCCACCCCTCAAACGGTCACCGATGTCCTCCACACCCTCCACCCCAAAGAAACCACCGAACTCACCAACCTCCCCGAAGCCCAACGCCCCCATGCCCTCGCGCGCATCTGGACCCGCAAGGAAGCCGCCCTGAAGGCCACCGGCCACGGGCTCGCCCAAGGCCTCACCGACCCCTACGTCAGCTCCCACCCCATCCCCGCCACCATCCCCGGCTACACGCTCACCGACCTCCCCGCCCCCCACGGCTACACCGCCGCCCTCGCCACCGCCGCCAACCCCGAATAGACCCGCACACGACAGTCGGTCACCGGCCGGCTCGGCGTCCGGTCAGCTTCCTTGGGCGGTGAACGAGCGGGTCACGGTGTCGGCCATGGCGTGGGCCATCCGCTCGTAGAAGCGTGTTCGCCGCCCTTGCGCCATTCCGCCAGGTCCGCCGGCCCGAGGCCGTCTGCTGGAGCCCGGTCTTGGCCCCGTAATCGACGAGCTCCGGGAACCAGCGCGTCATGCTCTCGATCTCTTCGGCGTGGACACCGAGCTCGCCGGACAGCTTCAGCCCCTCGAACAGCGGCCGCATGGCGAACGTGGCCAGGGCCGCCGCCTCCACCTGTGGGCAGGTCAGGTCGGCCATCGTCCCGGCGAAGGCCGGAGACCATTCCTGCGTCTTGTGGGGACATCACAAATGGGCTCCCCCGCAGTCGATTTCCCGTGGCCGTGACCCAACGCCCGCTCTGTCGTTGAACCGGACGGTCAAGCGAAGTGCACAGCCAGGCCCCGGGACTCTCGTCCCGGGGCCTCGTGCATGGCCGACCAGCGCGAACCCGGAGACTCCACGCCCCCCGGACCGCGGGCGTCCGCAACGCGCTGGTACGGTGCCGGTGTCCGCTTGGTGCCGGACCTGACCCACAGACAGGGACGCACCCCCGCAAGGGGGGTCCTCGCCATTGGTCGCTCGCAAGCTCCTCACCGACCGCCTCCCGCGCCCCGTGCACGAGCCCGGCCGCGCCGGGCCGTACGGCAGCAGCGGGGGCGCGCCACGCTCGGTGCGACCGACCGACCCCACCACACTGCCGAAGGAAAGCACGCATGACCGACCAGACTCCCCCCGCCGCCCCGGACGCCGCCGCGGACCCGCTGCGCAACGTCTACCTGCGGCTGGCCGCCGCCGAGTCCATACCGCCGGAGGCCGCCCACCAGTTCGGCTACCTGCGGCCCGTCGCCACCGACCTGCTGGAGGGCATCGCGTACGACACCCCGGACAGCGTCCGCCTGCTGGACGACCAGGACATCGCCCGGGTGGACCGCGATGTGCTCTACGCGGCCGCGCGCGCCAACCTGCTTGCCGAGCCGGTGGGTTACGACACGATCGAGCGGCCCGGTGGCGCCGTGCTCCACATCATCGGCGGCGATTCCGTGTACGCCGCCAGCAAGGCGCTCGTCTTCGAGGAGGCGGTACGCGCCGCGGGCGGACCCGAACTTCCCGCCGAGGGCGTCCTGCTGACGGTCCCGAACCGCCACAACCTGGTCTTCTATCCGCTCGCCGACCGCCACGTCGGCGAGGCCGTCAACGATCTCGCCCAGTTCGGTCTCGGCGCGTACGAGGACGGTCCCGGACGCCTCTCGCCGCGCGTGTTCTGGTGGCGGGCGGGCAGCCTGACCACGATCACCGTCTTCGACGAGGAGACCAAGACGATGAGCATCGCCCCGCCGCCCGAGCTCATGGACACGATGCGCCGACTCGCCGGCACCGGGGCCTGACCCGCAGGGAGAGCCGTTCCTGCAGCAACCGACGGGAGCGGAGGGCCACTTCGAGCGCGTGAGTCGTGAGGAAGTGCGCGGTCACGACGACGTGTTCGCTGACCTCCTGCTCGTATTCGGTCTCCCGCCGGTAGGAGACCAGGTCGTGGTGGAGGTCGACGACGTCGGCGAACGCCTCGTGCAGCCGCTCCATGGCCGGCCGTTCGCGTACGGCCGGTGCCAGGTCGAGACCGAGGGCGCGTTCGACGAGCTGTGCGGCCCAGACGGTGCCGCCGGCTCGGCGCCGCATGCCGATGCGATCCACCGGATCGGGGATCCGGCCGAAGGCCACGTTGTCGACCTCCCACAAGGCGTCATCGAACACGTTCGGCAGCCGCCCTGTCAGCCGCTCCCGCCAGGCCGTGTTCCTGCCCGCGCAGGTGCGGCGCATCAGATCCGCCAGCCCGCCCTCCACCGGGTTCGCCGGATCCGCGGCCCGCGGGTCGGCGGCTACCCGGCCGAGGCGGTCGAGGAAGAGCCGCGCCCCGGCGCAGTCGCGCGAGCGTTTGAAGCGTTCCACGATCAGATCGTTCAGGTACAGCTCCACGCGCAGGAGTCGGCGAAGAGCTCCAACTCCGCGCCTCCGGCGTCCGGGTGGGTCAGCGCGGCGAACAGGGCGAAGTCCACCGAGCATGCCCCCAGAATGCTCTACGGCCTCCCACGCCACCATCGCACCCAGGAGTGACAACAGCGGAAAATGTTTTCCGCAGGCGTCTATCGAATGGCCGTTCGCTGGGCATGCTGCGTGTACTCTCCCGCCACTGCTCGACGCCCGCAACGGCGTCGCCCGGGCGGGCCTTCCGTTCTGAGCCCTCGGGAGGTAACACGCCATGCAGTCGATCCCCACGCCGCCGTCGGCCCCCAGCCGGCGCGATCTGCTCACCGGCCTCGGTCTGGCCGCCGCCGCTCCCCTCGTCCTCGGCGTCACGGCCAGCCCCGCGCTCCGCGGCCACCCCGCCCACCAGCCCGGCCGGCCCGTCCGGTCCGGCCACGTCGACCAGCCCGTCCAGGGAGACCGGACGGTCCTCCTCCGCGGGGCCTCGCTGGCGCTCACCATGGACCCCGCCATCGGCGACGGCCCCCTCGGCGCCGTCGCGAACGCCGACGTCCTGATGCGGAACGGCACCATCAGCGCCGTGGGCACGGCCCTCCGGGCGCCGCGCGGCGCCTGGGTGGTGGACGCCACGGGCAAGCTGGCCATGCCGGGATTCGTCGACACCCACACCCACCTCTGGCAGGCGGTGATCCGCGGTGGGTGTACCGACCGCGACCTGTTCGGCTGGTTCCAGGGGTGTACCGACCCCCAGCGCGGCCTGCTGACTCCCTCCGCCCTCCACAGCTTCGTGCGACTCGCCGCCCTCGACGCCGTCCAGTCGGGCGTGACCACGCTGGTGGACTGGGTGGACATCTTCTCGTACGACCTCATCGAGAGCTACGTACGGGCCCTGGCCGGCACCGGGGTGCGGTTCACCTACGCGATGTTCCCGCCCAAGCCCGACGGGGTGCTGGTCACGAAGGTGAAGAAGGAACTCGTCGACCCGGTACCGCTCGGCTCCTTCCAGGTCGCCACGCATGCGGCCCGGGCCGTCCAGGACCTCAACCGCGCGCACTGGGAAGTCGCCCAGGACATGGGCGTCATGCTCAACTCCCATGTCCTGGAACGCCCCGAGCAGCGCGCCGACGATCCCATCGGGGTCCTCACCGACATCGGCGCGCTGGGTCCGCGGCTCCTGATCAACCACGCGATCCACCTGACCGACGCCGAGATCGCCGCCGTCGCCGAGCACGACGTGCGGGCGGCCCACTGCCCGCTGAGCAACATGCGGTTGGCCTCCGGCATCATGCGGCTCTCCGAGTTCAGACGGCGGGGCGTCAAGGTCGGGCTCGGCCTGGACGGCGGGACCAACGACAGCTCGGACTTCCACGCGCTGATGAAGACGGCCATCGGCCTGCAACGCGCCCGCGCCACGGACGCCGGCGTCTTCCCGCAGGTGCACGACGTCCTGCGGATGGCCACATTGGGCGGGGCCGAGGCCCTCGGCATCGCCGACCGGGTGGGCTCCCTGACCCCCGGCAAGCGGGCCGACGTCGTCGTCGTGGACCCGGCCGCCCTGAACTTCGCGCCGCGCTTCGACTGGGTCGGCCAGGTCGTCTTCAACGGGCGCCCCGAGAACGTCGACGCCGTGTTCGTGGACGGACGGGCGCTGAAGCTCGGCGGCCGCCTGGTCGAAGTCGACACGGACCGCGTCGTACGGGAGGCCGAAGCGGCCGCCACTCGCCTCCGCGCCGCCGGCCGGGCCGGATAATGGCAGCGCCCGGGGCCGCCACCGTGTGCGTACGGGGCGCGGCCCGACCGACCGGAGAGATGAAGGATCCATGACGCTCGAACAAGGCCAGCGGGTGAAGCTGGCAGCAGACCTCAGGCTGGCCGGGTCGGTCCTTCCGGCCGAGGACCCCGCGGCGGACACGGGTGCCGTCGCCGGCTCGCTTTCCCTGGCCTCGGGCATCGAGGGCACCGTCGAGCGGGTGAACGATCCCCAGAAGGAGGAACCGAGCCATGAGGTCCGCGAGTACGTACGGCTCAAGTCGCTCCTCGACGACTTCGGCCACCAGATGCCCGCGGGGACCAGGAAGCAGCTCGAGGAGCAGGTCGGCTCGCTGGAAGCCGAGTGGATCGCCCACCAGGAGCAAAAGCTCCACGTGACGGTCCGCGTCAGGTTCGACAACGGGTTCGTCCTCGACGACGCCCACGAAGGGGTCTTCGTCTCCGCCTGACCTGCCGGGGCACGCCCTTGAGGTGTTCCCATGGGCAGGGAGCACTTCGAGGACGCACCCTCTCGGGTGAGGCGATCACGTGGGCGGCGCGCGCGGCGGGCCATGGAACGTCCGCCTGCGCACGGCCCGGGTGACGGCGCGCCTTCGCGGCGCCCGGCGGTGCGGCCCGTGGCACTCTCGCCGTGTCCCGCCGCGCGAGCGCGCGTTACCCGCGTCCGGCAGACGACACTGGACCCATGAGCGAGCACCGCTTCACCCTCGAACACGCCAGCGACGGCATCGCCCCGGCCGCTGCCCGCACGCCCCACTACCCACACAACCTCCGGTACGAGAGGCCGGCGGGGACCACCCGGACCAGCCCCGAGGGCCACACCCTGCGCGCTCTGTCCGACCTCACGGTGGTGACCTGTGCCTGCGGCCTCACGACGCCGGCGCTCCCGAACGACCACGCGCGGCTCGTCTACGAGGAGCACCGCAATGTGATCCGCGACGAGATGGCCTGAGGGCCGGCCCGCGGCACGTGCTGCTCAGGTCCGTGTCGCGTCGCGGACCCGGGCAGGACGTGCCTGGAGGGACCGCACCGCGGTGTGGACGAGCCATCCGGCTGCCGCGCCCACGGAGTACCACAAGAGGTCCGGCGGGTTGAAGGTGGAACCCAGCACGAGGCGGGCGACCGTGCTGCGTCGGGAAAGGTCCGCCGGCACCGAGCTGAGCTGGAGGAACTCGACCATGCAACTGACCGCCAGCGCGCTTGCGGCGGCCCTCAGGGGCGATATCCGTGGCGCCACCAGCACGACGAGACTCAGCAGGAGCACGGTGTAGAGCGCGTCCCCGCCGTACTTGGCCACGCTCCCCGTCGCCACGGCCCTGAGCCCCAGTCCCGCACCGACGACCACCAACGCCGCGGCGGCCGCCGCCAGACGGGTCCGGATCCGGTCGGCGGCGGCACGGTTTCGGGTTTCGGGTATGAGAGCCACGGGGTCATCCTGCCAGCCGTACCGGCTCCGCCCTTGCGGGAGTCTGAGCACGCGGCCGCCCCGATCTGAGTACGCGCACTCATCCGTTCCCCGCGGCCGGCCCCCACAATGATCACATCACGGCAGATCAACGCCCGGGAGTCCGTCTTGTGCACGGCGCCCATGCAGAACCCGGGCGCGTCCCGACACACTTCCGCCCGCGGATGGCGTCGGCACGCACGAGCAATCCTGGAGAACCGTTCACCATGGCAACACCGCAGCACCACGCGTCCGACCAGGGCCCCGTGCCGGGCAACCCCTACGGCGCCGCCGGAGGGTACGGCCAGAGCCCGGCCCCCTGGAACCAGGGGCCCGTGCCCGGCGGTTACGGCGCCCCGGCGGCCACGAGCCACATGCCGCGCTCGTGCCGGGCGTGCGGCGGTCAGTCCGCCGAGGACTTCAAGGTCCGGTCCCACATGGGCATTCTCATCATGATGAAGTTCGAGCACCTGAACGGACCGTTCTGCCGGGCCTGCGGAATAGCCGTCGTCCGGCAGATGACCACCAGGACGCTGTGCCTGGGATGGTGGGGGCCGCTCTCCCTCGTGATCTTCAACCCGTTCACGCTCGTGTGGAACCTGCTGGCCTACCGGAAGTTCAGCAAGCTTCCCCCGTCGACGCCCGCCCCGGGACGCACCCACCTCGACACGGGCCCGGCGGTGCTCCGTCGGCCGCAGGCCTACGTGACGCTCATCCCCATCGCCTGGGCCGTCTGGATCATCTCCCAGGCCCTGACGCACTCCTCCTAGGCGGGCGCCGGCTCCGGCGGCCGAGCGGCACGCGTCCGACAGGGAAGCCGCTGGGCGCCCTCGCACCGCCCGAACCCCGACTGGGGCATGAGCGCCCACCACGACCGGATCATGGTCGTGATCGGCGTCGAGCGCGCCGGCTGGCGGTACTGGGGAGGACTCCGTGGACGTCCTCGGCGGAAAGGCAACCAGGGACATGGCCGTCTTCGCCTACGCGGCGAAGGACGGTGCACCCTGGCGGTCGTCGGCTGGTCACGGGTGGAGCTGAAGGACCACACCCTCGGCCAAGTGCTGGTCGGCGCCGCGGTGGCGGGGCCGTCGCAGCCGGTACCTTCGTGCCGGCCCGGTAGCCCGTTGGTTCGGTGGGGTGACCGCTATATTCTCCAGGGCATGATCGACTCGTACACGAGCCTTGATGATGCCGGCGTCGCGATAGCCGCGGCACGTGCCGGTGCCGACGTGGTGCGCCGCATGTACGGCGGGCCGCTTGCGCGGATCGACAAGGGTGCGGGGGACTTCGCGACCGCCGCCGATGTGGAGGCCGAGAAGGCGATCCTCGGTGTCATCCGTGCCGCTCGGCCCGCTGACGCGGTGCTGGGCGAGGAGGGCGGACAGCAAGGTGCTGCCGCGGCCGTCCGCGAGTGGTTGGTGGATCCGCTGTGCGGCACGCTGAACTACGCCGTCGGCAGCATGCTGGTGGCCGTCAATGTGGCGTTGCGCGACGGGGCGGCGGCGGTGGCCGACCCGTTCAGCGGCGAGGTCTTCTTCACCGATGGTGAGACCGCCCGGGTGCGGCACGCGGGGGTCGACGCGCTGCTGGCGCCGACGGCCGCCACCGGGCTGGTGGACGTCAATCTCGATCCGCCGTTTCCCGGTGCCCCCGGATTCCGGGCCGTGGACCTGCTGGCCGACGCCGGGTTCGTCGAGCGGTTCCGGCCGCGGGTCGTGTCCACGACGTTGGCGCTGGCCTGGGTCGCGGCCGGCAAGCGTGCCGCGTACGTCACCGATGGCGGCGACCTGTCCGCAAGCGTGCACTTCGCCGCCGGGATCGCGGTGTGCCGGGCCGCCGGCTGTGTGGTCACGGGGCTGGACGGTGGCCCGCTCGGCCGGGCGGGCCGCGGGCTCGTGGTGGCCGCCGACGCCGAGACCCATGCGCTGTTGCTGTCGATGATCTCCGGTTCCGGCTAGAGCCGGGCTCCCGTCCGGGGTGCCGGAAGGACGAGTCGGACCTCGAAGCCACCGAGGGCGCGGGGGCCGGCGGTGACCGTCCCGCCGTAGATCTTCGCGCGTTCCCTCATGCCGATCAATCCGTGGCCGGCTGTGATCGCCGTGTCCGGCAGGGAGGTGCCGCTTCCCTCATCGGTGACCGACACCACGATGGCGCGGCTCTCGTAGCGGATGGTGACGTCCGCCCGGGTCGGCCCCGCGTGCTTGAGCACATTGGTCAGTGCCTCCTGGATCACGCGGAAGACGCACAGCGCCATGCCCTGCGGAAGGGGTGTGGGGGAACCGACGACCTCCATGGTGGCCCGGACCCCGCGCCCCGCACCCGCTCGAGCAGCCGGTCCAGCAGGTCCAGCCCGGGCGCCGGGGCGTGGGCACCACTGTCCCCCGGCCCGTCGTCGGCATCGGCATCGGCATCGGCCGGTTTCACCTTCTCTTCCGGTAGCCCTTCCTGGCCGACGCGGAGCAGTACGAGCATGCGGCGCATCTCCTCCAGCGCCTCCCTGCTGGTATGGGCGATGGTGTCCAGGGCCTGCCGGCTCACCGCCGGGTTCGTGGGGAACACGTACGAGGCCATGCCCGCCTGGAGCGAGATCACGGACATGTGGTGCGCGACGACGTCGTGCAGTTCCCGCGCGATGCGCACCCGCTCCTCCGTGAGCGCCTGGCGGGCGATCTCCTCCTGCTGCCTGCGCAGTTGGAAGGTCAGTTCGGCGAACTGCCTGTTCCGCTCGGCAAGTCGTCCCGATCCGCGTCCGACGACGAACACCACGGCCGGGAACAGGACCGCCTGGGCCACGACGGTCGGCATGGAGCTGTGGTCGGCGTTGCTCAGTCCCGCATACACCCACGTGCCGGCCACAACCGCCGCGCACACGAGGGAAGTGCGCAGGTGACGGGTCGCCGCGACCGTGTACAGGCCCAGGAGCGGGGGCATCGAGTTGATCACCGGCCAGTACCCACAGGCGATGAAGAGGATCCACAGCGCGCTGCTGGTGGCGAACACTCCGACGGGCGCGATGCGGCGGGCGAGCAGGACCAGACCCACCAGTACGGTCAGGACCGCCCCCAGCCCGTCCATGGACTGCCATCCGACGGGCGGCGGCTCCTGCCCCAGGAGCAGGCCCGCGCCGGCGTAGCCCAGTGCGAGCAGCGAGTCGACGGCGAGCGAGCGGTACCTTCCCGTGAGCTTGTCGAGGAAACCGGATCCAGCGCGCATCGCCGCAGCCTACGGGCCGGGGCCGGGCCAGGTGCCCGGAATCTCGTCTCAGGCCGGGGGCCTGCCCGACCAGCGTCACGAGCATCACGCTGAAGATCGAGACGACCGCTCCCACGACGGCTGGTCGGTGACACTGCTCACACGCGACGGGACGCCGTGCGCCGCGCGGCTCCCGCAGACCGGGCGCGGACGGGGCCAGGCCTGCCCCCGCTCCCCCGGGCGGGCCGTCGAAGGGGCCGATCGGACGAGGAAGGGGCCCGGACGCATGACCTAGCCTGGATCGGCAACGCGAGATCCGGGGGGCTGAGCGCAAAGGAAGAGCGCGTCCATGGGCATCACCACCAGTTCCGCACGCCGTCTGCGGGCGGGATCCGCCGCGGCGGCGGCCGTCCTCGGCATTCTGGCGGCAGCCGGCACCCCGGCCCTCGCCGCGACGGACGACTCGGCGGACCGGTCTCCGGTCACGGCCCCCGGCCGTCACTCCGAGGCCGCCGGAGGCTCCGGAGGCTCGGGATCCGTCCAGGGCGCCGCCGGGGTCCCCCTGGGCATCTCCAGGCTGGCCCAGGGCGCGGGGCGCGACGTGGCGATCACCATCGACGACGGCCCGGATCCCCGCTGGACGCCGCAGGTCCTCAAGGTGCTGCGGGAGAACAACGTCAAGGCCACCTTCTGCATGATCGGGACGAAGGTGCAGAAGTACCCGGATCTGGCGCGCGCGGTCGCCGCCGACGGGCACCGGCTGTGCAACCACTCCGTCGACCACGACGTGACCATGGACCACAAGCCCGTCGCCTACCAGCAGCAGCAGATACTCCAGGCCAAGGCCATGATCGAGAAGGCCGTACCGGGTGTCCCCGTCGGCTACTACCGTGCGCCGGGCGGAGCCTTCACCCCCGACAGCCGGGCGATAGCCGCGGCCAGCGGGATGCGGCCGCTGGGCTGGAGCGTGGATCCCAAGGACTGGAGCCGGCCGGGCCTGCCCGCGATCATCTCCGCCGTCGAGGACAAGCTCCCCCAGCAGCCGACCGTCCTCTTCCACGACGGGGGCGGCGACCGCAGCGAGACCGTCGCGGCGCTCAAGGAGTACCTGCCCTGGCTCACCGCACACGGCTACGCCTTCTCCTTCCCGGCGCGCACCACCCCGTAGTCCGGCCGGCCGGCGGCGGGCGGCCGTCCTTCGTCGCTGTCAGTGGTGGTCAGTACCGTTGGCCACCGGCGAGCAGACGGCGCGTGCGGGGGGTGTTCCGCCACGCGCCGGGCCGTACGGCTGCCGCGGACGCCCTGCGCCTGGACTCCGTCGTGCTGTGGTCCGTGGACTGGGAGGCCTTCCGCGCGAAGCACCCACCGGCACGGGGTACGGCGCAGGAGTGGCTCCGGCGCCTGAGCCGGGCGCTGGAACCGGTGTGGGGCCGGTAGCCGGTAGGCAGAGCGGAGACGGTTTCGCGCGGAGTGGGCTGTCGTGGCCGTCCGTGGCTCCTCACGGCCGCTGAGCGGGGACGGGCCGAAGTGTGGGCCAGCGGGCGAGCATGCGGTGGCGCATGGCGGTGCTGAGGCTGCTCAGGGCGGTGAGGGAGGCGGGGGGGGGGGGGGGGGGGGGGGGGGGGGGGGGGGGGGGGGGGGGGGGGGGGGGGGGGGGGGGGGGGGGGGGGGGGCGGGCCGGGGGTGGGGCCG